>NZ_JAAUVM010000011.1:0-194779 GCF_012030485.1 Pseudomonas sp. B14(2022)
CGATAGCGGTGTGTCAGACAAAGATTCTGTGACTGATACACCGCTATCGGGGGCAAGCCCCCTCCCGCATTTGGACCTGCTCAGTCTTGGAGACAGGGAGAGCTTCAGGGCTCTACTTGGCTCCACTGCTTGCTCAAGCGCTTGTCGGAAATCGGCACCTTGGTACCCAGCTGCTGGGCAAACAACGACACCCGATACTCCTCCAACCACCAGCGATACAGCTCCAGTTGCGGGTCGCGCTTGCCTTCCTGGGTGTGCTTGTTCAAGCGGTTCTGGTACTGCGCCCACAGGCCGCCCAGCTCGCTGCTCCACACGCGGTCCTTTTGCACCTGGCTCGGCAGTTTCTCCAGGCGCAATTCAATGGCCTTGAGAAAACGCGGCAATTCCTTGAACCACTGCGCCGGGGTTTCGCGCACAAAGCCGGGATACACCAGGTTGCTCAATTGCTGCTTGATGTCGTTCAGGGCCACGGCCTGGGCCAGGTCGATCTTGCCCTTGAAGCGCTTTTGCAGGCCATGCCAGAGCTTCAGCACTTCCAGGGTCAGGCGCGCCAGGCGTTCGGCGTGTTCGGTCCAACTGCCACGCTTGCGTTCAGCCAGCGCCGCCAATCCGGCACCGTCACGCGGCAAACTGGCTTCGCCGTCCAGCACGCAGGTGTCGAGGCTGGCCAGCAGGATGTCTTCCACCAGGGCATCGATACGCCCCAGTTCGCGGTACATCAGGCCCAGTTCAGTGAGGCCGGGCAATTTGCCGCGCAGGAATTTGGCCGGTTCCGCCAATTGCTGCATCAGCAGGCGCTGCAACGCACGGCGGTGCTGGAACTCAGCCTCGGCGGCGGTGGAAAAACGTCCCTCTTTGACGGTGCCGTTTTCTTCCACCAGCGCCGGGTAGACCGTCATCGACAGCCCGGCGATCTTCTGCTGGGTTTTCTCGGCCACCGCCGCGAACACCTTGGCCTCCACCGGCTGCTGGCTTTTCGCGGTGTGCGGCACGGCCAGCGCGGCCTGGCTGGCTTCGACAAAACGCGCGGTCAACTCGGCCAGGTCGCGGCCTTCGCCAAGGAACTTGCCTTGGCCGTCGACCACTTCCAGGTTCATCTTCAGATGGTTTTCCACCTGCTGCGCCGCTTCGGCCCAGGCCTCATCGCTGACCCGCGCCCCGGTCATGCGCAGCAACTCGCGCCCCAATGCCTGGGGCAGCGAGCCCTGACCAAACTCGATGCGCTGCAGCGCCGCCTTGACGAAATCCGGCACCGGCACGAAGTTCTTGCGCAGGGCCTTGGGCAGGTTGCGCACCAGGGCGATGCACTTGGCTTCGATCACCCCAGGCACCAGCCACTCCAGACGCTCCGGCGGCAAGGCCGGCAGCAGCGGTGCCGGTACGCGCAGGGTCACGCCGTCGCGGGGGTGGTTGGGTTCGAAGTGGTAACTCAGGGCCAGTTCCAGATCGCCCAGGTGCAGGGTGTCCGGGTAATGCGCGGCAGTGACTTCACTGGCCTCGCGGGCCAGCACGTCTTCTTCGCGCATGATCAGCAACTGCGGATCTTTCTGGCTGTTGACCTTGTACCAGCTGTCAAAGGTGGCGGTCTGGTGGATCTCCGCCGGCAGCCGTGCATCGTAGAAGGCGTACAGGGTTTCTTCATCGGCCAGGATATCGCGGCGGCGCGCCTTGGCTTCCAGTTCGTCGAGTTGCTCCAGCAGTTGCTGGTTGGCCGTGAGGCACTTGGCGCGGGACTGGATCTCACCGCGCACCAGACCTTCGCGAATAAACAGCTCGCGCGACACCACCGGGTCAATCGGCCCGTAATGCACCGGCCGACGCCCGACCACGATCAGCCCGAACAGGGTGATCTGCTCGAACGCCACCACCTGGCCGCGCTTCTTCTCCCAGTGGGGTTCGAAGTGGTTCTTCTTGATCAAGTGCCCGGCCAGCGGTTCGATCCAGTCGGCATCGATCTTCGCCACCATGCGTGCATACAGCTTGGTGGTCTCCACCAGTTCGGCGGTCATCAGCCATTGCGGGCGTTTTTTGCCGATCCCCGAGGACGGGTGAATCCAGAAACGTCGCTGACGGGCGCCAAGGTAATCGCCGTCCTCGGTCTTCTGGCCGATCTGGCTGAGCAGACCGGACAGCACCGCCTTGTGCAGCTTGGGGAAGTCTGCCGGTTCTTTGTTGACGGTTAACTGCATGTCGCGACAGATCAGGCTCAACTGGCGATGGGAATCGCGCCACTCGCGCAGGCGCAGGTAGTTGAGGAAGTTCTTGCGGCACCAGTTGCGCAGCGGGCTGGCGGTCAGCTCTTGGCGCTGCTCTTCAAAGCCACGCCACAAATTGACCAGCCCGGCGAAGTCCGAATCCGGGTCCTTCCATTGTGCGTGGGCCTGATCGGCGGCCTGCTGACGCTCCGGTGGGCGCTCGCGCGGGTCCTGGATCGACATGGCACTGGCCACGATCAACACTTCCTGCAAACTGCCAAGCTTGGCGGCTTCGAGCAGCATGCGGCCCATGCGCGGGTCCACCGGCAGGCGCGCCAACTGGCGGCCCAGTGGGGTCAGCTGGCTGTTGCGGTCGACCGCCGAGAGTTCCTGCAACAGGTTGAAACCGTCGCTGATGGCCTTGCCATCCGGCGGCTCGATAAACGGGAAGTCGGTGATTTCGCCCAGGCGCAGGTGCAGCATCTGCAGGATCACCGCCGCGAGGTTGGTGCGCAGGATTTCCGGGTCGGTAAATTCCGGACGCCCGATAAAATCCTCTTCGCTGTACAACCGAATGCAAATCCCCGGCTCCACCCTGCCGCAACGACCTTTACGCTGGTTGGCACTGGCCTGGGAAATCGCCTCGATCGGCAGGCGCTGCACCTTGGCGCGGTAGCTGTAGCGGCTGATGCGAGCGGTGCCGCTGTCGATCACATAACGAATGCCCGGCACCGTCAGCGAGGTTTCCGCGACGTTGGTCGCCAGTACCACGCGGCGCCCTGGGTGAGACTGGAAAATGCGCTGTTGTTCGGCCGGCGACAGGCGCGCGTACAACGGCAGGATCTCGGTGTGCTTGAGCTGGGCCTTGCGCAGCATGTCGGCCGCGTCGCGAATCTCGCGCTCGCCGGGCAAAAACACCAGCACGTCGCCGGGACTGCGCCGTTCGCTGCGCTCATAGGCGGCGATTTCGTCGAGGGTGGCGAGGATCGCCTGGTCGACGGTCAGGTCGTCTTCGACACGGTTGCCTTCCTCGTCCTGTTCCAGGGTCAGCGGGCGATACCAGGTGTCGACCGGAAAGGTACGACCCGAGACCTCGACAATCGGTGCGTCGTCGAAGTGCTTGGAAAAACGTTCCAGGTCGATGGTCGCCGACGTGATGATGACTTTCAGGTCCGGACGACGCGGCAGCAGGGTTTTCAGGTAACCCAGCAGGAAGTCGATGTTCAGGCTGCGTTCGTGGGCTTCGTCGACGATGATCGTGTCGTAGCGTTCCAGGTAACGGTCGTTCTGGGTTTCCGCCAGCAGGATGCCGTCGGTCATCAGCTTGATCAGGGTGTTGGCGTCGCTCTGGTCTTCGAAGCGCACCTGATAGCCGACCAACGCACCCAGCGGCGTGGCCAACTCTTCGGCGACGCGGCTGGCTACGCTGCGCGCAGCGATCCGGCGTGGCTGGGTATGGCCGATCAGGCCGTATTGGCCGCGGCCGATTTCCAGGCAGATTTTCGGCAACTGGGTGGTCTTACCCGAGCCGGTTTCGCCGGCAATGATCAGCACCTGATGCTTGAGCAGCGCGTCCTTGATCTCATCGCGCTTGGCGGCAATCGGCAGGCTGTCGTCGTAACGAATCACCGGCAGGCTGGCACGCCGCGCCGTGACCTGGGCGCAGGACGCCTGCATGCGCGTGACCCACTGCGCCAGCTTCTCCTCGTCGGGTTTCTTGCGCAGCTCGAGCAACTGGCGCCGCAAGCGGTGTCGGTCGGCGAGCATGGCGTGGTCGAGGTTTTTCAGCAGTTGGTCGATAGCGGGCGCTTGGTCAGTCATCAGGGCGGCAAGGGTCTTTTGGGTGAGGCAGGTGAGGCCTGCGCAGCGTAAGTCGTCAGAGAGGACGGGGATTGTCGCAGATTTCGACAAGTATGGAGACGGTCAGTCAATCATGACTGCGCTGACTTACCACTGAGGACGATATTTACTACGACACTGAGTGGACCATTCGGTAGTTTCAATAGCAGCAGTCCGATGGGATGGATGGCATGTGAACGGTTCAATGAGACTTCCAGACACCAACCTAATGTGAAACGGAGCCTCCATGCAGATCATGCCGTCCACTACACGCTCAGACGACCCGCCCTCTTACGCTGAAGCAATGAGTTCTCGGAACCCGCCGCCCTATGAACACCCCACAATGCCCGGGTGCCAATAGTGCAAAGCGCAAGTCATCAAAGAGGAAGGAATTGTCGAAGATTTCGGCAAGTCTGGAGACGGTCAGTCAATCACGACCGCGCTGACCTACCGCCTAAAAGGACATTTACTACGACACCGAGTGGATCATTCTGTCTTTTTAACAGCATAAGTCCGATGGAATGGATGGCGTGTGAAAGGTTCAATAAAACTTCCAGACACATCTGGCCAACCTTCATTTCTTAACGTGAACAGGAGTTTCCATGGAGATCAGTCCATCCACTACGCGCCTAGACAACCCGCCCTCCTACGCCGAAGCAACGAATCCTCGAAACCCGCCGCCCTATGAACACCCTCCCAGCTATGCGCGAGCAACAGGTACGCAGCGTTCGACGAGCAATAGCCGTACTCCATCCGCGCCAGCCACCAACCTGACAGCCAATCGAATCGCGAACTACCACACTACAAGCCAGGCCAATCGAGGAATGCGCTTCATGAGTAACCTTTAACAAAAGAAAAGCCAAGAAGACGCGTCTTTTTCCATTCGATACTTGAATACGCCATTAAAAAACATAGAAAACTATTTCACCAGAGGAATAAAGAAGCATCTCGCACTTTTGTGAGAACTCACTGATGCGCTGATGTAATATCGAAATTATATTCGGCGCGCTGTTTATCAATCATCAACAACAGTGTTCATCGGAGTTTTTATGCCTATAGATCGCATGTCTTCCTCTCGTGTCGGAGGCTATGGACATTCATTTGCGGAAAAGCACCAACGTACGCCCGACAGCATGCCACAAGGTGCATCGGCATCTTCCTCCAGCTCGTGGAAAACCATTGAAACTTTAAAAAGTCTCCCCACCGACTTCCCCACGTCCAAATTCGGTAAAAGTTACGTTGACAAGCCTATAGGTTTGCTACAGAGAAAAATTGAATTGCAGGACAAAGGATATTCAACCAAGAATATCGACAAAACGTATAAAGAATCGATGAATGACCTCTACCAGGCAACGGCTAAAGGCCAGAGGAGTTCGCCCAACGAAACAGACAGGAACCGTTTGACTAACTGGAGTGACAGGATACTGGAAACTAACAAAGACATGCCATTCCTGAAGTAAACTCAACCGAACCATTAGACATATCGACTTATAACCTGCATCACCTTGAACTACTGGCACTTTTATAATTGCCAGTAGTTTTTTTCAGTAGGCCCACTCCAGGGTGTGCTAAACCACAGTGACCGAGCGGTTCAAGACACTTCTCCCCACCTGCGCCGATACGGAAACACATCAATCACCTTTCCCGCCCGAATCGTATCCTGCAGGCCTTTCCAGTAATCGGCGTTGTACAGCTCGCCGTGCAGTTGATCGAACAACTTGCGCTGGCCGGCATCGGCGAACAGAAACGGCGGGAATTCTTCCGGGAATACATCCAGCGGGCCGATGGAGTACCAGGGCTCGGACGCCATTTCGTCCTCGGGGGTACGCGGCGCGGGGATGTGGCGAAAGTTGGCCTCGGTGAGAAAGCAGATTTCGTCATAGTCATAAAACACTACGCGCCCATGGCGGGTAACGCCGAAGTTCTTCAGCAGCATGTCGCCGGGGAAGATATTCGCCGCCGCCAGTTGCTTGATCGCCAGGCCGTAGTCTTCCAGGGCTTCACGCACCTGGGCGGGGTTGGCGTTTTCCAGGTAGAGGTTCAGCGGGGTCATGCGCCGTTCGGTCCAGCAGTGGCGAATCAGCACGGTGTCGCCTTCCACTTCGACGGTGCCGGCAGCGACGTCCAACAATTCAGCCAGGCACTCGGGCTCGAACTTGCTCAGGGGAAAGCGGAAGTCGGCAAACTCCTGGGTATCGGCCATGCGCCCGACGCGATCGACGCTTTTGACCAGGCGGTACTTCTCGATCACCGTGGCGCGGTTGACGTTTTTCGACGGTGAAAATCGGTCCTTGATGATCTTGAACACGGTGTTGAAGCCCGGCAGGGTGAACACACTCATGACCATGCCACGTACGCCGGGGGCCATGATGAATTGATCGTCGGTGGTGGCCAGGTGGTTGATAAGCGCGCGGTAAAACTCCGATTTGCCGTGCTTGTAGAAACCAATCGAGGTGTACAGCTCGGCGATGTGCTTGCCCGGCAGGATGCGTTTGAGAAAGCCGACGAATTCCGCCGGCACCGGCACGTCGACCATGAAGTAGGAACGGGTGAACGAAAAGATGATCGACACCTCCGCCTCGTCGGTGATCAACGCATCGATTTGGATGCCCTGCCCTTCGCGGTGCAGCAGCGGAATCACCAGGGGCCATTGCTCGTCGCGGGTGTAGATGCGCCCTACGAGGTAGGCGCCTTTGTTGCGGTAGAGCACCGAGGAAAACAGCTCGACCTTGAGGTCCGGATCCTTGCACACCCAGTCCGGCAGGTTTTCCCGCAGTTGGATTTCGAGGCGCCCCAGGTCGGCCGCCAGATCGGCGTAGGGCTCGCTGAAACGATAGTCCGCAAAAATCTGCGCGAGCATTTCGGGAATCTGGCCGGCAGGCGCGTAGATCCGGGTTTGTGCCGCCCGTGCCCGGCGCAGGCTCGGCCGAGTGGTGTGGATGAACATGCAGCCGTCGCTGATCAGGTCGTGGCTGAACAGGCCGCAGAAGATCGAGTTGTACCAGGTCTCGGACAGCTCATCGTCAAAACGCAGGTCGATCAGGCCGATGTAGGCGCTTTTCACCAGCGGCCATAGATCAATGTCGAACAATGTGCCGCCCTCGAAATTCCCACGCAGGCGCGTGGTCACTTCACCGACCTTGTCTTCATACAGGTTGATCCGCGCCGCCGAGGCCGCTTGCCCCTGCTGCCACTGGGCCTTTTCGAAACGCTCGCGGGCGCCATCGGTGATCTGGCGAAAGTGCTCGCGGTAATCGTCGAAGCCTTCGAGGATCGTGCGGGCGATAGCGAGGGCGGGCGTGGATGTCGACATGCGGGAAACCTCTACGGGTATCTGGAAGCCCTGAGCTTAGCCAGTGTACGAAGGCAGGAGAAGGGTCATTTTTTGCACTGACTTGTACGGCTTTGTTCATTTCGTACATTTATTTTCAATTTTTTAATTCGACCATCTGGTCAATAAACGCCCCTTACAGTCCCAGCGCGTTTTATCCACACGCCTTTACCATCGTGGCCTGGCCGGTAGAGGCGGGAAACCGCCAGCCAGCGCGGGGGCGCACCCTCCGCAGGGCTTTGGATTCAACTAAGGGAAACCCCGATTACCACCTTAATGGCACTTTGATATACAGCGCGCCCTCTCCCACCCTAACAAGGTCCGAAGACCGATCCGGGAGCAGGTTCTAATCGCCCAAGGAGCATTGAGATGTCATTGAGGAATATGAGGATCGGTCTGCGTGCCGGCCTGAGTTTTGGGGTTTTGGCCAGCTTGCTGGTGATTGTGGGAATGTTTGGCCTGGGCCAGATGGCCAAGCTGCGCGAAAGCGCGCTGGTCATTGAACAGTCGTGGATGCCGAGCATCGAGAATATCCACGACAGCGCAGCCTTGGTGGCCACCATCCGCCTGGAATCCCTGCGCCTGGTGAGCACCGACGAATCTCGCGTGCGTGACACCAGCAGAGGCCTGATCAGCCGTACCAGCAACGAACTGCAAGCCCTGCTCGATCGCCATGAAACCTTGCTGAGCAATGACGAAGAGCGCGATCTGCTGAAAACCCTCAAGAGCAATGTCGCAACGTACCTGGCCATCGTCGGGCAGATGGTCGCTTTGGTGGACAAGGATCAACAGCAAGACGCCCTCGACCTGCTCGTCAGCCGCCTCGCCCCTCAGGGCACGATCTTGAGCCAGAGCCTGGAAAAACTGATCGTCTTTAACCAGAACGGCGTCGAAGCGGCGGCTGATTCGGCCGCACGGATGTATTCGAGCGCACAGTGGATTGTCGGCCTGATTATCGCCGTCGCCCTGATCACCACCTTACTGCTGGCCTGGCTGCTGACCCGCAGCATCACCGCGCCGATCGGCCAGGCCCTGAAGGTGGCTCGCACCATCGCCGCCGGCGACTTGAGCCAGCCGATTGTGGTGCGCGGCCATGACGAACCCGCGCAATTGCTGACCGCCTTGGCGACCATGCAAGTGCAGCTGCAGACCACCATCCGTGGCATCAGCGAATCGGCGCAGCAACTGGCTTCCGCCGCCGAAGAAATGAGCTCGGTGATGGAACAAAGCACGCGCGGCCTGCAGGCGCAGAATGATGAAATCGAGCAGGCTGCCACCGCCGTGACCGAGATGAGCACGGCGGTGGACCAGGTCGCGGGCAATGCGGTGTCCAGTGCCGAGGCGTCCCAGGCTTCCGATGAAGACAGCAAGCACGGCCACTACCAGATCAGCGAAACCATCAACTCGATCCAGAACCTGGTGGACGAAGTGCTCGGCGCCTCCAACAAGGCCGAAGGCCTGGCGCTGCAAGCCCAGGACATCAGCAAGGTGCTGGAAGTGATTCGCGGCATTGCCGGGCAAACCAACCTGCTGGCGCTCAACGCAGCGATTGAAGCGGCGCGTGCCGGTGAAGCCGGGCGTGGGTTCGCGGTAGTCGCCGACGAGGTGCGTTCGCTGGCACAGCGCACCCAGGACTCCACCGAAGAAATCGAGCAGATGATCACCGGTATCCAGCAAGGCACCCAGGATACGGTCACAGCGTTGAACAGCAGTGCCGAGCACGCCGGCCAGACCCTGCAACGGGCCAACGGCGCCGGCAGCGCCCTGGAGAAAATCACCGCCGCCATCTCGCAGATCAGCCAGCGCAACCTGGTGATAGCCAGCGCCGCCGAGCAACAGGCACTGGTAGCGCGTGATGTGGACCGCAGCCTGGTGAACATCCGCGACCTCTCCACCCAGACCGCCGCCGGCGCCACCCAGACCTCGGCCGCCAGCCAGGAACTGTCGCGGCTGGCGGTGGACCTCAATGGGCTGGTGACGCGGTTTGTCCTGTAATCAGTGAAAGCGGCGTGCAACACTCGCCGCCTTATTGATGTAGGAGTGTTCCGTGAGGCCTGTTGACACCCTTTACCTGCTGGGACTCGCCGCCATCTGGGGCGCGAGCTTTCTGTTCATGCGCATCATCGCGCCGGAAATCGGCACGGTGCCGACCGCATTTTTCCGCGTATCGATTGCCGCCGCAGGCTTGCTGGTGATGCTGGCGGTGATGCGGGTGAGCTGGGATTTCCAGGGCAAGTTCAAGACCGTGCTATTACTGGGGGTGATCAACTCGGGGATCCCGGCGACCATGTATTCGGTGGCGGCCCAGGTGCTGCCGGCGGGTTACTCGGCGATCTTCAATGCCACCACGCCGTTGATGGGCGTGTTGATTGGCGGGCTGTTTTTCAGTGAGCGCCTCACCGCGTCGAAAATCGCCGGGGTGTGCCTGGGCCTGTTCGGCGTGGGCGTGCTGACTCGCGCAGGGCCGGTGGCGTTTGACCTGGAATTATTGATGGGCGCACTGGCCTGCCTGTTGGCCACCACCTGCTATGGCTTTGCCGGTTTCCTGGCGCGGCGCTGGCTGGACCAGCGTGGCGGGCTGGACAGTCGTCTCGCGGCCCTGGGCAGCATGCTGGGCGCGACGCTGTTTCTGCTGCCGTTGTTTGCCTACAGCGCGATCAGCCATCCGCCCGCGAGCTGGGGTGGGTGGCAGGTGTGGCTGTCGTTGCTGGGGTTGGGATTGGTGTGTACGGCGTTTGCTTATGTTTTGTACTTCCGACTGCTCACCGCTATCGGACCGGTGAGATCGATGACCACCACCTTCCTGATCCCGCCGTTTGGGGTGTTGTGGGGGGCGCTGTTGCTCGACGAACCGTTATCAATGGCGCATTTATATGGCGGCATGTTGATTGCCGGGGCGTTGTGGCTGGTATTGCGGCCTCGAAAACCGTAGGCACCGGCTGGCCGGCGCCTACGGGGGGGTCAGTTTTTGCGGAACACGAAGACCAGCCCAATGATGATCAAGCCCATCCCCAACAGGCTCAGCACCGCCAGCCGGTTGCCGAAGATCAGGTAATCCATCACCGCCGTCACCGCCGGCACCAGGTAGAACAGGCTGGTGACATTCACCAGGTTGCCCCTGGCGATCAGACGGTACAGCAACAGCGTTGCCAGTACCGACACCACCAGGCCCATCCACAGCACCGGCAGGTAAAAGCCGGCGTTGTGTTCAACATGGAACGGCTGGAACGGCACAAACACCGAACACAACAACAGCCCCGCCAAGTACTGCACCGGCAGGGTGCCGAGGGGGTTGTCGGTGATACGCTTTTGCATGATCGAGCCGAAGGTCATGCTTGCCAGGGCCAACAGCCCGAACAGCATCCCGGCCAGGGACATGCCCGACAGCCCGATGCCTTGGTAGACCACCATGATCAGCCCGGCCAAGCCCAGACTCAGGCCGAACATGCGACGCCAGGAACGCTGGCGCTCCATCAGCACCACGGTGAGGATCGGCTGCACCCCCATGATGTTCGCCATGACGCCGGGGGTGACGTTGAGGTCCAGGGCCAGCAGATAGAAAATCTGATAGGCCCCCAACAACACCAATCCGGTTGCCGCCGCGTACAGCATGGGCTTGCCGGGACGCGGCAGTTTCAGCTTGAGGATCGGCACCAGCACCACCAAGCCTGCAAGGGCGACGGCAAAGCGGATCAACAGAAACGCGAAGGGTGACGAATGGGCCAGGCCCAGTTTGGAGAAGATCGCCCCGCTGCTCCACAGCAGGACAAACAGGCTCGTCGAGGCCGCCGCGGCCACGGAGTGTTTCGAAAGAACGGACATGGATACCACCTGTAATCAGGCAAAAAAAGCCGATTCAGCAGCAGATGCTGAAATTCAGTAGTTTTTTTTCAGGCAGGCACAGCGGGAACAGCAACGCGCTGATCAGCCCGGAATGCCAACACCCGGCGGTGATGCGACTGCGTACACCGGGGTGCTACTGACAGGTGGGGGGTAGTGACTGATCTGCACAGACTGCTTGTTCGCGCACGGCACGACCACAGCGTTGACCGCTGAATCGACTACCGCTATGCGCAGGGAAGCTGGCATGTGCTGATCTTTTTGAAGGGATAACGACGGGAGGACTATAACCAGCCGAAGACATGTTTTGCAATCACTTGCCCAAACCCTGTTGCGTGGAGGCGTTTTCACGTTCCGGCGCGCGGGCCGTCGCTATAATGTCGACCGTTTTTTCCCAAGGAATCCCCATGCTCGCATTGCCCTGGCTGTACCTGACGCTGCTTTCCATCGGCTATGTGCTGGCCTTGGCCTACGGGCAACTGGGCGTGCTGGCGCTGGTGTCCATCGCCCTGCTGTTGATCGCCGGCTATGCCGTACGCCAGCAACGCACGCCGTGGGCACGCAACCTCGGCCACGGGCTGTTTATCGTACTGGCCCTGAGCCTGGCAATGCACTGGTTGCCGGGGTTCTACAACGGACGCGGCATTGACCCGCAGCGCCTCACGCCTGATGCCGTGCCGTTCTCGATGTACCTGAACCAGGACAAGCCCTTGATTGGCTTTTGGTTGTTGCTGGCCTGCCCGTGGATTGTGGCGCGGCGTTCGTTGCGCTTGTCGATCTGCGTCACCGCGTTGGCGCTGGCGCTGACCGCCATCATCGCTCTGGGTGGCGCAGCCTTGCTGGGCGTGATCAGTTGGGCACCGAAATGGCCGGACCAGGCCTGGCTGTGGGTGCTCAATAACCTGCTGCTGGTGACCCTGGTGGAAGAAGCGCTGTTCCGTGGCTACATTCAAGGCGGCTTGAGCCGGCGCTTCAAACAGTTGCCCTACGGCGAAAACCTCGCGCTGCTGCTGGCGTCGCTGCTGTTCGGGCTGGTGCACGTGGGCGCGGGGTGGCATTGGGTACTGCTGGCGAGCATCGCCGGGGTCGGTTATGGCCTGGCTTATCGGTTTGGCGGGCTGGGTGCGGCGATTGCCACGCACTTTGGCTTGAATCTGCTTCACTTCGGGTTGTTTACCTATCCGATGCTAGCGGGTTGACACCACCTCCAGAAACGAGCAACCCGCCGATTGTTGCAAAAATAAGTTAAATAAACCCCCGTTACCGCCGATACCCATTGAAAGCCTTGCGGATTGAACAATCATGCGTAATAACCAACCCGTTACCCAGCGCGAACGTACCTTCCCCGCTCAGCAACGGTTGATCTCCACCACAGATGCCAAAGGCGTGATCACCTACTGCAACGACGCTTTCGTTGAAATCAGTGGGTTCTCTCGCGACGAACTGGTGCGTGCCCCGCACAACCTGGTGCGTCATCCGGACGTGCCAGCGGCCGTGTTCGGGCATATGTGGACCACGCTCAAACAAGGCTTGCCATGGATGGGCATCGTTAAGAACCGTTGCAAGACGGGCGATCACTACTGGGTTAACGCCTATGTGACGCCGGTCTTTGAAGGCAATCAGGTGGTCGGCTACGAATCGGTGCGCATCAAGCCCACTGCCGAGCAGATCCGCCGTGCCGAGGCGCTCTACCAACGCATCAACCAGGGCAAGTCGGCCGTTCCCCAGCGGGACAAGTGGTTGCCGGTGTTGCAGGACTGGGTGCCGTTTATCCTGATCAGCCAGTTAAGCTTCATGATCGGTGCGTCGCTCAACTCCCACTGGGGCTTTGCCCTGGCGGCGGGGTTGTCGGTGCCATTGGGGCTGCTGGGCCTGAGTTGGCAACAGCGCGGTCTCAAGCGCTTGCTGCGTCTGGCCGAGCAGACCACGTCCGACCCGTTGATCGCACAGATGTACACCGACAGCCGTGGCGCCCAGGCACGCCTGGAGATGTCGATCCTCAGCCAGGAGGCGCGTCTGAAGACATGCCTGACGCGTTTGCAGGACACTGCCGAGCACCTCAACGACCAAGCGGCGCAGTCCAACACCCTGGCGCATAACAGCTCCAGCGGCCTGGAACGCCAGCGCGTGGAAACCGAACAGGTGGCCACTGCGGTCAACCAGATGGCGGCGACCACCCAGGAAGTGGCCAGCCATGTGCAGCGCACCGCCGATGCTACCCAGGAAGCCAATCGCCTGACCGGTCGCGGTCGCTCTATTGCCGGGGAAACCCGCGAGGCGATTCAGCGTCTGTCGGTGGCCGTGGGCGAGACCGGCGTGACCGTCACCCAACTGGCCAAGGACAGTGATGAGATCGGCGGCGTAGTCGACGTGATCAAAGGCATTGCCGACCAAACCAACCTGCTGGCGCTCAACGCCGCCATTGAAGCGGCGCGTGCCGGAGAGATGGGCCGTGGTTTTGCGGTGGTCGCCGATGAAGTCCGCCAACTGGCGCAGCGCACCACTGAGTCGACCGGGCAGATCCATGCCCTGATCGCCAAGCTGCAGCAAACCGCTGCCGCCGCCGTGCAAACCATGGATGCCGGGCATCGCCAGGCCGAAGAAGGTGTGGCGCGGGTGATGGAGGCGGATCAGGCGTTGGTGGGCATCAGTGAAGCGGTGGCACATATCACCGACATGACCACCCAGATTGCAGCCGCCACCGAAGAGCAAAGCTCGGTAGCCGAAGAGATCAGCCGTAATATCAGCACCATTGCGCTGTTGGCGGATCAGACTTCGGAGCAGGCGATGAACTCGGCGCAGTTGAGTGAAGAGCTGACGCATACGGCGAATACCCAGTATTCGTTGGTCGAGCGTTTCAACCGGTAGACCGCTATCGGGAGCAAGCCCCCTCCCACAGTTAACCGCGTACATCCCTTGGAATGCGGTCGAATGTGGGAGGGGGCTTGCTCCCGATTGGCCCTAACAGGCGCTGAGAAACTCAGCCACTTGCACGGCCGCAGCCTCCAAATGCTGCTCATGCGTAAACCCCGAAGCCTTCAACGGCTTCAAGTCATGATCCCCCGCCTCCAGCCACATCACCTCGATGCTCGGCGACAAATCATAGCCTTCCACCGCCACCCGATTACCCAAGGCATCGCGCTCGCCCTGCACAATCAGCGTCGGCGTGTTCAGCCCGGCCAGGTGCTCGACCCGGGGTTTCTCCGGTTTCCCCGCTGCATAGAACGGATACCCCAGGCACACCAGCCCATCTGCCGCCAATTCATCCGCCAACAGACTCGCCATGCGCCCACCCATGGACTTGCCGCCAATGGCCAGTTTCCCAGCGACATGACGTCGCACCTCGGCATACACCCCGCGCCACGCCTCCAACAGTTTCGGCGCCGGGTTGGGCGGGCGTTTACCGCCGTCCAATCGACGTTGAGCCATGTAGGGAAACTCGAAGCGCAACACGTTGACGCCATGCCCGGCAAGGCGTGCAGTCATGTCGTTCATGAAGGATGAGTCCATCGGTGCGCCGGCGCCATGGGCAAGGATCAGCGTCACGCAATCACCCGAAGCAGTGCCCGACGCGACATCCCAAAGCCAGCCATGTTCCCGCACACACTGCGCCCATTGATCCCCGTCAATACTGGCCTTGTGCTCTTTGCCCATGCTTGCCTCGCTATTCAGTCTGCCTATAACTCCAGCCCAAGTGCCGCATCTGCTTGGGTTGAACCGTGGATGGGGAACCATGAACACTACTTTAAGTACCGCCTATAACTACAAGGTGGTCCGCCAATTCGCCATTATGACGGTGGTGTGGGGCATCGTCGGCATGGGGCTCGGGGTTTTTCTCGCCGCCCAATTGGTTTGGCCCGCGCTCAACTTCGACTTGCCCTGGACCAGCTTCGGCCGCCTGCGCCCACTGCACACCAACGCGGTGATCTTCGCGTTCGGTGGCTGTGCGCTGTTCGCCAGCTCCTTCTACTCGGTGCAGCGTACCTGCCAAACCCAGCTGTTCGCGCCGAAAATCGCCGCGTTCTGCTTCTGGGGCTGGCAGTTGGTCATTCTTTTGGCCGCAATCACCTTGCCGCTGGGTTACACCAGCTCCAAGGAATACGCCGAGCTTGAATGGCCGATCGATATACTGATCACCATCGTCTGGGTGGCCTACGCCATTGTGTTCTTTGGCACCGTGGCCAAGCGCACCACCAAGCACATCTACGTCGGTAACTGGTTCTTCGGTGCGTTCATCATCACCGTGGCGATCCTGCATATCGTCAACAACCTGGAAATCCCGGTCAGCCTGACCAAGTCCTACTCGCTGTATGGCGGTGCGACGGATGCCATGGTGCAGTGGTGGTATGGACATAACGCGGTAGGCTTTTTCCTCACCGCCGGTTTCCTCGGGATGATGTACTACTTCGTGCCGAAACAGGCCGAGCGTCCGGTGTATTCCTATCGCCTGTCCATCGTGCACTTCTGGGCACTGATCACCCTGTACATCTGGGCCGGTCCTCACCACCTGCACTACACCGCGCTGCCGGACTGGGCACAGTCGCTGGGCATGGTGATGTCGCTGGTACTGCTGGCTCCGAGCTGGGGCGGCATGATCAACGGCATGATGACCCTGTCGGGCGCCTGGCATAAGTTGCGCAGCGACCCGATCCTGCGCTTCCTCGTGGTGTCCCTGGCGTTCTACGGCATGTCGACCTTCGAAGGGCCGATGATGGCGATCAAGACCGTCAACTCGCTGTCCCACTACACCGACTGGACCATCGGCCACGTACACGCCGGCGCCCTCGGCTGGGTAGCGATGATCTCCATCGGCGCGCTGTACCACATGATCCCCAAACTGTTCGGCCGCGTGCAGATGCACAGCGTCGGGCTGATCAACGCGCACTTCTGGCTGGCCACCATCGGCACCGTGCTCTACATCGCTTCGATGTGGGTCAACGGCATCGCCCAGGGCCTGATGTGGCGTGCGATCAACGACGACGGCACCTTGACCTACTCCTTCGTCGAAACCCTGGTGGCCAGCCACCCAGGCTTCATCGTGCGGTTGGTGGGCGGTGCGGTGTTCCTCAGCGGCATGTTGCTGATGGCTTACAACACATGGCGCACCGTGCGCTCGGCACAACCTGTCGAAGCCGCCCCTGTCGCGCAGATGGCCTGAGGAGTCAGTGATGAAACACGAAACGATTGAAAAAAACGTCGGCCTGCTGATGCTGCTCATGGTGCTCGCCGTGAGCATCGGCGGCCTGACCCAGATCGTCCCGCTGTTCTTCCAGGACGTGACCAACAAGCCGGTCGAAGGCATGAAGCCCTACACCGCGCTGCAACTGGAAGGCCGCGACATCTACATCCGTGAAGGCTGCGTACAGTGCCACTCGCAGATGATCCGTCCGTTCCGCGCCGAGACCGAGCGCTACGGCCACTACTCGGTCGCCGGTGAAAGCGTGTGGGACCACCCGTTCCTGTGGGGCTCCAAGCGTACCGGGCCAGACCTGGCACGCGTCGGCGCACGCTACTCGGACGACTGGCACCGCGCGCACTTGTACAACCCGCGCAACGTAGTGCCTGAGTCGAAAATGCCGGCCTACCCATGGTTGGTCACGGCTGCGGTCGACAACAGCCACACCGAGACCAAGTTGAAAGTGATGCGCACCCTCGGCGTGCCGTACACCGACGACGACATCAGTGCCGCCGTGGCCAGCCTCAAGGGCAAGACCGAAATGGACGCGCTGGTTTCGTACCTGCAAGTACTCGGCACTGCCATCAAGAGCAAGAGGTGAGCCATGGGATTTGAATTCGATGCGGGCACCATCCGCGGCCTCGGCACGCTGGTGGTCGCCATCGCCTTTATCGGCCTGTCGCTGTGGGTATTCAACAACCGGCGCAACGCGGAATTCGAGGAAGCGCGCCTGCTGCCCTTCGCCGATGAACCTTCGCCATCCGACGCTCACCAAGAGCCTGCAACAAGGAGCAACCGGCCATGACTACCTTCTGGAGTACATGGATCTGCGTACTGACCATCGGCAGCCTGATCGGCCTGACCTGGCTGTTGTTCGCCACCCGCAAGGGCGAGACCAAGGGCAGTGTCGACCAGACCATGGGCCACGCCTTCGACGGTATCGAGGAATACGACAACCCCCTGCCCCAGTGGTGGTTCATGTTGTTCGCCGGCACCCTGGTGTTTGCCGTCGGCTACCTGATCCTCTACCCGGGCCTGGGCAACTGGAAAGGCGTGTTGCCGGGCTATGAAAACGGCTGGACATCGGCCAAGGAGTGGGACAAGGAGATGGCCAAGGCCGACACCAAGTTCGGGCCGATCTTCGCCAAATTCTCAGCCATGCCCGTGGCAGAAGTCGCCAAAGACCCGCAAGCGCTGAAAATGGGCGGCCGCCTGTTCGCCTCCAACTGCGCGGTGTGCCACGGCTCGGATGCCAAGGGCGCATTCGGCTTTCCAAACCTGGCTGACAACATCTGGCGTTGGGGCGGTTCGGCCGAAGCGATCAAGACCACCATCATGAACGGTCGCCACGCGGCGATGCCGGCCTGGGGTGAGATACTGGGCGACGAGGGCGTGAAAAACGTCGCGGCCTATGTGCGTCACGATATCGCCAAGTTGCCATTGCCGGCCGACAGCACTGCCGACCTGGCTGCCGGCCAAGCCGCGTTCAACACCACCTGCGTGGCCTGCCACGGTCCACAAGGCCACGGCATGGAAGCCATGGGCGCGCCGAACCTGACCCTGCCTGCCGGTTACATCTACGGCACCAGCCTCGCGCAGTTGCAGCAGACCATTCGCCACGGCCGCCAAGGCCAGATGCCAGCGCAGGAAGCGCTGCAGGGCAATGACAAAGTGCACCTGCTCGCCGCCTACGTTTACAGCCTGTCCCATAACGCTGATGGTGCAACGCCAGAAAGCCCCGCTCAGTAACACCTGACTGCCGCCCCAATTTGGGGCGGCAGCTCTACCGCGCTACGCGACCAAGTGTCGCACCCTTCCAAAGCACACCTTTCCCCTCCTGCCATTCGGGTCTACGCTTGCTTGCACAGCGGACCGATCCTGGCGTACGCGACGACAGTCGTTGCGAACCCCAAAATTTCCTGTCCACTTGATCAGCTTTCGATTTCGGATTTTATCCTTACGCCAAACATGGAAAGGGCGCAGAATCTGGCGTGGAACGCATTGACACAGGTCAGCCTTGCGTTGCAATGGCCCCTTGCTTTCTACATACTTGCGGCCGAATTTTACCTATAAAAAAACCTAAACCGTGGAACCTTAGAATGAGCACAGCAATCAGTCCGACTGCTTATAACTATAAGGTAGTCCGCCAGTTCGCCATCATGACGGTGGTCTGGGGGATCCTTGGCATGGGGCTCGGGGTGTTCATCGCCTCGCAACTGGTTTGGCCGGAATTGAATTTCGGCTTGCCATGGACAACCTTCGGCCGCCTGCGCCCGCTGCACACCAACCTGGTGATTTTCGCCTTCGGCGGATGTGCATTGTTTGCCACCTCCTACTATGTCGTGCAGCGAACCTGCCAGACGCGACTCATCTC
The DNA here is from genome assembly GCF_012030485.1 of Pseudomonas sp. B14(2022). Classification (NCBI taxonomy): domain Bacteria; kingdom Pseudomonadati; phylum Pseudomonadota; class Gammaproteobacteria; order Pseudomonadales; family Pseudomonadaceae; genus Pseudomonas; species Pseudomonas sp. B14(2022). Next base: position 18,756 of record NZ_JAAUVM010000011.1, read on the forward strand.
CGACAGCCTTGCAGCCTTCACCTTCTGGGGTTGGCAAGCGGTCATCGTCGGCGCCATCGTCACCTTGCCGCTGGGCTACACCACCACCAAGGAATACGCCGAGCTGGAATGGCCGATCGCGATTTTGCTCGCCATCGTCTGGGTGACCTACGCGGTGGTGTTCTTCGGCACCATCGTCAAGCGCAACACCAAGCACATCTACGTGGGTAACTGGTTCTACGGTGCCTTCATCCTGGTGACGGCGATGCTGCACATCGTCAACCATGCCTCGTTGCCGGTCAGCCTGTTCAAGTCCTACTCGGCCTACGCCGGGGCAACGGACGCGATGATCCAGTGGTGGTACGGCCACAACGCGGTGGGTTTCTTCCTCACCACCGGTTTCCTGGGGATGATGTACTACTTCGTGCCGAAACAGGCCGAACGTCCTATTTACTCCTACCGCCTGTCCATCGTGCACTTCTGGGCGCTGATCACCCTCTACATCTGGGCCGGTCCTCACCACCTGCACTACACCGCGCTGCCGGACTGGGCGCAGTCCCTGGGCATGGCGATGTCGATCATCCTGCTGGCCCCGAGCTGGGGCGGCATGATCAACGGCATGATGACGCTGTCGGGGGCCTGGCATAAGCTGCGCACCGATCCGATCCTGCGCTTCCTCGTGGTGTCCCTGGCGTTCTACGGCATGTCGACCTTCGAAGGGCCGATGATGGCGATCAAGACCGTCAACTCGCTGTCCCACTACACCGACTGGACCATCGGCCACGTACACGCCGGCGCCCTCGGCTGGGTAGCGATGATCTCCATCGGCGCGCTGTACCACATGATCCCCAAACTGTTCGGCCGCGTGCAGATGCACAGCGTCGGGCTGATCAACGCGCACTTCTGGCTGGCCACTATCGGTACCGTGCTCTACATCGCCTCGATGTGGGTCAACGGCATCACCCAGGGCCTGATGTGGCGTGCAATCAACGATGACGGCACCCTCACCTACTCCTTTGTCGAAGCGCTGCAAGCCAGCCACCCAGGCTTCATCGTCCGCGCCATTGGTGGTGCGTTCTTTGCCAGCGGCATGCTGTTAATGGCCTACAACGTCTGGCGCACCGTGCGTGCCTCGGACCCGGCAGAAGCCGAAGCCGCCGCCAAGATCGCCGTTGTGGGAGCCCACTGATGAAGCATGAAGTAGTCGAGAAGAATATCGGCCTGCTGGCCTTCTTCATGGTCATCGCCGTGAGCATCGGCGGCCTGACCCAGATCGTTCCGCTGTTTTTCCAGGACGTGACCAACAAGCCGGTCGAAGGCATGAAGCCGCGCACTGCCCTTGAACTGGAAGGCCGCGACGTCTACATCGCCAACGGTTGTGTCGGCTGCCACTCGCAGATGATCCGCCCGTTCCGCGCCGAAACCGAACGCTACGGCCACTACTCGGTCGCCGGTGAAAGCGTGTGGGACCACCCGTTCCTGTGGGGTTCCAAGCGCACCGGCCCGGACCTGGCGCGTGTTGGCGGGCGTTACTCCGATGACTGGCAGCGTGCGCACCTGTACAACCCGCGCAACGTGGTGCCTGAGTCGAAAATGCCGGCGTACCCGTTCCTCGTGGAAAACAAGCTCGACGGCAAGGACACCGCGAAGAAGATGGAAGTCTTGCGCACCCTGGGCGTGCCCTACACCGACGAAGACATCGCCGGTGCAGCCGCAGCCGTGAAGGGCAAGACCGAAATGGACGCATTGGTGGCCTACCTGCAAGGCCTGGGCACCATCATCAAAAGCAAACGGTGATTCTTCATGGATATCGGGATGATTCGAGGCCTGGGCACCGTTGTGGTGATGGTGGCCTTTATTGGCCTGGCGCTGTGGGTGTTCAGTCCCCGGCGCAAGTCGGAGTTTGACGACGCGACCATGTTGCCCTTTGCGGATGATCCCGAAGCCATCAAGCACGTCGAGCAAGCTTCTAGGAGTAACAAAGAATGACTACGTTCTGGAGTCTGTACGTCACAGTCCTGAGCCTGGGTACCATCTTCGCCTTGACCTGGCTGCTGCTGTCGACCCGCAAGGGCCAGCGCGCCGAGCAGACCGACGAGACCGTCGGCCACTCGTTCGACGGCATCGAGGAGTATGACAACCCGCTGCCCAAATGGTGGTTCATGCTGTTCGTCGGCACCATCATCTTCGCCCTTGGCTACCTGGTGCTGTACCCCGGCCTGGGCAATTGGAAAGGCCTGCTGCCGGGCTACAACTACCTCGACAACGACAAGCAAACCCCGTTCGCCAACGGCCAGACCGGCTGGACCGGCGTGCACGAATGGGAAAAGGAAATGGCCAGGTCGGACGCCAAGTTCGGGCCGATCTTCGCCAAATTTGCGTCGATGCCGATTGAAGACGTCGCCAAGGACCCGCAAGCCTTGAAGATGGGTGGCCGCCTGTTCGCCTCCAACTGCTCGGTGTGCCACGGCTCCGACGCCAAGGGCGCCTACGGTTTCCCCAACTTGACCGACGCCGATTGGCGCTGGGGTGGCGAGCCTGCCACCATCAAGGAAACCATCATGAAAGGTCGCCATGCGGTCATGCCGGCCTGGCTGGACATCCTCAAGGAGCAAGGCGTCAGCGACGTTGCCGCGTTCGTCGTCACCAACCTCGACGGCCGCAAGCTGCCGGAAGGCGTCAAGGCTGATGTAGCCAACGGCGAAAAACTCTTCGCCGCCAACTGCGTGGCTTGCCACGGCCCGGCCGGCAAAGGCACTCCCGCCATGGGCGCGCCAGACCTGACACACCCGGGTGCATTCATCTACGGTTCGAGCTTCGCCCAACTGCAACAGACCATCCGTTGGGGTCGCCAGGGCCAGATGCCTGCGCAGGAACAACTGCAAGGCAACGACAAGGTGCACTTGCTCGCGGCGTATGTTTACAGCTTGTCCCATGGGGATAAGAAGGCTGACGAGCAGTAAGGCTCTCGGAAACAAAAGAGCCCCGCCCAGCGAAAGCTGGCGGGGCTTTTTCGTTTCCAATGCAGCGACAGCTCGCATGGGAAAAGCACGTTGACCGCTTGTAGCTTTAAGCTTGTGGCTAGCAAAGGTGAAGTAGTAACGTAACTACATTCAGCCCACTCCAGGGGAGGCGCACCATGACTTTCACCACCATTTCCAGCCGCGAATTCAATCAAGACACAAGCGGTGCCAAAAAAGCCGCTCGCCAAGGCCCGGTTTTTATCACCGATCGCGGTAAGCCTGCCCATGTACTGCTAAGCATTGAGGACTACCAAAAGCTGACAGGTCTCAATGCCAACATCGTTGACCTGCTGGTGATGCCGGAAGCGGCCGATATCGACTTTGAAACCGAACGTGCCGTGATCACTCATCGACCCGTGGACCTCTCTTGATGTATCTACTCGACACCAACGTAATCTCTGAACTGCGTAAACCCCAGGCTGATGCGAACGTGGTCGCCTGGGCCAAAAGTGTCATCGCACCGCGTATGTTTATCTCGGCAATCACCCTTAAAGAATTGGAAACCGGGGTCTTGCGCATTGAGCGGCGAGACCCGGCTCAGGGGAAGGTGTTGCGAACCTGGCTCAAGCGTCATGTGATGCCGGCCTTTGATGCCAGAATCCTACCCGTCGATGCTGCAGTCGCGTTGCGTTGCGCACACTTGCATGTGCCGGACCGTGCCAATGAAAGTGATGCATTAATTGCCGCGACCGCGCTGGTGCATGGGCTCACGGTTGTCACGCGCAACGTCAGCGACTTCAAATCCAGCGGTGTTCCACTGATCAATCCTTGGGACGAATGACCGCCTCCCCCACAAAAACCGTCCATACTTCACAAGTCAATTGATCCAGATCACGTACACCATCAATTGATTTCCCCCAATGCGACCAAAGGTCGCACCCTTTGAGCGCCAGCGGGGGCGTATCATTACGCCACTGCAACACCCTTAATTTGACCCCGGTTGGCACGTACTGGCCGAGGCAAATCTCCACCGCCGTGGGATGCAATGATGACCAACCAGATACCGGTACATGACGTTACCCCGCCTGCCAAAATCTCGAATAGCCCTGAAGGTAAGAGCGTCGACCTCTACGCGTCGCGAGAGAAAATCTACACCCGTGCCTTCACCGGCCTGTTCCGCAACCTGCGCATGCTCGGCGGCGCCGGCCTGTTCCTGCTCTACTTCGGCACGGTGTGGCTGAACTGGGGTGGCCACCAGGCGGTATGGTGGAACCTGCCGGAACGTAAATTCTTTATTTTTGGCGCGACCTTCTGGCCCCAGGATTTCATCCTGCTCTCGGGCATCCTGATCGTCTCGGCGTTTGGCCTGTTCTTTATCACCGTGTACGCCGGCCGCGTGTGGTGCGGTTATACCTGCCCGCAAAGCGTGTGGACGTGGATCTTCATGTGGTGCGAGAAGGTCACCGAAGGTGATCGCAACCAGCGCATCAAGCTGGACAAGGCGCCGATGGGAGCCAACAAGTTCCTGCGCAAATTCAGCAAGCACACGCTGTGGCTGCTGATCGGCTTTGCCACCGGCATGACCTTCGTCGGCTACTTCTCGCCGATCCGCGAGTTGGTGTTCGACTTCTTCACCGGCCAGGCCGATGGCTGGTCGTATTTCTGGGTCGGCTTCTTCACCCTCGCCACCTATGGCAACGCCGGCTGGCTGCGCGAACAGGTGTGCATCTACATGTGCCCGTACGCACGCTTCCAGAGCGTGATGTTCGACAAGGACACCCTGATCGTCTCCTACGATCCACGCCGTGGCGAAGTGCGTGGCCCGCGTAAAAAAGGTGCCGATTACAAGGCCCAGGGCCTGGGCGACTGCATCGACTGTACGATGTGCGTACAGGTATGCCCCACCGGTATCGACATCCGCGACGGCCTGCAAATCGAGTGCATCGGTTGCGCCGCCTGTATCGACGCCTGCGATAACATCATGGACAAGATGGAGTACCCGCGCGGCCTGATCAGCTACACCACCGAGCACAACCTGTCAGGGCAGAAAACCCACAAGTTGCGCCCACGCCTGATCGGTTATGCCTTGGTGTTGCTGACGATGATGAGCCTGTTGGCCGGGGCGTTCTTCATGCGTTCGCTGGTGGGCTTCGACGTGAGCAAGGACCGCGTGCTGTACCGCGAAAACGCCGAAGGGCGCATCGAAAACGTCTACAGCCTGAAGATCATGAACAAGGACCAGCGCGATCACACCTACGTGCTCGACGCTGCCGGCCTGCCCGACCTCAAGCTGCAAGGCCGACGTGAAATCAAAGTGGCGGCCGGCGACATCGTCAGCATGCCGGTGGAACTGTCGAGTTCGCCCGAGCAACTGCCGTCGAGTACCAACGAGGTGACGTTCATCCTCAAGGATGCCGATGACACCAGCATCCATATTGAAGCCAAGAGCCGATTCATCGGCCCCCAGGTTCGTTAATAAATAGAAAGCTTCGTTAATAGAGAGCAGAACAATGCCCCAAGCCACTGCCGCAAGCCCTTGGTACAAGCACCTCTGGCCCTGGATCATCATTGGGATTCTGGCCTGCTCGGTGACCTTGACCTTGTCCATGGTGACCATCGCGGTGAACAACCCGGACAACTTGGTCAACGACAACTACTACGAGGCCGGCAAAGGCATCAACCGCTCCCTGGACCGCGAACGGCTGGCCCAGACCCTGCAACTGCGCGCCAAGCTGCACCTGGATGAGCTGACCGGTGAAGTCGAGTTGCAACTCACCGGCTACAGCAACCCGAACACCCTGGAACTGAACCTTATTTCCCCGACCCAGCCAGAGAAGGATCGCAAGATCAACCTGACCCGCAGCGACAGCGAACCGGGCCGCTACATCGGCCAGGTCACCGACAAGGTCGAAGGTCGCCGCTTCGTGGAATTGCTGGGCGTGGAAGGTGACAAGACCTGGCGCCTGTTCGAGGAAGAAGAAGTCAGCCACGACAAGGACTTGCTGCTGGGTGATGAACCGTTGCAGGGTGCTGAAGACCTGAAAAAATAGCAGCGCTCATGACCAGCCCAACCCCCTGCTACCACTGCGCCCTGCCCGTCCCGTCCGGCAGTCGGTTCACCGCCGTTATCCTCGGCGAGCGCCGCGAGCTGTGCTGCCCCGGCTGCCAGGCCGTGGCCGAAGCGATTGTGGCCGGTGGGCTGGAAAGCTATTACCAGCACCGCAGCGAAGCCTCGGCCAACCCCGAGACGCTGCCGGTGCAACTGGTGGACGAACTGGCGCTGTATGACCGCGCCGACGTGCAAAAACCCTTCGTGCACCACGAAGGCGACCTCGCCGAAACCACCCTGTTGATGGAAGGCATCAGTTGCGCCGCCTGTGGCTGGCTGATCGAAAAACACCTGCGCAGCCTGCCCGCCGTGGCCGAGGCGCGGCTGAACCTGTCCAACCATCGCCTGCAGGTGCGCTGGGCCGACGGGCAATTGCCGTTGAGCCAGGTGCTCAGTGAACTGCGCCATATCGGCTACGCCGCGCACCCGTATCAAGCCGACCGTGCGGCCGAACAACTGGCCAGCGAAAACCGCCTGGCCCTGCGCCAACTGGGGGTCGCCGGGCTGCTGTGGTTCCAGGCGATGATGGCGACCATGGCCACCTGGCCGGAATTCAATATCGACCTGAGCCCCGAACTGCATGTGATCCTGCGCTGGGTGGCGATGTTTCTGACAACGCCCATCGTGTTCTACAGCTGTGCGCCGTTCTTCAAGGGCGCCATGCGCGACGTGCGTACGCGTCACCTGACCATGGACGTGTCGGTGTCCCTGGCCATCGGCGGGGCTTATCTGGCCGGCATCTGGACCGCGATCACCGGCGTGGGCGAGTTGTATTTCGATGCGGTGGGCATGTTTGCGCTGTTCCTGCTGGCCGGTCGCTACCTGGAGCGCCGTGCCCGGGAGCGCACGGCCGCCGCCACCGCGCAGTTGGTCAACCTGCTGCCCGCCTCATGCCTGCGCCTCAAAGGTGACGGCCAGAGCGAACGTATTCTTTTGAGCGAACTGGCACTGGGCGACCGCGTGCTGGTGCATCCGGGCGCGGTGCTGCCGGCAGATGGGGTGATCCTCGATGGCCGGTCCAGCATCGATGAGTCGCTGCTCACCGGTGAGTACCTGCCGCTGCCGCGCCAAACCGGCGACGCCGTCACCGCCGGCACGCTGAACGTCGAAGGCGCGCTGACCGTCGAAGTGCGCGCCTTGGGCCACGAGACCCGCCTGTCCGCCATCGTGCGCCTGCTGGAACGGGCCCAGGCCGAGAAGCCGCGCCTGGCGCAGATCGCCGACCGCGCCGCGCAGTGGTTCCTGTTGTGTTCGCTGATTGCCGCGGCAGTGATTGGCCTGCTGTGGTGGGAGCTGGATTCATCGCGGGCGTTCTGGATTGTACTGGCGATGCTGGTCGCGACCTGCCCGTGTGCGTTGTCCCTGGCCACGCCGACCGCCCTCACCGCCGCCACCGGCACCCTGCACAAGCTCGGGCTATTGCTGACCCGTGGCCATGTGCTCGAAGGCCTGAACCAGATCGACACGGTGATTTTCGACAAGACCGGCACCCTCACCGAAGGCCGCCTGGCGCTGAAAGCGATCAGGCCCCTGACCGCACTGAACAGCGACGAGTGCCTGGGCCTCGCCGCCGCCCTGGAAAACCGCTCCGAACACCCGATTGCCCGCGCCTTCGGCCGTGCGCCGCTGGCCGCTGACGAGGTGCTCAGCTCCCCCGGCCTCGGCCTGGAAGGACGTGTCGGCAAACGCCAGTTGCGCATCGGCCAGCCGGGGTTTGTCTGCGCACTCAGTGGTTGCCCGATTCCTGCCTCTCCGGAGGATGACGGCCAATGGCTGCTGCTGGGCGACGGCGATGGCGCCCTTGCCTGGTTCGTCCTCGACGACCGCCTGCGCAGCGATGCCCCGGCCCTGCTGGCCGCCTGCAAGGCGCGCGGTTGGCGTACGCTGCTGCTGTCGGGGGACAGTTCGCCGATGGTCGCCAGCGTCGCCGCTGAACTGGGCATCGATGAAGCCCACGGCGGCCTGCGCCCCGACGACAAGCTGCACGTGCTGCAACAGTTGCACAAGGAAGGCCGCAAGGTGCTGATGCTCGGCGACGGCGTCAACGATGTTCCGGTGCTGGCCGCCGCCGATATCAGCGTGGCCATGGGCTCGGCCACCGACCTGGCCAAGACCAGCGCCGATGCGGTGCTGCTGTCCAACCGCCTCGACGCGCTGGTACAGGCCTTTACCCTGGCACGACGCACCCGCCGGGTGATCATTGAAAACCTGCTGTGGGCCGGGCTGTACAATGGCCTTATGCTGCCGTTTGCCGCCCTCGGTTGGATCACCCCGATCTGGGCGGCGATCGGCATGTCCCTCAGTTCGTTGACCGTGGTGCTCAACGCCCTGCGCCTGACTCGCGTGCCGAGTGCGCAGGCCACAAGCGCCCCTTTGGTAACCCGCCCGCTGCCGGCTTGAGCCGCGCGGGCATGGAGTGCAGATGCCAGCTTTATACGTAATGATTCCGGCGGCGCTGCTGTTAGTGGGCGTGGCCATCTACATCTTCTTCTGGGCCGTGGACAGCGGCCAGTACGACGACCTCGACGGCCCGGCCCACAGCGTGCTGTTCGACGACCAGGACCCGAACCACCTCGCGGCCGTCGACGAAGCCAACGGCCCCGAGCAACCGCCCACGCCCAAAGACCCACCCCATGCTTGAGCTGGCGCCGCTGCTGGTCTCTGCTCTGATCCTGGGCCTGCTGGGCGGCGGCCATTGCCTGGGCATGTGCGGCGGGCTGATGGGCGCGCTGACCCTGGCGATTCCCAAGGAACAACGCAGCCGCCGATTCCGCCTGCTGCTGGCGTACAACCTGGGACGTATCCTCAGCTATGCCACTGCGGGGTTATTGATCGGCCTGGCGGGCTGGGCCGTGGCCAACAGCCCGGCGGCCCTGTTCATGCGCGTGCTCGCCGGGTTGCTGTTGATCTGCATGGGGCTGTACCTGGCCGGTTGGTGGAGCGGCCTCACCCGTATCGAAAGCCTCGGGCGCGGCCTGTGGCGCTACATACAGCCCGTCGCCAACCGTTTGCTGCCGGTGTCCAGCCTGCCCCGCGCGCTGCTGCTGGGCGCGCTGTGGGGCTGGTTGCCGTGCGGGCTGGTGTACAGCACCCTGCTGTGGGCCGCCAGCCAGGGTAATGCGCTCGACAGTGCGTTGCTGATGTTGGCTTTTGGCTTAGGCACCTGGCCGGTACTGTTGGCGACCGGGTTGGCGGCCGAACGCGTGACCGCGTTATTGCGCAAGCGCAGCGTGCGTATGGCCGGTGGCCTGCTGGTGATTATTTTCGGTATCTGGACCCTACCAGGTCCGCATCAGCACTGGCTAATGGGCCACTAAAAGGCCATGTGGCATAGCGCCGCTCCCCGTTGACGCAAATCAAGATGCCATATCGGCCACGCCCCTAGACTCGGCCCACTAGCCTATCCGGGGAATGCCCGCATGCTCGACGCCATTCGTTGGGACCCACATCTGATTCAACGCTACGACCTGGCGGGACCGCGCTACACGTCCTACCCCACCGCCGTACAATTCGACAGCCAGGTCGGCACCTTCGACCTGCTCCACGCCCTGCGCGAAAGCCGCAAGGCCACGCGACCGTTGTCGCTGTATGTGCATGTGCCGTTCTGCGCGAATATTTGCTACTACTGCGCGTGCAACAAGGTGATCACCAAAGACCGTGGCCGCGCCCAAGCCTACCTGCAACGCCTGGAGCAGGAGATTCAGTTGGTGGCCTGCCACCTCGACCCGAAACAATCAGTCGAGCAATTGCACTTCGGCGGCGGCACCCCGACCTTTCTCAGCCACGACGAACTGCGCCAGGTCATGGGCAGCCTGCGCCAGCACTTCAATCTGCTCGACGGTGACTCCGGCGACTACAGCATCGAGATCGACCCCCGCGAAGCCGACTGGGCGACCATGGGCCTGCTGCGTGAACTGGGCTTCAACCGTGTGAGCATCGGCCTGCAAGACCTCGACCCGGACGTGCAGCGGGCGGTCAACCGCCTGCAAAGCCTGGAAGAAACCCGCGCGGTGATCGACGCCGCGCGCACCCTGCAGTTTCGCTCGATCAATATCGACCTGATCTACGGCCTGCCCAAGCAGACGCCGATCAACTTCGCGCGCACCGTGGAGGAAGTGATCAAGCTGCAACCGGACCGCCTGTCGGTGTTCAACTACGCGCATTTGCCGGAACGCTTCATGCCCCAACGACGGATCAACAGCGAGGAGTTGCCGTCGCCGGAATCCAAACTGCTGATGCTGCAAACCACCATCGAGCAACTGACCCAGGCCGGATACCGCTACATCGGCATGGATCACTTCGCCCTGCCGGACGACGAACTCGCCATTGCCCAGGAAGAAGGCACGCTGCAACGTAACTTCCAGGGCTACACCACCCACGGCCATTGCGACCTGATCGGGCTCGGCGTGTCAGCCATCAGCCAGATCGGCGACCTGTATTGCCAGAACAGCAGTGACCTGAACGGCTATCAGAACGCCCTGGCCAGCGCCCAACTGGCCACCAGCCGCGGCTTGATCTGCACCACCGACGACCGCTTGCGCCGGGAAGTGATCCAGCAGTTGATCTGCACGTTCAGCCTGGCATTCGAGCAGATCGAACAGGCGTTCAATATTGATTTTCGTGGGTACTTCGACGAAGTCTGGCCGCAACTTGAGACCATGGCGCAAGACGGCCTGATCGAACTGGATACGCAGAGCATCAAGGTTCTGCCAGCTGGGCGGCTGCTGGTGCGTTCGGTGTGCATGGTGTTCGATGCCTATCTGGAGCACCAGAACCGGCAACGATTTTCACGGGTGATCTAGTTACATCGACAACGAAGCGGCTTTGAGCGCGTCATCGGCGCTCATGGTCTTCATCGCTTTGGCCAGAGAGATCTGGGCCGTCATCAAACCTGCCTGCAACGAACTGATCGCGCCTTGCACATTGGCGGTCTTGGCCCGGGCCTGTTCCGGGGTCAAGCTTTTGTCAGCCGCGATCGCCTGAAGCTCAGCCATTTTCTCGGCGATCTGCTGTTTCAGCTTACGGATCATTTTCAGCACGTCCTTGACGTTATTGTCCAGGCCGCTGTCGTCGATATCGGCATTCGCGCTTTTGGGCGCCGCAGCCGCCTTGAACGCTGCGGCGGAAATAGTCACCGTAACCCCTTCATTCACCTTGGCCTCAGGCACCGGCGCGGTCACGGGCAGTTTTTCCTCGGTCTCGGCAGCGGGCTTCAAGTCCTGCACACTGGGTACACGGATGGCAGGGTTGTAAGCCGCGACAACAGACATGATCCAAGCTCCGAATGGTAGATGTGCAGCTTGTATCGGCATCGGTACAAAAAGCTTTATACCGTTGCCTGTTTTTTGTACAGACTGGCTTCACTGCCCCCCAGTGCGGTACCCTTACGTCTTATGTGTGTTTTCCCACAAGGATCTAAGAAATGTCCGAGCCAGTCAAACTGCGCGCTAACAGCCAGGCTCACTGCAAGGATTGCAGCCTGGCCCCCCTCTGCCTGCCACTTTCGCTGAATCTGGAAGACATGGAAGCGTTGGACGAGATCGTTAAACGTGGTCGCCCGCTCAAGAAAGGCGAGTTTCTGTTTCGCCAGGGCGACAAGTTCGATTCCGTCTATGCAGTACGTTCGGGCGCGCTGAAGACCTTCAGCCTGAGCGACGGCGGCGAAGAGCAAATCACCGGTTTCCACCTGCCCAGCGAGCTGGTCGGGTTGTCGGGCATGGACACCGAGATTCACCCGGTGTCGGCCCAGGCCCTGGAAACCACGTCGGTGTGCGAAATCCCCTTCGAGCGCCTGGACGAACTGGCCCTGCAACTGCCACAACTGCGCCGTCAGTTGATGCGCGTGATGAGCCGCGAGATCCGTGACGACCAGCAGATGATGTTGCTGCTGTCGAAGAAAACCGCCGACGAGCGCATCGCCACCTTCCTGGTCAACCTGTCGGCGCGTTTCCGCGCCCGTGGTTTCTCGGCCAACCAGTTCCGTCTGAGCATGTCGCGCAACGAAATCGGCAATTACCTGGGCCTGGCGGTGGAAACCGTGTCCCGTGTGTTTACCCGTTTCCAGCAGAGCGAACTGCTCGCCGCCGAAGGCAAGGAAGTGCACATCCTCGATCCGATCCAACTGTGTGCGCTGGCAGGCGGTTCGATGGAAGGCTGACGTAGACACTTGCGGCCGCGCCAATCGGCGAGGCCGCAGGTATACTTCGAGTCCGTTTTCCGCCCTGGACTCTTCGACGATGACCTTCGATTCGTTCGACATCAAATCCCTGATCCGCCCCGTCATCGACTTCCCCAAGCCTGGGGTGATCTTTCGTGACATCACACCGCTGTTCCAATCGCCCAAGGCCCTGCGCCTGGTGGCTGACACCTTTGCCCATCGCTACGTCGAGGCTGATTTCAGCCATATTGGCGCAATGGATGCACGAGGCTTCCTGATCGGCTCGATCATCGCCTACCAACTGAACAAGCCGCTGATCCTGTTCCGTAAGCAGGGCAAGCTACCGGCTGACGTGCTGGCCGAGGGTTACCAGACCGAATACGGTGAGGCCTTCCTCGAAGTGCATGCCGACAGCCTGTGCGAGGGTGATTCAGTGCTGATGTTCGATGACCTGATCGCCACGGGCGGTACCCTGATCGCGGCGGCGAACCTGGTGCGGCGCATGGGGGCGAAGGTTTTTGAAGCGGCGGCGATCATTGACCTGCCGGAGCTGGGTGGCTCGCAGCGCCTGGAAGATATGGGGATTCCGACGTTTTGCCTGACCCGCTTTGCCCTCACCGAGCGATAACGGTTGCCTGGACTGACGCTATCAGGGGCAAGTGAAATCGCCGCACCGCCCCTCCCACATTTGATCCTGCGGTGATCGTTAGAGCGCGATCGGTTTACGACCGGCAAACGAATGCGCCAACGTGCCGCCGTCCACCAACTCCAACTCGCCACCCAGCGGCACGCCATGGGCGATGCGCGAAGTGACCAGGCCTTTGTTGCTCAGCAGTTGAGCGATGTAATGCGCGGTGGCTTCACCTTCCACGGTCGGGTTGGTGGCCAGGATCACCTCGGTAAAAGTGCCCTGTTCTTCAATACGAGCCACCAACTGCGGAATGCCGATGGCCTCCGGCCCCAGGCCATCGAGCGGCGAGAGGTGGCCCTTGAGCACAAAGTAGCGCCCGCGATAACCGGTCTGCTCCACCGCGTACACATCCATCGGCCCTTCCACCACGCACAGCAGCGTGTCGTCGCGGCGCGGGTCGGCGCATTGCGGGCAGAGTTCTTCTTCGGTGAGGGTACGACACTGGCGGCAGTGGCCCACCCCGGTCATGGCCTGGCTCAGGGCCTGGGCCAACCGGGTACCGCCGCTGCGATCACGCTCCAGCAGTTGCAGCGCCATGCGTTGGGCGGTTTTCTGGCCGACACCCGGCAATGTGCGCAGGGCGTCGATCAGTTGGCGAATCAAGGGGCTGAAGCTCATGGGCGAATGGTCCGACAAAACAACGAGACGCGGTTTATACCCGCGCCCCGGATTAGCGTCAAATGCTCAATCCTGCGCGACCCGCACCACCAACTTGCCGAAGTTGCGCCCTTCCAGCAAACCGATAAAGGCTTCGGGCGCCTGCTCCAGGCCCTCGACCACGTCTTCACGGAACTTGATCTTGCCGTCGCGTACCCACGGTGCCATGGCGCTGAGGAACTCCGGCTGACGATCACCGTAGTCGTCAAACACGATAAAGCCCTGGATCCGTACACGCTTGGTCAACAACGTGCGTTGCAGCGCCGGCAAGCGGTCAGGCCCGCTGGGGGCTTCATGGGCGTTATAGCCGGCGATCAGCCCGCACAGGGGGATGCGCGCCTTGGGATTGAGCAGCGGCAGCACGGCGTCGAACACCTTGCCACCGACGTTTTCGAAGTAAATGTCCACGCCCTTGAAGCAGGCCTGGGCCAAGTCTTCGGCAAACGTTGCGCTCTTATGGTCTATGCAGGCATCAAAGCCTAATTCCTCCACCACGTAGCGGCACTTGTCGGCACCGCCCGCAATCCCGACCACACGCAGGCCCTTGAGCTTGGCCACCTGGCCGACCACCGAACCCACGGCGCCGGACGCTGCGGCCACCACCAGGGTTTCACCGGCTTTTGGCTGGCCGATGTCCATCAGGCCCATGTAGGCGGTCATGCCAGGCATGCCCAGTACCCCCAAGGCCATGGACGGGCTGGCCAGGCCATTGGGCACCGGAATCAGGTTGCGGCCGTCGGAAATGCTGTGGCTTTGCCAACCGGTGGCGCCGACGACCAGGTCACCCACCTCGAATTTCGGATTACGTGATTGCTCGACACGGCTGACAGCCCCGCCGGTCATCACCTCGTCGATTTCCACGGGCGCGGCGTAGGACGGTGCGTCGCTCATGCGACCGCGCATATAAGGGTCGAGGGAGAGGTAGAGCGTTTTCAGCAGGACCTGGCCGTCTGCCAACTCCGGCAAGGTCACCCGTTCCAGGCGGAAGTTTTCCGGGGTGGGGGCGCCTTGGGGGCGTGAGACCAGGACAATGCGCTGGTTCAAAGTCGGTTCGTGAGGCATGAAGGGGCTCCTTTATCGAATCTATCGGTATAGGGTGCAGACCATGGGTGCCGCGCCAGGGTTCGATTGGATTGGCACAAACAAAAATGCCAGGCACAAGGCCTGGCATTGGAGTCTAGCTAAAGACCGCCGATTAGAACGGCAGCTTCATGCCCGGCGGCAGTTGCATGCCGGCGGTCACGCCGGACATTTTGTCCTGGCTGTTGGCTTCAATCTTGCGCACGGCGTCGTTGACGGCTGCAGCGAACAGCGCTTCGAGCATTTCCAGGTCATCTTCGCCCACGCCTGGCAATACGCTTGGGTCAATGCTCACGCGCTTGATGTCGTGACGACCGGTCATCACCACACTGACCATATCGCCACCGGCTTTACCGGTGACTTCGGCGTTGGCCAGTTCTTCCTGCATCTTGGCCATCTTTTCCTGCATCTGCTGTGCCTGCTTCATCAGGCCGGCCATGCCACCTTTCATCATGGGAATCACCTCAAAAGTACGTGGATCAATTAATAGCCCGGTGTCAGGACGCCTGGGGCACCGGGGCTTCGACAGGTTCAATTGTATCTTGGCGAACGACCGCACCGAACTGCTGCATCATTTGCTGGATGAGCGGATCGCCGTGGATCGAGTCCTCAGCCTCCCGCTGGCGGTTGATACGCCGGCGGGTCGCGGCCTGGGCCGGGGTTTCCTGCTCGGGCTTGATCAACTCGATGGTGATGGTCAGCGTGCGCCCATGGTACTGGTTCAGGGCATCGTTGAGGCGCCGCTGCTGGGTCGCGTTGAACAGGGCGCTGTGGGCCGGGTCCAGGTGCAACAGCCAGTGGTCGCCGTCAATGGCGATCAGGGTGCAGTTGGCGGCGATGCTGCCGGTCATGCCGGAAATCGGCAGTTTGGGGAACAGCTCCAGCCATTGCAGGGCCAGGCCGGTGGCCGGCGCCGCAGCGGGCTCTGCCTCGGGTTCCGGGGCTGGCTCGGCAGTGTGCTCGCTGGCCAGATCGTCCAGGTAGCTGTAGGCCGAATCCATGTCCGGCTCGATGTAATCTTCGTCCAGCGGCGGTTCGTCGTCGAGGTCGATGCCCGGGATTGCGGCTTCGACCTGGGCGACGGTCGGCTCGGGAACCGGCGCTGAAACCCACTCCGGGGCGGCCGGCACCACGCTGTCCGGCGTCGGTGCAGGCATCGGCGTCAGCTCAGGCTGCTCACCGGCGGTTTCCAGTACCGGCTCGACATAGGGCTGCTGTTCGACCTCGACCTCAGCGTCTACCGGGTCATTCCAGGGCAGGTCGACCACAGGCTCGGGCTCGACAACCGGTTCCGGCTCGACCACTGCTGCCGCCACCACCGGTGCCGGCTCAGGCGCCGGTGCAACGGGGGCAGCAACCACTGGCGCGACCACCGCCGCGCCAGCCACTGGTTTGGCGGAATCAACTGTGGCCTGGCTGATCCCCACTGGCTTTAGCGGCTGTCTCGGCGCATCGGCCGAATCCGCCGGTCGGAACGCCAGCATCCGCAGCAGGACCATCTCGAAGCCTCCGCGCGGGTCCGGTGCCAAAGGCAAGTCGCGACGACCGATCAGGCCCATCTGGTAGTAGAACTGCACGTCTTCGGCCGGCAACGCCTGGGCCAGGGCCAACACGCGGTCGCGGTCGCCATGGCCGTTGTCGACACCTTCCGGCAACGCCTGGGCGATAGCGACGCGGTGCAGCACGTTGAGGATTTCCGAAAGCACGCCGTTCCAGTCGGGGCCTTGCTCCGACAGGTGGCGCACGGCCTCGAGCAACGCCTTGGCATCGCCCTCGATCAGCGCGTGCAGCACGTCGAACACCTGCCCGTGGTCGAGGGTACCGAGCATGGCGCGCACATCGGCGGCCATGACCTTGCCTTCACCAAAGGCAATGGCCTGGTCGGTGAGGCTCATGGCATCGCGCA
This sequence comes from Pseudomonas sp. B14(2022), assembly GCF_012030485.1. Classification (NCBI taxonomy): domain Bacteria; kingdom Pseudomonadati; phylum Pseudomonadota; class Gammaproteobacteria; order Pseudomonadales; family Pseudomonadaceae; genus Pseudomonas; species Pseudomonas sp. B14(2022). The sequence goes on from NZ_JAAUVM010000011.1 coordinate 35,298, forward strand.
TCGAACCATCGGCGGCGCGGCCCAGCAGCCACAGTGCGTCATCTTCGAACGGTACGTTCTCGACGCCCAGCACGTGGGTCAAATGCTCCACCACGCGCTCAGGGGTCATGTTTTTCAGGGAGAACTGCAGGCACCGCGACAGGATCGTTGCAGGAAGTTTCTGCGGATCGGTGGTGGCCAGGATGAATTTAACGTAGGGCGGCGGCTCTTCCAGGGTTTTCAACAAGGCGTTGAAGGAATGGCTGGAGAGCATGTGCACTTCGTCGATCAGGTAGACCTTGAAGCGGCCACGGCTGGGCGCGTACTGCACGTTGTCGAGCAGCTCGCGGGTGTCTTCGACCTTGGTGCGGCTCGCGGCGTCGATCTCGATCAGGTCGACGAAACGCCCTTCATCGATCTCGCGGCACACCGAGCAGGTGCCGCAGGGCGTCGAAGTGATACCGGTTTCACAGTTCAGGCATTTGGCGATGATGCGCGCAATGGTGGTCTTGCCCACCCCCCGAGTACCGGTGAACAGGTAGGCGTGGTGCAGCCGCTGGCTGTCCAAGGCATTGATCAGAGCCTTGAGCACATGGGTCTGGCCGACCATTTCGCGGAACGAGCGCGGACGCCATTTACGTGCAAGAACCTGATAACTCATCGAAAACCGTCGCAACTGGGAAGCGGAAGCCGGTAATGCTAGCGGAGCAAGGGGGAAATTGCATCCGGCACGCTCGCCTAATCTGACTAAGCTCTGCTGATTGGCCCCAAAAAGCCCTGAACCCGGAGAGTGTATGCGCGTAGTCCTGGGCGCTTTATGGATGTTCACCACGGCCACTCTGGCGGCGCCTGCGCCGTTGCGTTTCTCGATTTCCGACAGTTGGGCGATGCCCATGGTGCAACTGGACGACGGGCGGCCCACCCAGGGCATTCTGTATGACGTGATGTTGAGCCTGGCCACCCAGGTCGGCCGTCCGGCACAGTTCCATGTACTGGCCCGGGCACGTATCTCGACGGCCATGGAGCATGGCGATATTGATGTGCGCTGTTATGTCACCCAGGCCTGGCTCAACAACCTGTCCGGCGACTACACCTGGAGCATCCCGTTGATGGTGCAGCGTAACGTGCTGGTGAGTAGCCACATTCCCACGCAGCCGGTGCAAGTGACCAGGCTGGCACCTCAATCGATCGGCACGGTGCTCAATTATCGCTACGCCATCCTCGACCCGCTATTTGCCAGCGGCCAACTCTCCCGTGACGATGCGCGCAGCGAAGAGCAGGTGCTGTACAAGCTGGTGGCCGGACGTTTCAAGTTTGCGGTGAGCAACGAATGGATCCTGGATCGTTTCAACCAGCGCATGCCGACCGGCACAAAACTGCATAAAGTCGCCGTGATCGATGAACAACGCGTGGGCTGCGCCGTGCGCAATGATCCGAACGTGCCGGTGCAGCAGATCCTGCGCACCTTGCTGCGCATGAAAATGTCCGGCGAAGTCGATGAAATTATCAAGCTGTACACCGGTGAGACTCCTGACAAGAACTGACAATGACGCCTTATAGAATCGGCGCCCTCACCCACCCGTTCTCAAGGAGCCCACATGAACACCGTCGCCCATTACTTCCTGCTGTACGTCGACAGCCCGGCCACCAGTGCCAACTTCTATAGCCGCCTGCTGGGCAAGCCACCGGTCGAATTGAACCCGACCTTTGCCCTGTTCATTCTCGACAACGGCGTAAAGCTCGGGCTGTGGTCGCGTCATACTGTCGAGCCGGCAGCCCAGCTCACAGGTGGTGGCGGTGAAGTGGGCTTCTCGCTGCCCGACAAGGCCGCCGTGGACGCGCTGCACGACCAATGGGCAGAACAGGGCGCCGTCATTATCCAGTCACCGACGAGCCTGGACTTCGGCTACACCTTCGTCGCCCAGGACCTCGATGGCCACCGTTTGCGCGCGTTTTGCCTGAACGACTGACCGCCAGCGCCCCTCCAGGCTGATGGCCGCCACGCTGGCCAGCACGATCACAGCGCCCAGCATCACCCGCAAGGCAATGTGTTCGCCCAGCAACGTCGCGGCCATCACCATCGCCACCGGCGGGATCAGGTACATCGCCACCGACGCGCGACTGACCTCCACATGCTTCAACACATAACCCCAGGCCAGGTACGCCAGGGCGCTGGGGAAGATGCCGAGCACCAGCACCGCCAGGTTCTCCGGCAACGGCGCCTGCAGCACCGCCGCAGGCAGGCCCGGCAGGTTCACACACAACATCAGCGTGCCCGCCCACACCATGTAGCACGCCATGGTCAGTGGGCTGTAACGGTGGGCATAGTGTTTCTGCAGGGCGAAATACACGCTCCACGACACCGCCGCCAGCAGGATCAACACGCCACGCGGGTCGATGTCACCCACGCCCTGATCGCCCCAGATCACCACCAGCACGCCGAGCAGGCCCAGCAATACGCAGCCCCAGCGCCAGGCGCTGACCCGTTCCTTCAAGCAGAAAAACGCGATCAGCACACTGAACAGCGGCGCTGACTGCGCCAGAACACTGGACGCCGCCGCAGTCACCCATTGCTGTCCGTAGTTGATCGCGGTGTGATGCAGGAACACGCCGAAAAACCCCAGTACCAGTAACCAGGGCACATCGCGCAAGCGCGGCCGGCCAATGCCCATCACCAGCGCCACGACGCCCATGAACACCGAGGCGATCAAAAACCGTAGCAATGCCAACTGGCCGGGACTGTAGCTGTGCAACCCCATGTGCACGCCAATCGGCGAATAGGCCCAACACAGGATGACGCTGGCGATGACTAGCGTAAGCTTTACGGGTGAAGGGGTATTCATCGACGGCGTCCAGAAACTGAGAAGGTGTGCCGTCAGTCTTGGCCCGGGTAAGGCGCAGGACAATTAACCGTTTCTGACTTCTGCAATCACTGGAACTGAGCAATGGAACTGGCCCAACTGAAAATGGTGCGAGCCGTGGCGCAAACCGGCAGCGTGGCCCAGGCCGCGGCGCAATTGCACTGCGTACCGTCCAACATCACCACGCGCATCAAGCAGCTGGAGGGAGAACTGGGCACACCGCTATTCATCCGCGCCGGGCGTGGGCTGGCCATCAGTGCTGCCGGTGAGATTTTCCTGGATTACTGCGAACGCATCCTGGCGCTGGTGGATGAGTCCAAACGCGCCGTGGACGCCAATGCCATTCCCCGTGGCACCTTGCGTATCGGCGCGGTGGAGTCCAGCGCCAGCGGACGCTTACCGCCGCTGCTGGCGGAGTATCACCGGCGCTACCCCGATGTCAGCCTGGAACTGGTGACCGGCGCCTGGGGCCAACTGCTCGACGACCTGCAACACCATCGCCTGGACGTGGCGCTGGTGGCCGCCGGCAACAAGCGCACCAGGCTCGAACACAGCGTGGTCTACAGCGAGCGCCTGGTGCTGATCGCCAGCGCGTCCAGTGACCCCATCAGTGGCGCCGAGGACCTCGCCGGGCGCACTTTGCTGGTCTGGCCACCCGGCTGCCCATATCGCGCGGCACTGGAAAACTGGGTCAAGCCCCATGACTTCAAGCCGACCATCGCCAGCTATGCCAGTTGGGGCACGATCATCGGCTGCGTCAGCGCTGGGATTGGCGTGGCGCTGGCGCCGGAAGGCATCCTCGCCCGCTATGAGCAAGCCAACCAGCTGGCGTCTTATCGATTTGAAGAACTGGCGGCCGTGGATAACCTGCTGTTCTGGCACAAGGACACCCAGCGACATCTGGCCAGGGATGCATTTGCCGAGCTGTTGCGGGAGACTTTTGGCTGACACAAATCAAAAAGGTGGAACGGACTTGTCCCCTCCCACCTTTCGTTTTCAAGCAACTGCGCAATCAGCCTTCCGGAGCAGCCAACCTTGCGTACTGATCCTGACTGATCCAGCCGCTGAACGAGCGGTCGTCGGCATTGATGAACTCGACCTGGGCCCAACCGTCCTTGAAGGCCAGCACACCGACCACATCGCGCTTGACGATATACGGACGCTTGGCGGGCTTGGCGCCTGGGGTCTTCAGCAGGTAAGCCTTGTCGGCGGATACCGTCACCAGGCCGATCCATTTTTTGCTGGCGGTCTGGGTCAGGTCCAGGCCGGTGGCAATCTCCGGCATAAGCACGTTCATGCACCCAGGGTGCTGGCGGCCCTCTTCCACCGTCAGGGTCACGCCATCGGACGAAGGCGCCAGGCTGCCGGGATGAGCCTCATCGAGCCAAGTGGTGAGCGCCTCAGGTTTGCCTTGCAGGTAAAACGCGCAACGGCGGGTGACGCCCTCGCCCATGGCTTCAGAATAGAACCCTTCAACCTGATGTTCGGGCGTCACTGCCAGCATCAGCCCTTCGTACTTGCCCGAATGCAACGCAGCCGAACCGGCCAAGGCAGGGCCCACGGCGCACAACGACAACACACCTATCGCTAGAAAACGGATCATCCTATTTTTTCCCTTCAAGTTTTTCGTAGGCTTTTTGCATCAGGACGTCGTAGTTGCCGTAGTCCTCGCCGTTATAGTTACGCGCCATGCCGGTAAAATCCTTGGCTTTCATGGCTTTCATCAAGGCCGGGCTCTTGCTGCAAAAACCGAGGAACGCTTTTAGTTGGTTGCCGGCATTCACTTTTAATGCTGCCGAAAACTCAAACACCGTCTTGTAGCCGCACGATGCAAAGTTGAAGCCCATGATCTGGAACATACCCCACGACGCCGACATGAGTGCCGCTTCCTGGTCCAGGGCAAATGCGGTGGCCATGGTTTCCCAAGCCTTGGCCTGATCCTTGTTATTGGCCTGCCACTGCGGCCCGGCTTTTTTCTTGTAGGGGTAGGACAACAGCGGGTGCGCCTGGTCGTAGATGTGCTTGGTGTACTTGCGAAACAAGTGCCCTTCAAACGCGATCACCGGCAACTTGGCCGGGCCGAACCCCGAACGCCCACCTGATTCCACAGTGGCGAAGGCCTTGATGATATTCACCGAAATACCGCTCCCCAACTGCGTGGCGGCGTTCTGGAAGTCCGTTTCGCTGAGGGTCATGCCCCCGTCGCACGTGGCCTGGAGCATCAATTGCCGGTTACGCCGCTCGGCCTCGATCATCGCGCGCATGCGGTCCAGGTACACATTGACCGTGGCCTGCACCGCATCGCCCTGGTTGTTGCCAAATGCATTGAGAAAACTCGGTATGCGCATCGTCGGGAAGGCCTTCACCGGCACCTTCACCGCTTCCTCGATCAGGCTGTTGAACGTGCGACCGGTGGGGTCGACCACGCCATCGGGATGGGCATACTTGAGGTGGCGAAACTGGTATTGGCTGATGCACTGCACCAACTGGCCATCGCACTTGCCGTTTTCGGCCAATGGGAAACCCATCTTGGGAATGATCAGATTGAATAAATACTGGATGCACTGCACATCGGCGGGCAAGTTGCGGGCTTTACCCGGCGCACCTACCGAAGCACTGATAAGACGAGGTAACCCTTGCAGGCTTTTCAATACAGACATCCTTGTTAGTTAAAGAAGTGATAGCACTTCAATATCAAATCAGCACCACTGTCATATTCTGAAACAAGTGGCCGGCGGAAACTAACAAGGCGGTTTGGGGTTGTCCAGAGGGGTGTTGGAAAGTTGTGAAACAGCCGTCATCGACCGCGCAATAAAACATCGGCAGTTGACTGAAAATAAGTAATTTGGATTTGAATCGAAGGGGGGGACCGCTGGGAAGAGCGTTATGGAGGCAACCCCACCAGCCACACCCCGGCACACAATGTTCCCGCTGTGGCTGCTGCCTTCCGGCTCTGACCAGGTTCACGGGTAATCGTTGCGGGGGGACCGATGGGGTCACCATAACGACGCTGGCCTCTCGGCAAGCGGGGCCATTGTACCGATCTCATCGGAAGTTACAACCGTTGGTGACGGATTAAAAATATGAAGGGGTTCAAGCACTTGCCATGCCATCGGCTTCCCCTTCCACATTGGCTGATCATTGTGCCTGCAACACCTCATCCGCCCGGCCGCCCTCTTCCTGGATCACCAGGTGAATGAAGTGCAGCTTGGCGATCACCGCCGGTGGCAGCACAAACGGGTAGAAATCCGGCTGGCCCATGGCACGGGAGAGTTCATTGAGCATGCCGGCCAGTTCGATCCAGGCGTTGACGAAGGACAGGAATGCAACGCCGCCGGGATGTTCGGGGTCGTAGAGCGTGGTGAGGGGGAATGGCTGGTAATCCAGGTCCATCTCACGGGCGCTCATACCAAAGCCCAGGGCGGTGTCGACGGCGTCCATCATGTGCAGGTAGTGAGCCCAGGTCTCCGCCCAGTCTTCCCAGGGATGCATGGTGGCGTAGGCACTGACGCTGGTTTGCTGCCAGTCGGGGCGTGGGCCGTTCTGGTAGTGCTGGTCGAGGGCGTCGGCGTAACTGGCGCGCTCGTCGCCGAACAACTGGCGAAAAGGCTCCAGCCAGTGGCTGTTGGCGATCAGGCGGTCCCAGTAATAGTGGCCGACCTCATGGCGAAAATGGCCCAGCAAGGTGCGGTAGGGTTCGCGCATCTGCACCCGGATTTTTTCGCGGTGGGCGTCGTCAGCTTCCTTGATGTCAAGGGTGACCAGGCCGTTGGCATGCCCGGTCATGGGCGCGTTGCCTTCCAGGTCGATGCCGACGAAGTCGAACGCCAGGCCGCTATCCTCGTCGACGCTCTTGGGCACTACTTGCAGGCCCAGGCTGATCAACTGCGCCACCAGCCGGCGCTTGGCGGTCTCCACCTTGCTCCAGCGCTCGGGGTTCTCCGGGATCGACAGGTCGGGGATGGTGCGGTTGAGGCTGCACGCCACACACAGCGGCGCAGTGCTGTGGGCGGGAATCAGCCAGTTGCAGGCCGCCGCGGTGTCGAGGTTGGCACAACGGCGAAAAGCGCCGGCGTCGAGGTTGTCGTCTTGCAGCCAGGTGCCTTCCACGGGCCCGGGCTGCAGGGAGGACAAGCGGCTTTGCTGCGGCTGATAGCCCAGCAGCGCCTGGCAGGCCAGGCATTGGCTGTTGCGAAAGAACAGCGCTTGCCCGCACCGACACTGCCACACCTTGCTGTTGCGCGAGGTTTCGGCCATGAACGGTGCAGCGATGCGCGAACTGAGTTGCTCGAAGTAGCGGAACATGGCGATCTCTCCCTGGGTGACTGAGACTAGATCATTTAGGACTCAGGATCGTTCCACTTTCTTCAGGGGCTGCGTCCCAGCCCGGCGCGGGGCAAGCCCGCTCACCACAGGCGCCGCGTCAGACCGAAATATTGTGTTTGGCAAGGAACGCGACAAAGGCCTCTTCGTCCAGCACCTTCAACCCCAGTTCGCTGGCCTTGGCCAACTTGGAGCCGGCACCCGGCCCGGCCACCACGCAATGGGTCTTCGCCGACACGGAACCGGCCACCTTGGCGCCAAGGCTTTCAAGCTTGTCCTTGGCCACGTCGCGACTCATCAGCTCCAGGGAGCCGGTGAGCACCCAGGTATGCCCAGCTTCGGGCAGGCCTTCGACCACCTTCTTCTCGCTCTGCCAGTGCATGCCGAAGTCCCGCAGTTGCTGCTCGATAGCCAGGGCGTGGCGAGCGTTGTCCGGGTTATCGAAAAACTCCCGCACGGCCTTGGCCTGCTTCTCCGGCAGCGCCTGGCGCATGTCGAGCCAGTCCGCCTTGATCACGCCTTCCAGGCTGCCGAACTTATCCGCAAGTTTCTGCGCAGCGCCGGGGCCCACCGAGGGTACATGCAGCTTGTCCAGGAAGCCGCCCAAAGTGGTACTGGCGGCGAACTCGGCGCTCAGTTCCCCCTGATCCTGCAATTGCAGGCCGCATTCATCAGGCGACAACAGCGCGCCGATCACGTCCTGGTTGTGGCTGTCTTCGAAGAAGCTGTGGATCTCATGGGCCACTTCGAGGCCCACATCCGGCAGGTACGTCAGCACTTCCGGCAAGGCTTTCTGCACGCGCTCAAGGGACGCCAGGGAGCGCGCCAGCACCTTGGCCGTCTCTTCGCCCACGTCGGGAATGCCCAGGGCGTAGATAAAACGCGCCAGGGTCGGGGTCTTGCTGTTTTCGATGGCGGTGATCAGCTTCTTGCTGGAGATATCGGCAAAGCCTTCCAGGTCGATGATCTGCTCGTATTTGAGTTTGTAGAGGTCGGCCGGCGAACCGATGAGTTTTTCATCCACCAGTTGCTCGATGGTTTTGTCACCGAGCCCGTCGATGTCCATGGCCCGGCGCGAGACGAAATGGATAATTGCCTGCTTGAGCTGCGCACCACAGGCCAGGCGCCCGACGCAGCGGTACACCGCACCTTCACTGACGGTTTCCTTGCCCTTGCTACGCTTGACCAGCTGGGTGCGCTCCACATGGGAGCCACACACGGGGCAGCGCTCAGGGATCGGCACCGCACGGGCGTTTTCCGGGCGGCGTTCGAGGACCACCGACACCACCTGCGGGATTACATCACCAGCACGGCGGATGATCACGGTATCGCCGATTTTCACGCCCAGGCGCGCGACTTCATCCATGTTGTGCAGGGTGGCGTTAGACACGGTGACACCCGCGACCTTGACCGGCTTCAAGCGCGCCACCGGCGTCACGGCACCCGTGCGGCCGACCTGGAATTCCACGTCGAGCAGCTCGGTGAGTTCTTCCATGGCCGGGAATTTGTGCGCGATGGCCCAGCGCGGCTCGCGGGCGCGAAAGCCCAGCTCACGTTGCGAGGCAATGCTGTTGACCTTGAACACCACGCCGTCGATTTCATAGGGCAGGCTGTTACGCCGCTCGCCAATATCGCGATAGTAATCGAGGCACTCCTGGATACCCTTGGCCAACTTCAGCTCGTGGCTGATGGGCATGCCCCACTGCTGCAACTGCTTCAGGTTGCCGATATGGGTGTCGCTGATATCCGCGGTCACCTGGCCGAGGCCATAGCAGCAGAATTCCAGCGGACGACTGGCGGTGATCTTCGAATCCAACTGGCGCAGGCTGCCCGCCGCAGCGTTGCGCGGGTTAGCGAAGGTCTTGCCGCCGACTTCCATCTGCGAAGCGTTGAGCCGCTCGAAACCGGCCTTGGACATGAACACTTCGCCGCGCACTTCCAGGGTCGCCGGCCAGCCGCTGCCATGCAGTTTCAACGGGATATTGCGCACGGTGCGCACGTTGACGCTGATGTCTTCGCCGGTGGTGCCGTCGCCTCGGGTGGCGCCGCGTACCAATTCGCCATCCTGGTAAAGCAGGCTGACCGCGAGGCCATCCAGCTTCGGCTCACAGCTGTATTCCACCGCCGCGCCACCGCCGAACAGATCGCCCACGGGCAGGTCGAGACCCTCGGTGACCCGGCGATCGAACTCAAGCATGGTGGTTTCATCAAACGCGTTGCCCAGGCTGAGCATCGGGATCTCATGGCGTACCTGAGTAAAGGCGGACAACGCCGCACTGCCGACCCGCTGCGTCGGTGAATCACGCGTCACCAGGTCCGGATGCTCGGCCTCCAGGGCCTTGAGCTCGTGGAACAACCGGTCGTACTCGGCGTCCGGAATGCTCGGCTCGTCGAGGACGTGGTAACGGTAGTTGTGCTGATCCAGTTCAGCGCGCAGTTCGAGGATGCGGGTGTGGACGGCGGTCATGGGTGTTCTCTCATAAAGCAAAAGAGCAGCCGAAGCTGCTCAAATGTTGGTGCGCTTATTCTAATGACAACGCTGGAAACCAATCCTCAGCGTTTCTGTGTCAGGGCGCGACGCTCGAACTCGACGATGCGCTGACGGTAGTGCTCGATGGTCTGGGCGGTCAGGACGCTGCGTTGGTCGTCCTTGAGCTCGCCGTTGAGTTCCTGTGACAGCTTGCGGGCAGCGGCCACCATCACGTCGAACGCTTGTTTCGGGTGACGCGGGCCCGGCAGGCCGAGGAAGAAGCTCACCGCAGGGGTACTGAACAGGTCAATGTCGTCAAGGTCGAAGGTGCCTGGCTTGACTGCGTTAGCCATGGAGAACAGCACTTCGCCGTTGCCGGCCATGCTTTCGTGGCGGTGGAAAATATCCATCTCGCCAAAGCGCAGGCCGCTTTCGAGGATGTTCTGCAACAGCGCCGGGCCCTTGAAGCCGGCCGCGTCGCGGCAGATCACGCTGATCACCAGCACTTCTTCAGCGGCAGGCTGATCGTTGACCGATTGACGCGGCGCATTCTTGCCGGCGTTTTCGTCCGGGAAATCATCGTCGCGGCTGCTGAAGCTCGGGCCTTCATCGACATCGAGGTTCAGGTCACCCTGATGCGGTTCGGCAACGCTGGCGCTGCCACGCTTGCCACGCTTGGAGGATGACTCGCGGGCTTCACGCACCGGCGCGCTCATCGACGGCAAGTCATGCTCGTCCAGTTGCGGTTCCTTATGGGTATCCAGCACACGGGGCGGCCCCAGCAGCTCGGCGCTGCCGTCGTCGTCAGGCAAGTTGGACAGGTTGCGGTCCAGACGGAATTTGAGCTTGCCCTTGCCACCGCGCATGCGGCGCCAGCCATCAAAAAGAATACCGGCAATGACAATGATGCCGATGACGATCAGCCACTCGCGCAGACCGATTTCCATGTAATCCCGTGCCTCTAATAAAAAATGCTGAAAAATAAGGGGTTTAGCACCGTGCAAACCGCTTTAAAACGTGGCGCCAACTCTATGTTCTGACTGACGTTTTGCCCACGCATACGAAAAATTGACATTAAACTAGCACGACCAAAGATAACTTTACACAGTTGACGCGAAATGTGTCGAATTGCCAGCTTTCAGGCATAGTAGGCAATCTCCTACAGCAGGCGCCGACTGTGAGCTACAAGCCCTGAGCTACAAGCTTCAAGCCAACTCACTTGCTGCTTGAAGCTTGCCGCTAGGCGTCCACCATCGCCATCGCTTCTTCGACATCCACCGCGACCAAACGTGAACAGCCCGGTTCATGCATTGTCACCCCCATCAACTGATCAGCCATTTCCATGGCGATCTTGTTGTGGGTGATATAGATGAACTGCACCGTCTGGGACATCTCCTTGACCAGTCGCGCATAGCGTCCAACGTTAGCGTCATCCAGTGGTGCGTCAACTTCGTCGAGCATGCAGAACGGCGCCGGGTTCAACTTGAAGATGGCAAACACCAAGGCCAATGCGGTCAGGGCTTTTTCGCCGCCGGACAACAAATGGATGGTGCTGTTCTTCTTGCCCGGAGGCCGCGCCATGATCGTTACCCCTGTATCGAGTAGATCTTCGCCCGTCAGTTCCAAGTAAGCGCTGCCACCACCGAAAACTTTCGGGAATAACGCCTGTAAACCGCCATTAATCTGATCAAAGGTATCTTTGAAGCGGTTACGGGTTTCCTTGTCGATCTTGCGGATCACGTTTTCCAGGGTGTCCAGTGCTTCCACCAGGTCGGCGTCCTGGGCATCCAGATAACGTTTACGCTCGGACTGCTGTTGGTATTCATCGATGGCGGCGAGGTTGATCGCGCCGAGTCGCTGGATACGTGCGGCAATCCGTTCAAGTTCTTCCTCGGCCTCTTTCTCGTTGGCCTGGGCGGTCAAGGTGTTGAGCACGCCATGCAAGTCGTAGCCGTCTTCGAGCAATTGGTCTTGCAGGGTCTTGCGGCGCACGGTCAAAGCTTGCCATTCCATGCGCTGTTGTTCGAGCTGGCCGCGAATCAGCTGGGATTGCTGCTCGGCCTGGGTCCGGCGTTTTTCCGCATCGCGCAGTTCGCGATCGGCATCTTCCAGGGCGATCTGCGCGGTCTTGAGTTCTTCGTCGACGGTCATGCGTTTGTCGAGCAACTCTTCAAGCTTGAGGCGCAACTCTTCCAGCGGCGCTTCGCCCTCCTCCAGGTTGAGACTCAGTTGCTCGCGCTTTTCGGTCAGGCGTTCGGACTGCATTTCCAGGCGTTCAAGGGCCTGGGCCGTGGAATTGTGCTGGGCCTTGAGCGAACCCAGGCGCACTGCCAACTGATGGGCGTGGTCCTTGTGCTGGCGGGCTTCCTGGCGCACACGATCAAGGCGCTCGCGCAGGCTGTCACGCTGGGCCAGCAGCAGTTCGCGCTGCTCGGTGTCCAGGGCCATGCTGTCGAGGGCTTCCTGCAATTGCAGGCGCGCTTCGCCGATCTGTTCGTGTTCGAGGGCGCGCTGCTCGCCCATCTCCGCCACTTCTTCGTCGAGGCGGGTGCGGCGCAGGGTCAGTTGCTCGGCCTTGGCTTTGCTCGCGGAGAGCTGCGCTTTTAATTCGCCTTGCTGGCGTGCTTCGTCCTGCAACAGGCGGCGCAGGTGTTCGCGGCCGGTCTCTTGCTGGCGCTGTGTGGCGCGCAAGGTTTGCAGTTCGGTTTCGAGGCTTTCCAGAGTGGCTTCACGCTCTTCACGCTCGGCGATCAGGTTGACGATTTCCTGGCCACGGGCCAGAACGCCGCTTTCCGCTTCACTGGCACGGCGCACTCGCAGAAAGTGGCGGCCGACCCAGTAACCGTCGCGGCTGATCAGGCTTTCGCCGGCAGCCAGTTGACCGCGCTGGGCCAGGGCCTGCTCAAGGGACTCCACCGGTTTGACCTGGCCCAGCCACGGCGACAGGTCAATCGCCGCCTCGACCTTGTCCAGCAGGCTGCCCGGCACCCGCGTGCCATCAGCGGCGGGGCTGAGCAAACGCAGGTCACCCTGGGTAAAACCGGCCAGGTCGAAGCCGCCAAAATCATCCACCAGCACGGCTTGCAGGTCGGCGCCTAAAACGGTCTCTACCGCCAGCTCCCAACCGGCTTCAACCTTCAAGCCCTCGGCCAAACGCGGACGCTCCGCCAGGTGCTGATCACGCAGCCATTCGGCGGTGCCGGTGCCTGGGTCCAACGCCGCTTGCTGCAAGGCTTCAAGGGACGCCAGCCGGCCATTGAGCCGCTGCAAATCGCCCTGGGCCTGCTGCTGGGCCTGGGTCGCCTGTTGCAGCTGCTGACGCAGTTGCTCCAGGCGCTCCACTTGTTGTTCTTCGCTGGCTTCCAGCTCCTCCAGCGTCATTTCGCTTTCGGCCAGTTGCTCGCTGAGTTCCATGATCGCCGCGTCTTCCGGGTCGGCGGCAAGCAGCACCCGCTCTTCCTGCAGACGACGCTGGCGTTCGGCCAGGCGTTCCATGCTGGTTTCCAGTTGCTGGATGCGCGACTGCTGCACCTCGGCCTGGCGCCGCGGTTCGGCAGATTGCAGGTTGAAGGCGTCCCACTGCTCCTGCCAACCGTGCATGGTGGTTTCGGCTTCTTCCAGCGCAGCGGCGGCCTCTTCGGCGGCGGCGTTGGTGATCTCCTGCTCGGGGGTGAGCATGTCCAGCTCTTCGCCCAACGTCAGCAGCAAGGTACGGTCGTGGCCCAGGTGCGATTCGGTTTCCAGGCGCGCGCGTTCGGCTTCCTTCAAATCGTCCTGCAACTGACGCAGGCGCTGCTGGCCGTGCTGGATGCTTTGCTCGACCCGGGCGATATCGCCGCCCACCGAATAGAAGCGGCCCTGCACCAGATTGAAGCGTTCGGACAGGTCATGGTGCCCGTCGCGCAGGCGCTCGATGGCGGCGTCGGCATTGCGCTGCTCGGCCACCAGGGCCTCGAAGCTGATTTCCTGGGTGCCGATGATCGCTTCGCGCTGGCCCACCTGGTCATTCAGCGCCTGCCAGCGCAGGGCCGACAGTTGTGCCTTGAGCTGGCGCTCTTCGCCCTTGTATTCCTGATACTTCTCGGCAGCCTGGGCCTGGCGGTGCAGGCGCTCCAACTGGCGCTCCAGCTCTTCGCGCAGGTCGGTGAGGCGGGCAAGGTTTTCATGGGTGCGGCGGATACGGTTTTCGGTCTCGCGGCGGCGCTCCTTGTACTTGGAGATACCGGCCGCCTCCTCGATAAAGTTGCGCAGGTCTTCGGGCTTGGCTTCGATCAGCTTGGAGATCATGCCCTGTTCGATGATCGAATAGCTGCGCGGGCCCAGGCCGGTGCCGAGGAAGATGTCGGTAATGTCCCGGCGTCGGCACTTGGTGCCGTTGAGGAAGTAACTGTTCTGGCTGTCGCGCGTCACCTTGCGGCGGATGGAGATTTCCGCGTAGGCCGCGTATTCGCCGATCAGGGTGCCGTCGGAATTGTCGAACACCAGTTCGATGCTGGCCTGGCTCACTGGCTTGCGGCTGGTGGAGCCGTTGAAGATGACGTCGGTCATCGACTCGCCACGCAGGTTTTTTGCCGAGCTCTCGCCCATCACCCAGCGTACGGCGTCGATGATGTTCGACTTGCCGCAGCCATTGGGCCCGACCACTGCCGCCATGTTACTGGGGAAGTTCACCGTGGTCGGGTCGACGAAGGATTTGAACCCCGCCAGTTTGATGCACTTGAGCCGCACGTTTAGGCGTCCGCCAACGCAGCGATGACCAGCGAGCTGCTGCGCTCGCAGTAGGCCGACAGCACCTGGCGAATCTGCAGAAGGTCACGGGCGAGCACGGCGGCGAGCAGTTGCTCGAACAGCGCCAGGTACTCACTCATGGACGCCTTACGCTGATCCAGGGCCAGGTAATAGGCGCGGTTCATCGCTGGCTGCAGGTTCTCGACGGTTTCCTGCAAATACGGGTTGTTGGCAAAGGGGTATGCGGCGCGCATCACATTGAAGCACTCTTCGACAAAGGCGCGGATGTCCTGGCGCTCGAAATTGCTCACCAGGCGCTGCTGGATCTGTACGAACGGCGCCATGTCGGCCTGGGTCTGCCAGCCCTGGGCGACCGCATTGCCAAGCAGGATATACAGCTCACTCATCAGCGTGCACAGACTCTGCACCTTGTGCGCCGTGAGCTCGGTCACGTGGGCGCCACGGCGCGGCAGGATCGCGATCAAGTGGCGACGTTCAAGGATCAGTAAAGCTTCACGCACGGAACCACGGCTGACATTGAGCGCCAGCGTGACTTTCTGTTCCTGGATCCGCTCCCCAGGCTTGAGATCGCCGCGAATGATACGTTCGGCGAGGTGGTGAGCGATCTGCTCGGCGAGACTGTCCGGCGCCTTGAACGTCATGTTTTCCCTTCAAAATCTTCTATCGGTACAAGCGCGGCAGTGTAGCGCATTGGCCCGCTGATGGCGCTACGCCCACCGTGGCGAATTTGGCATGAAATAAGCAACTTTTACGCATCAGGCGAAACCCATAAGCCGCCAAAAACGCCGGTCCCAGAAGACTGGACCATAATTGAATGTGTTGAGATCGCAATTTCTTGACCTTAAAGTCAGAAAATCGTTGACCGAAAAGTCAGACATGACTAGATTCGGCGCAAAGCGGTTAACAACAATAATGAGTCTGCGAGGCCTTCCGTGATCCAGTTTTTACTTAACCAGGAACTCCGTAGCGAGCACGCCCTGGACCCCAACCTCACCGTGCTCAACTATCTTCGCGAGCATGTGGGTAAACCCGGTACCAAGGAAGGCTGCGCCAGCGGCGACTGCGGCGCGTGCACCGTGGTGGTCGGCGAGTTGCACACCGACCCTCAGGGCGTTGAGCAGATCCGTTATCGCAGCCTCAATTCCTGCCTGACATTTGTCTCGTCGCTGCACGGCAAACAACTGATCAGCGTCGAAGACCTCAAGCACCAGGGCCAACTGCACAGCGTGCAACAGGCCATGGTGGAGTACCACGGTTCGCAATGCGGCTTTTGCACCCCAGGTTTTGTGATGTCGCTGTTCGCCCTGCAAAAGAACAGCGACGCTCCCGACAGCCAAAAAGCCCACGAAGCCCTGGCCGGCAACCTGTGCCGCTGCACCGGTTATCGGCCGATCCTCGCCGCCGCCGAACAGGCCTGCTGCAATAAACCGGTGGACCAGTTCGACAGCCGCCAGGCCGAGACCATCGCCCGCCTCAAAGCCATCGCGCCGACCCAAACCGGTGAACTCAACAGCGGCGACAAACGCTGCCTGGTGCCACTCACCGTTGCCGACCTGGCCGACCTCTACGATGCCTACCCCCAAGCCCGCCTGCTGGCCGGCGGCACCGACCTGGCCCTGGAAGTCACCCAGTTCCACCGCACCCTGCCGGTGATGATCTATGTCGGCAATATTGAAGAGATGAAGCGCATCGAGCGCTTCGACGACCGCCTGGAAATCGGCGCCGCCACGGCCCTCTCCGACTGCTACACCGCGCTGCACCACGAATACCCGGATTTCGGCGACCTGCTGCACCGCTTCGCCTCCCTGCAAATCCGCAACCAAGGCACCCTCGGCGGCAATATCGGCAACGCTTCACCGATTGGCGATTCTCCGCCGCTGCTGATAGCCCTTGGCGCGCAGATCGTGCTGTGCAAAGGAAACGTGCGCCGTACGTTGGCGCTGGAAGACTACTTCATCGACTACCGTGTGACGGCGCGCCAGGACAGCGAGTTCATCGAGAAAATTATCGTTCCTAAAGGCCACGCGTTGTTCCGTGCCTACAAGGTTTCCAAGCGCCTGGACGATGATATTTCCGCCGTCTGCGCTGCATTCAATCTGAAGATCGACAACGGTGTGATCAGTGAGGCCCGCGTCGCCTTTGGCGGCATGGCCGCCACGCCAAAACGCGCGAAAAGCTGCGAAGCCATGTTGGTCGGCGCCACCTGGAACGCCGCCACCGTCGAGAAAGCCTGCGCCGCCCTGGCCGAGGACTTCACCCCGCTGTCGGACTTCCGCGCCAGTAAAGAATACCGCCTGCTCAGCGCGCAGAACCTGCTGCGCAAATACTTCATCGAACTGCAAACGCCGCACATCGAGACTCGGGTGACCGCTTATGTCTAACCATCACACCGTGGAAAAAACCCAGGCCGAACTGGCCGCGCTGTTTGCCCAGGACCTGACCTCCGGGGTCGGCCGCAGCGTCAAGCATGACAGTGCCGCCAAGCACGTATCCGGTGAAGCGCAGTACATCGATGACCGCCTGGAATTCCCCAACCAGTTGCACCTGTATGCGCGCATGTCCGACCGCGCCCACGCCCGGATCATCAGCATCGACACCGCGCCCTGCTATGCCTTTGACGGCGTGCGCATCGTCATCACCCATGAAGACGTGCCGGGCCTCAAGGACATCGGCCCGCTCATGCCCGGCGACCCGTTGCTGGCCATCGATACGGTGCAGTTCGTCGGCCAGGTCGTTTTGGCCGTGGCTGCCCGCGACCTGGACACCGCACGCAAGGCCGCGATGGCCGCGCTGATCGAATACGAAGACCTGGAGCCCGTGCTGGATGTGGTCGAGGCATTTCGCAACAAGCATTTCGTACTCGACAGTCACACCCACCAACGGGGCGATTCGGCGGGGGCGCTGGCCACGGCGAAAAACCGTATCCAGGGCACGCTGCATATCGGCGGCCAGGAACACTTCTACCTGGAAACCCAGATCTCATCGGTGATGCCCACCGAAGACGGCGGCATGATCGTCTACTGCTCCACGCAGAACCCCACCGAAGTGCAGAAGCTGGTGGCCGAAGTGCTGGACGTGTCGATGAACAAGATCGTCGTCGATATGCGCCGCATGGGCGGCGGTTTTGGCGGCAAGGAAACCCAGGCCGCCAGCCCGGCGTGCCTGTGCGCGGTGGTGGCGCGCCTCACCGGCCAACCGACCAAGATGCGCCTGCCGCGCGTCGAAGACATGCTGATGACCGGCAAACGCCACCCCTTCTATATCGAATACGACGTGGGCTTCGACGACAGCGGTCGTCTGCACGGGATCAATCTGGAGCTGGCCGGTAACTGCGGCTGCTCACCGGACCTGTCCAACTCGATCGTCGACCGCGCGATGTTCCATGCCGACAACTCTTATTACCTGGGCGATGCCACGGTGAACGGCCATCGCTGCAAGACCAACACCGCGTCCAACACCGCCTATCGCGGCTTCGGTGGCCCGCAAGGCATGGTCGCCATCGAGGAAGTGATGGACGCCATTGCCCGTCATTTGGCGCTGGACCCGCTGGCGGTGCGCAAGGCCAATTACTACGGCAAGACCGAGCGCAACGTCACCCACTACTACCAGACCGTCGAGCACAACATGCTCGAAGAGATGACCGCCGAACTTGAAGCCAGCAGCCAATACGCCGAGCGCCGCGAAGCGGTTCGCCTGTACAACGCCCACAGCCCGATCCTGAAAAAAGGCCTGGCGCTGACGCCGGTCAAGTTCGGTATCTCGTTCACGGCGAGCTTCCTGAACCAGGCGGGCGCGCTGATCCATATCTACACCGACGGCAGCATCCACCTGAACCACGGCGGCACCGAGATGGGCCAGGGCTTGAACACCAAGGTCGCGCAAGTGGTGGCCGAAGTGTTCCAGGTGGACATCGACCGCGTGCAGATCACCGCCACCAACACCGACAAGGTACCCAACACCTCGCCGACCGCTGCCTCCAGCGGTGCGGACCTGAACGGCAAAGCCGCGCAGAATGCCGCCGAAACCATCAAGCAACGCCTGGTAGAATTCGCCGCGCGCAAGTACGACGTGAGCGAAGCGGATGTGGAATTCCACAACGGCCATGTGCGCGTGCGCGACCAGATCCTGACCTTCGAGGCGTTGATCCAGCAGGCGTATTTCGCCCAGGTCTCGCTGTCGAGTACCGGCTTCTACAAGACCCCGAAAATCTTCTACGACCGCAGCCAGGCGCGCGGTCGGCCGTTCTATTACTTCGCGTTTGGCGCTGCCTGCTGCGAAGTGATCGTCGACACCCTGACCGGCGAATACAAGATGCTGCGCACCGACATCCTTCACGATGTGGGCGCCTCACTGAACCCGGCCATCGACATCGGCCAGGTGGAAGGCGGCTTTATCCAAGGCATGGGCTGGCTGACCATGGAAGAGTTGGTGTGGAACAACAAGGGCAAGCTAGAGACCTGCGGCCCGGCCAGCTACAAGATCCCGGCGGTGGCCGACATGCCTTTGGATTTGCGCGTGAAGCTGGTGGAAAACCGTAAGAACCCGGAAGACACGGTGTTCCACTCCAAGGCCGTGGGCGAGCCACCGTTCATGCTCGGGATAGCCTCGTGGTGCGCGATCAAGGATGCGGTGGCGAGCCTGGGTGATTATCGCCATCAGCCGAAGATTGATGCTCCGGCGACACCGGAGCGGGTGTTGTGGGGGTGTGAGCAGATGCGCAAGGTGCAGACGGCGACAGCTGTCGAGACTGAAACTGAAATGGCTTCGCTCTAGACCGAGGCGCTGCCATCGGGGACAAGCCCCCTCCCACATTTGAAGGTATTCACAGATCAAAATGTGGGAGTGGGGCTTGCCCCCGATGACGGCCTGACAGACACCACAAGAGGTGACTATGAACAACTGGATCAGCGCCCTCGCCGACCTGCAAAACCAAGGCGAACCCTGTGTACTGGTGACCATCATCGAAGAGCTCGGCTCCACGCCGCGCAATGCCGGTTCAAAGATGGTGATCAGCGCCGCGCAGACCTTCGACACCATCGGCGGCGGGCACCTTGAGTACAAAGCGATGCAGATCGCCCGCGATATGCTCATGCGTGGCCAGCAGAACACCCACCTGGAGCGCTTCAGCCTCGGCGCGAGCCTGGGCCAGTGCTGCGGTGGCGTCACCGTGTTGCTGTTCGAACCCATGGGCCAGGTCCAGGCGCAGATCGCCGTATTTGGCGCCGGCCATGTCGGCCGCGCGCTGGTGCCGTTGCTGGCGACCCTGCCGTGCCGGGTGCACTGGATCGATTCGCGCGAGCAGGAGTTTCCGGATCATATCCCCCACGGCGTGCGTAAAATCGTCAGCGAAGAGCCGGTGGACGAAATCGCCGACCTGCCGGTGGGCAGTTACTGCATCGTCATGACCCACAATCACGCGCTGGATCTGGAACTGACCGCCGCCCTGCTCAAGCGCAATGACTTTGCTTACTTCGGCCTGATCGGTTCCAAGACCAAACGCGTCAAGTTCGAACACCGCCTGCGCGATCGCGGCTTCGACGCCGCGCAGTTGCAACGCATGCGCTGCCCCATGGGCCTCACCGAGGTGAAGGGCAAGTTGCCGGTGGAGATCGCCATCTCCATCGCCGGCGAAATCATCGCCACCTATAACGCCAATTTCGGCCAGCACACCGCGAGCGCCGAACCCATTGCCAAATTGCTCCCGGCCTCGCGCCGCAGCCAAGCAATTCCTTCTTTTGCCAAGAATTGAGATCACCATGCCTTTGACTCGCAAAGCCTACCGTGCCGCCATCCTGCACAGCATCGCCGACCCCGCCATCGTTGGGATCGAAGCCTCCTACGAGTATTTCGAAGACGGCTTGCTGGTGATCGAAAACGGCCGGATCAGCGCCGTTGGCCATGCTGGCGACCTGCTGCCGACCTTGCCTGCCGACATCGACATCACCCACTACCAGGATGCGCTGATCACCCCGGGCCTGATCGACACCCATATCCACCTGCCGCAAACCGGCATGGTCGGCGCGTATGGCGAGCAGTTGCTGGACTGGCTCAACACCTACACCTTCCCGTGCGAAAGCCAGTTCGCCGACAAGGCCCATGCCGAAGAAGTCGCAGACATTTTTATCAAGGAACTGCTGCGCAACGGCACCACCACCGCACTGGTGTTCGGCAGCGTGCATCCGCAGTCGGTGAACGCTTTTTTTGAAGCGGCGGAAAAACTCGACCTGCGTATGATCGCAGGCAAGGTGATGATGGACCGCAACGCCCCGGATTACCTCACCGACACCGCCGAATCCGGCTACCGGGAAAGCAAGGCGCTGATTGAACGCTGGCACGGCAAGGGTCGCCTGCACTATGCGGTCACACCGCGTTTTGCGCCGACCAGCACGCCGGAGCAATTGGCGCTGGCCGGGCAACTGTTGGGCGAGTACCCGGACTTGTACATGCAGACGCACATCAGTGAGAACAAGCAGGAAGTCGAGTGGGTAAAGGCACTATTCCCCGAGCGAAACGGCTATCTGGACGTGTACGACCACTACAAGCTGCTGGGCGAGCGTTCGGTGTTTGCCCACGGCGTGCACCTGTGTGATGACGAATGCGCGCGGTTGGCGGAGACGGGGTCGGCGGTGGCGTTCTGTCCGACCTCAAACCTCTTCCTCGGCAGCGGCCTGTTCAACCTGCCGATGGCCGAGAAACACACACTCAACGTTGGCCTGGGCACCGATGTGGGCGGCGGCACCAGCTTCTCACTGCTGCAAACCCTCAACGAAGCCTACAAAGTCATGCAATTGCAGGGCGCGCGGTTGAGCCCGTTCAAGTCGCTGTACCTGGCCACCCTCGGTGGTGCGCGGGCGCTGCGCCTGGAAGACAAGATCGGCACGTTGCAGCCGGGCACCGATGCAGACTTCCTGGTTCTGGATTACAACGCCACGCCCCTGCTGAGCTATCGCTTGAAGCAGGCCAATAACATTGCCGAGACGTTGTTTGTGTTGATGACGCTGGGGGATGATCGGACGGTGTTGCAGACCTATGCGGCAGGCCAACTCGTGCACCAACGCTGATCTCAACCGCCACACAAAACCAAATGTGGGAGGGGGCTTGCTCCCGATGGCAGCGGTTCAGTTAGTAATGTGTTAACTGATCCACCGCTATCGGGAGCAATCCCCCTCCCACATTTTGTCCCGGGTGAGCCGGGGAAATTACAGCTTTATCGAGGAACGCCCCGGCTTCTTGGTCTGCAACAGATGCGAGAACACCGCATGCAAATCATCCGACGCACTTTCCTCGTCGAGGTTGAGCTTGCTGTCGATGTGATCCATGTGATGCATCATCAAATTCACCGCCAGCGCCGCGTCCCGTGCTTCGATCGCATCGATCAGCTGTGTATGTTCATCGTAAGAGCAGTGCGAGCGGTTGCCGCTTTCATATTGGGCGATGATCAACGAAGTCTGGGACACCAGGCTGCGCTGGAAGCTGATCAGCGGCGCGTTTTTCGCTGCCTCGGCCAGCTTGAGGTGGAATTCGCCGGAGAGGCGGATGCCGGCACCGCGATCGCCGCGGGAGAAGCTGTCGCGCTCGTCGTTGACCATCTGGCGCAGTTCGGCCAGTTGCTCGGCAGTGGCGTGCTGTACCGCCAACTCGGTGATCGCTCGCTCTACCAGCCGCCGGGCCAGGAACACCTGGCGCGCTTCTTCCACGCTTGGGCTCGCCACCACCGCGCCACGATTGGGCCGCAGCAACACCACGCCTTCATGGGCCAGGCGCGACAGGGCGCGGCGAATGATGGTGCGGCTCACGCCGAAGATTTCGCCCAGTGCCTCTTCGCTCAATTTGGTACCGGGTGCCAGGCGCTGCTCGAGGATCGCCTCGAAGATATGCGCATAGACGATATCGTCCTGGGTTCCGCTGCGACCGGCCTTACCGGCTCGCGGTTGTTTCTTGAGAGGTTGCAACTGTTCGTTCATGGGCACTCGGGTCGGGAGAACGGCGGCGAATTAACGGTAATACGGCAAATTCAAGGTAATACGGCAACACTGGGTCGCTGGCAAGTACCACCTAAAAACACGGCACATTGTACACAACCCACTGCGCCAACACACTGTACGGCTGTTTGCGGTGCCGTCTGTATTGCAATGAGTCGTTACGTTTGAGTTTAGGCTTGAATCTGCGCCGCCACCGGCAAAAAACCAGGTAAAAGGAACACCTCTCCATGACCGACGCCACCCAAGCGCCTTTGCGCCCGCTGGCCGACACTTCTGCCTCCGCCGTCGTCGCCGGCTTTATCGCCATGATGACCGGCTACACCAGTTCCCTGGTCCTGATGTTCCAGGCCGGCCAGGCTGCCGGCTTGACCACGGCGCAGATTTCTTCGTGGATCTGGGCGATTTCCATCGGAATGGCGGTGTGCAGCATCGGCCTGTCCCTGCGCTATCGCACGCCGATCACCATTGCCTGGTCCACCCCTGGCGCGGCGCTGTTGATCACCAGCCTGGGCGGTGTGAGTTATGGCGAGGCCATCGGTGCCTATATCACCTGCGCGGTGCTGGTGACGCTCTGCGGGCTCACCGGCAGCTTTGAAAAACTGGTCAAGCGTATCCCTGCGTCGTTGGCGGCAGCGTTGCTGGCGGGGATCCTGTTCAAGATCGGCAGCGAGATTTTCGTTGCCGCGCAGCATCGCACCGGCCTGGTACTGGGGATGTTTTTCACCTACCTGATCATCAAGCGCCTGTCGCCACGCTATGCGGTGCTGGCCGCGCTGGTGATCGGCACCCTGTTGTCGGGGCTGATGGGCTTGCTGGACTTCAGCGGCTTCCACCTGGAAGTGGCGACGCCGGTGTGGACGACGCCGCACTTCTCGCTGGCGGCGACCATCAGCATCGGGATTCCGCTGTTCGTGGTGGCGATGACCTCGCAGAACATGCCCGGCGTCGCCGTACTGCGGGCCGATGGCTATAACGTGCCGGCCTCGCCGCTGATCACCACCACCGGCCTGACCTCGCTGGTGCTGGCGCCGTTCGGCTCCCACGGCATTAACCTGGCGGCGATCAGCGCAGCGATCTGCACCGGGCCCCATGCCCATGAAGACCGCAACAAACGCTACACCGCCGCCGTATGGTGCGGAGTGTTCTACGGCATCGCCGGGGTGTTCGGAGCGACGCTGGCTGCATTGTTCGCGGCCTTGCCCAAGGAGCTGGTGCTGTCGATTGCGGCCTTGGCCTTGTTTGGCTCGATCATCAATGGCTTGAGCATCGCCATGAATGAGCCGAAGGAACGGGAAGCGGCGCTGATCACCTTTATGGTTACCGCGTCAGGCTTGACGTTGTTTTCCATCGGGTCGGCGTTCTGGGGGATTGTGGCGGGGGTGTTGACGCTGCTGATTCTGAACTGGCGCAAGGCATAAAAAAACGGCGACCCTCAGGTCGCCGTTTTTTTCAGTATCACTTGGCCGCGTTGATCGGCTTTTCCGGATACCACACGTCCAGCAGCGGGCTGACTTCAGCCTTGGTCAGCTCGGAACGGGTTTTCAGCCAGGCTTCGACGGCAGCACGCTGCTCTTCGGAGACCGAGCCACGCTTCTGCAGGCAAACCAGACCGTAGTCATCGCCGCCAACATAGCCCAGACCATTGGCTTCCATGGCTTCTTTGATGAACGCTTCGAGGAAAGCGTCGATAGCTTCTTCACTCAGGCCTTCTTTGAAGTCCAGGTTCAGTTCGAAACCCAGCTCTTGAAATTCATCAACGCACAGTTTTTTGCGCAGACGCTGGGAACGGTTAGTCGCCATTGGAACAATCCTCATAAGTAATAACGGGCGGCACTTTAGCAGTTTAAGACGACGATTGCCCGACTCTCTGGGACAGGCGGCACTTTGCTGTTAAAAAAACGCCGATTACCAGCTATCGTTCAGCTACAAGTGCGTTCACCTTGGGGCATAATGCCGACACTTTCATGACCATTGAGGGAATTTTCCTATTTACCCCTCGCCTTTTTCACCCTCCTCAGCAGTAGGGTTTTACTTCTTATGATCAAATCTTTGCGTCCATTGCTACTCGCCGGTTTTCTCCTGCCACTGGCCTTTTCCACCTCCGCTACCCCGATCAATAACACCCTGCCGCCGAACGTCCAGCAGGCACTTGCCAAAGCCAAGCTGCAAAACACCGCGCTGTCCCTGGTGATGATCCCCCTGAACGGCCCCGGCACCCCCACGGTTTTCAACGCCGACGTCTCGGTGAACCCGGCCTCGACCATGAAGCTGGTCACCACCTATGCGGCTCTGGAAATGCTCGGCCCCAACCACCAGTGGAAAACCGAGTTCTACACCGACGGCACCCTCAGCGGTGGCGTGTTGCACGGCAACCTGTACCTCAAGGGCGGCGGCGACCCAAAGCTGAATATGGAAAAACTCTGGCTGCTTATGCGCGACCTGCGGGCCAATGGCGTACAGCAAGTCACTGGCGACCTGGTGCTGGACCGCAGTTTCTTCAACCAACCGCAGTTGCCGGAATTCAATGATGACGGCAACGACGAGAACAAACCGTTCCTGGTCAAGCCCGACGCCCTGCTGGTCAACCTCAAGGCCCTGCGCTTTGTGACCCGTAACGATTCGGGCCGCGTGCTCGTCTCGGTCGAGCCGCCGATTGCCAGCATCCGCATCGACAACCAGGTCAAGGCCTCCAACGCCAAGCAGTGCACCGGCGACGTACGCTACAACCCGGTCACAGGCGCCGATGGCAGTATGACGGTCACCGTCAGCGGCCAACTGGCCGATGGCTGCAGCTCGCAGACCTACTTGTCACTGCTGGACCACGCCACTTACACCGCGGGTGCAGTGCGGGCGATCTGGCAGGAACTGGGCGGCAGCATCCAGGGCCGTGACATCCAGGCGCCGGTGCCCAAGGATGCCAAGGTGCTGGCCCGCGCGTTTTCGCCGGACCTGGCGGAAATCATCCGCGACATCAACAAATACAGTAACAACACCATGGCTCAGCAGTTGTTCCTGAGCCTGGGTGCACAGTTCCGCAACGATGCCGACGGCGACGATGCCAAGGCCGCGCAACGTGTGGTGCGCCAGTGGCTGGCGAAGAAAGGCATCACCGCGCCACACCTGGTGATGGAGAACGGTTCGGGCCTGTCCCGTGCCGAACGGGTCAGCGCCCGCGAGATGGCCGCCATGCTGCAAGCCGCCTGGAAAAGCCCCTACGCTGCGGAATACATCAGCTCGATGCCGATCGCCGGCACCGACGGCACCATGCGCAAACGCCTGAAGACCACCGCCATGCGCGGCGAAGCCCACGTCAAGACCGGTACGTTGAACACTGTGCGTGCCATTGCCGGGTTCAGCCGCGACAACAACGGCAACACTTGGGCGGTGGTGGCGATCCTCAACGACCCGAAGCCGTGGGGCGCTTCGTCGGTGCTGGACCAGGTGCTGCTGGATCTGTACCGCCAGCCGAAGCTGGCGGCGCCTTCACCGGTGCTCTAGGACACTATGGGAGGGGGCTTACCCCGATGGCGATGGTGCAGTCACAGCCAGGTTGACTGACACTGCGCCATCGGGAGCCCTCCTCCCACATACCTTTCAAGCTCATACCCTCTCCGACTCCACCCGGTCCCTGCCCGCCTGCTTGGCCAAATACACCGCCGAGTCGGCACGCAATAACAGCCCATCGATGCCTTCATCCACCCGCCAGCTGGCCACCCCAAAGCTCGCGGTGACGATGCCCACCGGCTCCATCGGCAGGCTGCGCAGCGATTGCCACAACTCCATGGCCAGGCCATATGCCTGCTCGCCGCCGGTGTTGGGGCACAGCACCATAAACTCCTCGCCCCCCAAGCGGCAGAATACATCGGTGCGGCGCAGACGCTGACCGATGCGCTTGCACAACTCCTGTAACACCCCGTCGCCGACTGCATGCCCGTGCTGGTCGTTTATACGCTTGAAGTGATCGATATCGAGCATGATCACCGACAGCGTCCCCGAGGTCCGGTTGAGCCTGGCCATCTCGACCCTGAGGCGATCCTGGAAATAGCGGCGGTTGTGAATGCCGGTCAGGGAATCGGTAATGGACAGCGCCCGCAGTTCTTCTTCTACCCGCTTGAGATCGGAAATATCCGACACGTAGCCATGCCACAGCGTACCGCCCCCCGGTAATTCTTCCGGCGTGGCCTCGCCACGAATCCAGCGCAGGCCACGTTGCGGCAACAGCACCCGATACTCTTCGCGCCAATGGCTCAACTGCAACGCCGACAAACGAATCGACGCCCGTACCCGCTCCGCATCCAGCGGATGGATCCGTTCGAAGACCTTCGTCGCATCTCGTTGCAACGCGTTGACCTCGATTTCATAGATGTCGCGCATACCATCGCTGGCGTAGATGAAACGCCAGTTGCCCTGGGGCTCAAGGGTGAATTGGAAGATACCGCCGGGCACGTGGGCACTGAGTTTCTTGAGCAGGCGGTCCCGTGCCGACAGGGCCTCGTAGGCGCGTTTCTGCTCGGTAACATCCAGGTAAATGGCCAGGTGACCGATCCACAGACCATGGTCATCCAGCAATACGGTGGCCAACATGTTCACGATCAACTGGCTGCCATCCTGGCGGACCAAGGTCCACTCCCGGGCTTCGTGCAGGTTGTCGGGGCTTTCAACCAGCATGGCCTGGCTCGCAGGGATACGCTTGCCCAGGGTCACGCTCAGGCTGGCCGAGCGTGCCTCCAGCTCGACCGCCAAGTGCAGGCTTTCCAGGGTCAGCCTGCCCACCACCTGCTCGGCCGGGAACCCCAGCATCTGCTCGGCACCGGCGTTGAAAGTATTGATGACACCCCGCAGGTCAGTGGCGATGATCGCCACTTGGGTAGCGGCATTCAGCACACTGCGCAACTGGCCGTGGGCACCGCGCAGTTCCTGCTCACGCAAACGCAACTGCACAGTGCGTTGCTCCACCAGTTTCAACGCGCGCTGGCGTTGGCTTACCAACACATAGAGCAAGGCGCTGAGCAGCAGGCTGAGCAGGCCACCCATGGTCAGGATCGTGGACAGCGAGGAATGATTGGTCTGCTCGAATACCTGGCTCGGGCGCAGGCTCAGGGCGTATACATGGTCGCCCAGGGTCAGGCGGCGCGCGCCAGCGAGGTCGCTGTTGGCCACGGCATTGCCGGACTCGAAGAGCACACGCGATTGCAGGTCGGAGGTGTCGACGATCTGCATCACCAGGTTGTCCCGCTCCGCTTTGGGCAATCCATCGGCGACCAGTTGGCGCATGCTGATCACCGCCATCACATAACCGTAGGGCTCATTTTTGGACAGCTCGGACGTGGGTAGGTGGCTAACCGGCGCGACCAGTAATACACCCATGGCATAAGCCGGCTCGACCCCCACCAGTTGCATCGGTTGGGACACCGCCAGCTTGCCGCTCTTTTGCGCACGTTCAAGGGCCGAGCGTCGCAAGGGCTGGGCCAGCAGGTCAAAGCCCAGGGGTGTGCCCAGCAGGCTTTGGGTCTGGCTGTAGAGCACCGGCACGTATTCATCACGCTCGGGCGCAGGGGTCAATCCTCCGGCGCTATTTAACTCACGGATGACGAAGGGCACCCCACGCTGGCGGGATACTTCTTGCTCAAACTGTCTGCGCTGTTCGCGAAACACGCGGGGCGCCCAGGAGTAGGCACGGGCGCGCAATAACAACGGCTGGGCAAACCCATCGAACTCTTCGCGGGACACGTCATCGGAATTGACGAAGAATCGCCGCAGGCTGTTCAGGCGTTGTTCCTGATCCTCGAAGCGTTCCTGCAAGCGGGTGTAACGCTCGTTGACCAGCAACTGAAAGCGCTGGCGCACCTGTTGCTGATAGAGGTCGGAGGCGGCCCAGGCGATGACTGCCGTCAGCGCGAAACCTGCCAATAACACCACCAATGCCACCAGCCAAGCCGACGCCTGCTCACTGATAAAGCCTAGGATTTTCGGGCGAACGGCTTGCAACGGCATAGGCAGCACTCACAACGCCAGCCTGCGGGAGGTGTCACTTTGGCTAGGCCTTAAGTTATAGCTATCGGCCCAGGGTTTGACCAGCGTAAAAAAGCCGCAAGCCCGGAATAATCCAGGCTCGCGGCTTTTTCTTAGCGCCGATCAGCGAGCCATGATTTTCCATGCCCGATGGATCTTCGCATTACGCGCAAAGTCCGGATCGATGGTCTTGTCGCTGATTTCCTCGACCGCATAGCGTTCGCTGAGGTTGTCCTCCAGCTGGAACTTGCGGAAGTTGTTCGAGAAATACAGCACGCCGCCCGGTGCCAGGCGCGCCATGGCCAGGTCGAGCAACTGCACGTGGTCGCGCTGGACGTCGAAGATGCCTTCCATGCGCTTGGAGTTGGAGAAGGTCGGCGGGTCGATGAAGATCATGTCGAACTCATCGCGGCTGGCGTCCAGCCAGGCCATCACGTCCCCCTGCTCCAGGCGGTTCTTGTCGGAGAAGCCGTTGAGGGAGAAGTTGCGGCGGGCCCAGTCCAGGTAGGTCTTGGACAGGTCGACACTGGTGGTGCTGCGCGCGCCGCCCTTGGCTGCGTGCACACTGGCGGTGGCGGTGTAGCAATACAGGTTGAGGAAACGCTTGCCGGCCGCTTCCCTCTGAATACGCATGCGCATCGGACGGTGATCGAGAAACAGACCGGTGTCCAGGTAGTCGGTGAGGTTGACCAGCAGCTTGACGCCGCCTTCGCTGACCTCGGTGAACTTGCCCTGAGCACTCTGGCGCTCGTACTGCTTGGTACCGCTCTGGCGCTCGCGACGTTTGACCACCACGCGGCTCTTGTCGATGTTCAGTGCCTGGGGAATGGCGGCCAGGGCATCGAACATGCGGGCCGAGGCTTTTTCCGGATCAATGGATTTGGGCGCGGCGTATTCCTGCACGTGAACCCAATCGTGGTACAGGTCGATGGCCATGGAGTATTCGGGCATATCGGCGTCGTACACCCGATAGCAATCCACGCCTTCACGCTTGGCCCACTTGCCCAGCAGCTTGAGGTTCTTTTGCAGGCGGTTGGCGAACATCTGCCCGCCTTCGCTCAGGCGCGCCTGCTCGACCACAGGGGCCGGGGCTGGCTTGATCGGGTTGCCGTTCTTGTTGTACTGGCGCTCTTGTGGCTCGACCGGGGCTTGGTCGTAAACGGCCTGCTCACGTTCAGCCTGGCGCTGTTCCGGGGTACGACGCTCGCCGGTGACGAACTGATCCGGGTTGACCTTGATCAGCAGCAATTTGCACGGCAATGCGCCGTTCCAGAACGAATACTGCTTGTGGCTGCGGATGCCCATGCGCTTGCCCAGGTCCGGCGCGCCGGTGAACACCGCCGCTTCCCAGCCCATGCACGCCTGGCGCAAACGCTCGCCAAGGTTCTGGTAGAGATACAACAGGCTGGCTTCGTCACCCAAACGCTCGCCGTAGGGCGGGTTGCAGATCACCAGGCCTTTCTGGTTCTGGTCCGGGCGCGGCTCGAAGGTGCCCACTTCGCCCTGGTACACCTTGATCCAATGGCTCAGACCGGCGCGCTCAATGTTGTTGCGTGCAGGCTGGATCAGGCGCGGGTCGGCTTCATAGCCACGCACCCACAACGGCGGCTTGTTCATGCCGATGGCTGCGCGTTCAGTGGCCTCGGTGTGCAGCTTCTTCCACAACGCCGGGACGTGACCCAGCCAGGTGGTGAAGCCCCACAATTCGCGATTCAGGTTGGGCGCCATGTCGGCGGCGATCATCGCGCCTTCCACCAGGAAGGTACCTACGCCGCACATCGGGTCAGTCAGCGCGCCGCCTTCGGCAGCAATGCGCGGCCAGCCGGCACGAATCAGGATCGCCGCCGCCAGGTTTTCCTTCAACGGCGCGGCGCCCTGCTGCAGGCGGTAGCCGCGCTGGTGCAGGCTGTGGCCGGACAGGTCGAGGGACAGGATGGCTTCGCCACGGTCCAGGCGCAGGTGGATGCGCAGGTCCGGGTTAATCTTGTCGATGGACGGGCGTTCGCCGCTCGGGGTGCGCAGCTTGTCGACGATCGCATCCTTGACCTTCAGCGCGCCGAAGTGGGTGTTGTCGATGCCTGAGCCGTGACCGCTGAATTCCACCGCCAGGGTACCGTCAGAGACCATGTGATCGGCCCATTCAATATCCAGCACGCCGTGGTAGAGGTCTTCGGCGTCCTTCATGGGAAAGCGCTTGAGCACCAGCAACACACGGTTGGCCAGGCGCGACCAGAGGCACAGGCGATAGGCGGTTTCCATGTCGGCCATACCGCGCACGGCCGAAGTGTGCTCGCGGGCTTCCTCAAGGCCAAGCCCGACGGCTTCCTCGATCAGCAGGCCTTCGAGGCCCTTGGGGCAGGTGAGGAAGAGTTCAAAACGGTCCGACATGGGGCATTCCAGGCTTTTCAGCAATAAATGAACGGGCGACGCATCGCCGGCTCGGTTTTCAAGCAAGCACTTTTCTTGAAGAGTGCTCGCGTGGCACGAATGTGCCGTTCCACCCCGTCAGACGGGCACTGGGGCCTTTATTGACAGGGCAGGGAGAGAATTTGACGCAACAAAAAGAAATATTCCGACCCTTCGTCGAATAATAACCGACTGCAACCAGTGGGCATTCTCACTAAAGGTTTAAACCCATCCTCTTTGCAGGGTGCATCATAGCTGGCTTTGCCCAACAAATGGGGCGAAAAGCCATCCCAGCTTATGGCTATAGCATCGTTATCGTTACGTGCTTATGACAAAACGATCATTGAATCCATGTGACCTATTGGTTAGAACTCAACACAGGTTGGCGCCGTAACGACGCCGACACCTAGGCTCGCCACGCCGGCAGCGAGCCCACCAACGGCAGAAAAACTCTGCCCGGCCTCAGACGAGGCCGAAGGATATCAAGACAGTCAACAAGTGAGGGAAACACCCTATGAGAAGACTTAAGCGTGATCCGTTGGAAAGAGCATTTTTACGCGGATATCAATATGGCGTTCATGGCAAATCCCGTGAGCTTTGCCCATTTACTCTACCGTCGGTACGCCAAGCCTGGATCAACGGCTGGCGAGAAGGACGCGGCGACAACTGGGACGGTATGACTGGCACTGCGGGCATCCACAGACTCAACGAACTTCACGCCGTCGGCTAATCAAGGGCATTAATTCCGACACCACCACGAATATGTAACGACTTAACCACGCACGCCCTATCCAGGCGGCGGGCTTCGGCCCAGGGGGCTCCTTTATGGAGCCCTTTTTATTGTGATTGTCCTTTTATTGTGGTGAGCGGGCTTGCCTCGCGTAGGGCTGCGAAGCAGCCCCAATAAGATCCACTCAGTCTTTCAGATAGAAATGCGCTGCCTGGTTTCAGGGCCGCTGCGCAGCCCCACGCGGGGCAAGCCCGCTGGCCGCAATCGCATCCACCGACTGGCGAATCAACGCCGGGCCTTTGTAAATAAAACCCGAGTACAACTGCACCAGGCTGGCACCCGCAGCGATCTTCTCGGCTGCATGCTTGCCTTCGGTGATGCCGCCCACCGCGATGATCGGCAAACGTCCGGCCAGCTCAGCGGCCAGCACCTTGACGATATGGGTGCTCTTGTCCCGCACCGGCGCGCCCGACAGGCCACCCGCTTCATCGCCATGGGCCAAGCCTTCGACGCCGACACGGCTGAGGGTGGTGTTGGTCGCAATCACCGCGTCCATGCCCGAATCCACCAGGGCCTGGGCCACCAGCACGGTTTCTTCGTCGCTCATGTCCGGGGCAATCTTGATTGCCAGCGGCACGCGCTTGCCATGGCGCACGGCCAGGTCTTCCTGGCGCTGGCGCAGGGCTTCGAGCAATTGCTTGAGCGAATCGCCGAACTGCAGGCTGCGCAGGCCCGGGGTGTTGGGGGAACTGACGTTGACGGTGACATAACTGGCGTGGGTGTAGACCTTGTCCAGGCAGATCAGGTAGTCATCCACCGCACGCTCGACCGGGGTGTCGAAATTCTTGCCAATGTTGATGCCCAGGATGCCCGTGTACTTCGCGGCCTCGACACGCGAAAGCAGGTGATCGACGCCCAGGTTGTTGAAACCCATGCGATTGATGATCGCCTCGGCTTCCGGCAGGCGGAAGATCCGTGGCTTGGGGTTACCCGGCTGCGGGCGCGGCGTCACGGTGCCGATCTCCACAAAACCGAAACCCAGTTGCGCGAAGCCATCGATGGCCGCGCCGTTCTTGTCCAAGCCGGCGGCCAATCCGACCGGGTTGGGAAAGTCGAGCCCCATCACTGACACCGGCATTTTTGCCGGTGCCTTGCATACCAGGCCATTGAGCCCCAGGCGGCCACCGGCGCCGATCAGGTCCAGGGACAGATCGTGGGAGGTTTCCGGGGAAAGTTTGAACAACAGCTGGCGGGCCAGGGTATACATGGGCGGGCTAGACTCGGATGGCGGCGAAAGGTGGCCGCGATTATAGCCGGGGTGACGGGGTACACGCGAGGCGAGCCGCCCAAACGTCAGTAGCGCTGCTGTACCAGGGTCTCATAACGTGCCCAGATTTTTTCTGCATAGCGCATGCGCAACACGTCGCGCTGAGGGCCGGAGCCGGGCCCGACATTGTAGGAACCCACAGCCGTCCAGTTGTAGCCAAAACGCTGGATAAACTCGGCGAGTATGGAGGCCCCGACTTCCACCGACAGACAGGGTTCACTCAACAGCCTTTCCTCGGTGATACCCAGCTTGAGCAGGCGAGGCAAATGGATACTGTTGATCTGCATCAGGCCGATATCCCGTGTGCCATTACCGTTCGCGTAGTTCATCGCATCCGGGCGAAAATCCGACTCCACGGCGGCGATAGCCTGTAGCAATTCCGGCTCGATATCGTAGCGATGGGCGGTTTCCTCCCAGCAATAGGCCAGTGCCTGGTTGCCGCTCGTCATCAGGCCAAGCAACAGCAACCTGCGCCAGAACTCAGCCATGACTGACTTGGCCACAGGCCGAACACACATACTGCACGGTATCCATAGGCCCGTGCCCATGCTGCTCAGCCTTCACCGGGCATGTAAAGCGATACCCACGACCATAGATGGTCTTGATAAACCCCTTGTCAGCGCCAAGATGCTTTCGCAGCGAGTAAATGCAACGGGTCAGCGACTCCTCGGCGACCTCCCCCTGGGGCCAGGCCAACTCCAGCAAACGGTCCTTGCTCATCAGCACACCGCCAGAGACCAGCAGCAGCCGCAAAACATGCAGTTCCTTGGGTGGCAACTGGACATCGCTGCCGTCGCCGGTCAGGCGACCGTCGCCATGCAGCGTCCACTGGGAAAAGAGCAGGGAAGTCGCCGTCAATTCATCATTCACGACGGCCATATCTACCTCGACATCCGACTACTGACATTGAAGTCCTTATTTTCCAGTACTGGCTCTTTCGCCCACATCACGACTATAAAAAACCGCCTTGCAGCCCACGCTAGGAAAAAACCCATACAACCAAAGCTTTTTAGCCACCCCCTGTAAGACTCTTCACCCACACACACCAGACGCTCCCCTCTTATAGACCTCGTGCAACTCAACCCCCAACCGGTCCTCCAGTTGCACCAACTCGCCCAATGCGAGCAACCGGCCATTAACCCGAACCTCCACGCAGTGGATAATGCCTGGCGACAATGGCAGCACCTTCCCAGGAGCAAAGGCTGCCAGGCGCCTGCGGCTGATTAGTTGTTCCTGTAGAAGAATTTCCAAATGCATGGGTCAACACCTTATTCACGGAGAGCTATCGCGACCCGGGCGTACAAATGCACGTTGCACGCGCTCGTATTGCGCCGCACTCAACGGTGGTGCGCCGACGCCTGTCGCCAACGCTTCCAACTCGCTCCCCACGGCCCGGGCCTGAATCACAAACAGGCGAACCTTGGCCGGGCCAGTTGAATCGGCGCTGCGTCCCGACTCATGTGCCTCACGGCTGAACGCTCCCAGCCACAGGCGCTTGCCCTGCGGCACCCTTACCACACTGCTGACACTCACCCGCCCGACCGCTGTCGGTTTACCACGCCGCCCCGCCTGGCTCAGTTGTCGATCATCCTCGACATGGAGAAGCATCTCGATCTGATTCGCTTCGGCAAAACGCGGCAGCACGCTGACCTGGGAGCCATATTGCACGGGCTTCCAATCAGCATGGTCAGCTCCGGGAGCCGGCAGGTAGAAGGTATGGTTATCCTGAAACACGGCCGGCACATTCTCTTGGGTGAGAATTACCGGCAACGTCATCACCCTTGCTCGCCGCCGGCGCTCCAGCGTGGCTATTTGCGCCATCAAGCGGTTATCGTCCATCGGCTCCAGAATTCGCGTGGCCTGGGCCTTCGCGTCCTTGTCCCAGTCAAAGCCCAGCTTTTTCAGTTCATCACGGTCCACGTCCACCATCCACAGCGAGACTTCGATAGAACGCTTGGGTGTGTCCAACTCCGCCACCAGGCGTTCGATGAGAGCCAGTTGCGCAGGCTTGCCCTTGATCAGCAGGCTGTTGGTATCCGGATAGGCGATCACTACCAGGCTCTTGTCGGCCAGCGCTCCCTTCTGTTCAGAACCCAACAGGGTGTCGATCGTCGATGCGATGCCCGGCACCGTGACCTTTTCGTCGCCCATGGCATACCCTCGGTCTGCCACATGGGTGTTGAGTACCTGAACGACAGCAAACGCCTGGTTACCTACGTGCAATTCAGCCCGCTCGCGATCCATCAACTGGGCCAGACGCAAGACCTGGTCGACATAATGGGGTGGCCCGGACACATGGAATGTCCGCGTCCCGCTCACGCGCAGGGGGTAACGTGTTTCATCAAGTCCCGAGCGGCGCATGAAGCCACGAAACCTGTCGACCGATATATGCCGCAACACCACCGCCAGGCTTTTTGCCTCGCTGACGGCGTAGAGGTAGAGCGCCTGCCCATCGCTGTACCAGATCAAGCCGTATTGCTGTGAAAGCGTCTCCAGGGCCTGTTGCGGCGTATCGAGGTCAATGACCTCGCTGATGCGTATGCGCGCCACTTCACTGCTCACGACGATGGGCAGGCCCATAGGCATGGACAAGGCGGTAAAAACGGTGTGCAGGCTCTCGTCCTGCGCCTGGTAGGTTTCGCCCTGGGCATCGACACTTCCCAGCATCAGCGCAGTAAACAGCAGCCAGAGACAGGGAGTCGTTACGGAAAAGTGAGCGTACACCTTGGATTTCCTGGGCGGCCTGGCAGTAAGAAGCGGCCATACTGAGAGGCAGCCGATTTTCAATCTTGATGGAAAGTTGACGGCCGGCGGCGCCCATCGGCCCGTGGCATGTGCCTTGCTATGGACTCTGTATCAGAGCGCGCACCAACGGCGGAGCGGGCTTACGGACAAAGGCGTCGTTACCCGCAATGGCCTTGCATCGCCATCTGAGGGAACGACGCTTTTTTTTGAAAGAAAAGGTAGGTGTTGATGAACGATTCGGTTGGCAACAGCCCGATGAACGACCCGCTGGCCTGGGTCAACGGCAGTGATGCCCCGGAGAAGAGCAGCCTTGACCTGGGCTTCATGGCCTTGAGCGATTGCGCATCCCTGGTGGTGGCGGCGACCCAAGGCTTCGCACAGCCTTATGGCTTGACCTTGAACCTCAAGCGCCAACCTTCATGGGCCAACCTGCGGGACAAACTGGTCAGCGGCGAACTGGATGCCGCCCACAGCCTGTACGGGTTGGTGTACGCAGTGCACTTGGGCATCGGCGGCGTCGCGCCTACCGACATGGCAGTACTGATGGGGCTGAACCAGAACGGTCAAAGCATCAACCTGTCCCACAGCCTGCAACAGCAGGGAGTGATCACTCCTGAAGCACTGGACCGCCACGTGCACCAAAGCCGAACAAAACTGACTTTCGCCCAGACCTTTCCCACAGGCACTCACGCCATGTGGTTGTACTACTGGCTGGCGAGCCAAGGCATTCATCCGCTACAGGATGTGGACAGCG
Source organism: Pseudomonas sp. B14(2022) (assembly GCF_012030485.1). Taxonomy (NCBI): domain Bacteria; kingdom Pseudomonadati; phylum Pseudomonadota; class Gammaproteobacteria; order Pseudomonadales; family Pseudomonadaceae; genus Pseudomonas; species Pseudomonas sp. B14(2022). Next base: position 71,636 of record NZ_JAAUVM010000011.1, read on the forward strand.
TCGTAGTACCGCCCCCGCAAATGGTCGCGCACCTGCAGGCCGGGCGTATCGATGGCTTTTGTGTCGGCGAGCCCTGGTGCGCCAGTGCCGTAAAGCAAAACCAGGGCTTTACCCTGGCGACCACCCAGGCGATCTGGCCGAACCATCCGGAAAAGGTGCTCGGCTGCACCCAGGCCTTTGTCGACCAGTATCCCAACACCGCCCGCGTGCTGGTGATGGCGATCCTGGAGGCCAGCCGCTTTATCGAGCAAAACACCGAAAACCGTCGCTCCACCGCACAATTGCTCAGCGGCCGCGAGTACCTCGATGCCCCGCTCGACTGCATCGAGCCGCGCTTGCTGGGCGCCTATGACGACGGCCTGGGCAACCAGTGGCAGGACCCCCATGCCCTGCGTTTTTTTGCCGATGGCGAGGTCAACTTGCCCTACCTCTCCGATGGCATGTGGTTCATGACCCAGTTTCGACGCTGGGGCCTGCTGCGCGAAGACCCTGATTACCTGGGCGTTGCTCGCCAAGTGCAACAGCTGGCGCTGTATCGTCAGGCAGCCGAGGCACTGGGCCTCGGCAACAACGGCCAGGACATGCGCAGCAGCCAACTGATCGACGGCAAAATCTGGGACGGCTCGGACCCCGCCGGCTACGCGCGCAGCTTCCGCCTGCATGCCATGGTCGATCCTACCAGCCGCCAAGCCTTGCGCTGACAGGAGGACATCCATGCTGCGAATCCTGTTAATCAACGACACCCCGCGCAAGGTCGGCCGCCTGCGCACGGCGCTGATCGAGGCCGGCTTCGAGGTGATCGATGAATCCGGCTTGACCATCGACCTGCCTGCGCGCGTCGAAACGGTGCGCCCGGACGTCATCCTGATCGATACCGAGTCACCGGGCCGCGACGTGATGGAGCAAGTGGTGCTGGTCAGCCGCGACCAGCCCCGGCCCATTGTGATGTTTACCGACGAGCATGACCCCGACGTGATGCGCCAGGCGATCAAGTCCGGGGTCAGCGCCTACATCGTCGAAGGCATTCAGGCCCAGCGCCTGCAACCGATCCTCGATGTGGCCATGGCCCGCTTCGAGAGCGACCAGGCCTTGCGCGCCCAGCTCCAGGCGCGGGACCAGCAGTTGGCGGAGCGCAAGCGCATTGAGTTGGCCAAGGGCATGTTGATGAAAATGAAGGCCTGCAATGAGGAAGAGGCCTACACCCTGATGCGCCGCCAGGCCATGAGCCGCCAGCAGAAACTGATTCAGGTGGCGGAGCAGATTATCGCCATGAGCGAACTGCTCGGTTAAACATCCGTAGCATGTGTTGGATAAGACGGTAACTACGGCCAGCATGTTGGCGCAGGACTTGCTAAGTAATCATCACAGGTAACCAACGGCGGTTGCCCCTTCACGACAAAGACGTCGCACACCCGGTTTGCCCTCGCGAACCCGGTGGCGGCGTTTTTTTTGTTTTGGCCCCGTAGCACGGGGCCGGTGGGGCGGCCTCAGCCGGCGGCTCCATCACCAGGCCTTCTTACAAGACTCCCAACCGTTGAGGTGCGTGATGAAATCAAGCTTCTGGAAATCCGGGCACACCCCGACCCTGTTTGCCGCGTTCCTGTATTTCGACCTGAGCTTCATGGTCTGGTATTTGTTGGGCCCCCTGGCGGTGCAGATTGCCGCCGACCTGCACCTGACCACCCAGCAACGCGGCCTGATGGTGGCGACGCCGATCCTGGCCGGCGCGGTGCTGCGCTTTCTGATGGGCATGCTGGCGGACAAGCTGTCGCCCAAGACCGCCGGGCTGATCGGCCAGGTGATTGTGATCGTCGCATTGTTCGGCGCTTGGAAACTGGGGATTCACAGCTACGAACAAGCCTTGTTGCTGGGGCTGTTCCTCGGCATGGCCGGCGCATCCTTTGCGGTGGCGCTGCCGCTGGCATCCCAGTGGTACCCGGCCGAACACCAAGGCAAGGCCATGGGCATCGCCGGTGCCGGTAACTCGGGCACGGTGTTCGCTGCCCTGCTGGCCCCCGTGCTGGCGGCCGCATTTGGCTGGAGCAATGTGTTCGGCTTCGCGCTGATTCCGCTGATCCTGACGCTGATCGTCTTCGCCTGGCTGGCACGCAACGCACCCGAGCGGCCGAAAGCCAAGTCCATGGCCGACTACTTCAAGGCCCTGGGCGACCGCGACAGCTGGTGGTTCATGTTTTTCTACAGCGTGACCTTCGGCGGCTTTATCGGCCTGGCGAGTGCCCTGCCCGGCTATTTCAACGACCAATACGGCCTGAGCCCCACGACTGCCGGCTACTACACCGCTGCCTGCGTGTTCGGTGGCAGCCTGATGCGCCCACTGGGCGGCGCCCTGGCCGACCGTTTCGGCGGGATCCGCACCCTGCTGGGCATGTACAGCGTTGCGGCGATCTGCATTGCGGCAGTGGGTTTCAACCTGCCCAGCTCCTACGCGGCACTGGCGCTCTTCGTCTGCACCATGCTCGGTCTGGGTGCGGGCAATGGCGCCGTGTTCCAGTTGGTGCCACAGCGTTTCCGGCGTGAGATCGGCGTAATGACCGGCTTGATCGGCATGGCCGGCGGCATCGGCGGTTTCGCCCTGGCGGCGGGCATGGGCGCGATCAAGCAAAGCACCGGTAGCTATCAACTGGCCTTGTGGCTGTTCGCCAGCCTGGGCGTACTGGCCTGGTTCGGCCTGCATGGCGTCAAGCGTCGCTGGAGAACCACTTGGGGTTCGGCCGCAGTGACCGCTGCGCGCGTCTGATGAGCCTGCAACTGAGCGTCGCCCATGCCAGCGCCATCGGCCCACGGGCGGAAAACCAGGATGCGCTGCGGGTTGTCACCCCCGCAGCGGAACTGGCGGCGAGCAAAGGTTACCTGTGCGCCATGGCCGACGGTGTGAGCCAGTGCGCCGACGGCGGCCTGGCCGCACGCTCGACTTTGCAGGCCCTGGCCCTGGATTACTACGCCACACCGCAAACCTGGGGCGTGGCGCAGGCATTGGAGCGCCTGCTGCTGGCGCAAAACCGCTGGTTGCAGGCCAATGGCGGCGGCCAGCCGTTGCTGACCACCCTCAGCGCCTTGGTCTTTCGCGGCCAGCGTTTCACCCTGGCCCATGTCGGCGATTGCCGGGCGTATCGCTGGCTGGACGGTGAGTTGCAGCGCATCAGCGAAGACCATGTGTGGGAACAGCCGGGCATGCAGCACGTGCTCAAGCGTGCCCTCGGCCTGGATCAACATCTGGTGCTGGATTTTCTCGACGGTCAATTGCGCGAAGGTGAGTGCTTCCTGCTGCTCAGCGACGGCGTATGGGCCACCCTGGGCGATCACAGCATCAGCGCGATCCTGCGCGAACAAGCCGACCTGGACCTGGCGGTAACTACGCTGGTCAATGCCGCACACCTGGCGGGCAGCCAGGACAATGCCAGCGCCTTGCTGGTGCGTGTCGACACGCTCGGCGCCGCTACGCTCGGCGATGCCTTGGTGCAACTGCAGCAGTGGCCCTTGCCACCGCTGCTGAAAACAGGGCAACACTTCGAAGGCTGGCACGTGGACGCCGTGCTGGCGCAAAGCAGGCAATCATTGCTGTACCGGGTGCGCGATGCCCAACAGCAACCCTGGTTGCTGAAAACCCTGCCACTGAGCCGCGACGACGACAGCGACGCCGGCCAGGCATTGCTCTCGGAAGAGTGGTTTCTGCGGCGGGTAGCCGGGCGCGCATTTCCTGAAGTGCATGCCGCGAGCGGGCGCCAGCACTTGTACTACGTGATGCGTGAATACCCAGGGCAAACCCTGGCCGAGCTGTTTCAGCACCAGGGCCCATTGCCCCTGGCGCAATGGCAGTCCGTGGCCGAGCGTTTGCTGCGCGCAGTGGGCATGCTGCATCGACGGCAGATCCTGCACCGCGACATCAAGCCGGAAAACCTGCTGCTGGGGGATGACGGTGAATTGCGCGTGCTGGATTTCGGTCTGGCCTACTGTCCGGGTCTTTCGGAGGACCGAGCCCATGTGCTGCCTGGGACCCCGAGTTTTATCGCGCCCGAAGCGTTCAATGGTGACCGTCCCACAGCCCAACAGGATTTATACAGCGTTGGCGTCACCCTGTATTACCTGCTGACCGGGCACTATCCCTACGGGGAAATCGAAGCTTTCCAACGGCCTCGATTTGCCCAGGCTGTCAGCGCCAACCGCTATCGCTCGGACCTCCCGGATTGGCTGCCCCTGAGCCTCGAACGGGCTGTGGCCGCACAGCCGGCGCATCGCTACGAAACCGCCGAGGAATGGTTGCGGGTGCTGGAACAGGCTGACCGCCAGGAACTGAGCATCCGTCCCAGGCCTCTGCTGGAGCGTGAACCGTTGAAGGTGTGGCGCACCTTGGGCCTGGTCTCGATGCTGATCAATCTGATTCTTCTGTATTCACTCTTTCACAGCTGACGTCAGCTCTAGACGAGGAAAAACCCATGAACGCGAAAGTCTGGCTGGTGGGCGCGGGCCCTGGCGACCCGGAGTTGTTGACCCTCAAGGCTGTACGGGCCATGCACGAAGCCGATGTGGTACTGATCGATGACTTGGTCAACCCGGCGGTGCTGGAGCATTGCGCCAAGGCGCGAGTGATCACGGTTGGCAAACGCGGCGGCTGCCGCTCGACCCCGCAGGACTTCATCCACCGCCTGATGCTGCGTTACGCCCGCCAAGGCAAATGCGTGGTGCGGCTAAAGGGGGGTGACCCATGCATTTTCGGGCGCGGTGGCGAAGAAGCCATGTGGCTGCGCGAACGCGGCGTCGAAGTAGAGTTGGTCAACGGGATTACCGCCGGGCTGGCGGGCGCAACGAATTGCGCGATTCCACTGACGTTGCGTGGCGTCAGCCGCGGTGTGACCCTGGTCACGGCCCATACCCAGGACGACAGCAGCCTTAATTGGCGCGCGCTGGCGGAAGGCGGGACGACATTGGTGGTGTATATGGGAGTGGCCAAGCTGGAGGAGATTCGCAAGCAATTGCTGGAAGGTGGGATGGCGGCAGATATGCCGGTGGCGATGATCGAGAATGCATCACTGCCCCAACAGCGCGAATGCCGCAGCCAGCTGTCGCGGATGCATGAAGACGCCCAGGCATTTGCCTTGAAGAGCCCCGCGATTCTGGTGATCGGCCATGTTGCAGCCACCGAGCAGACGGCTTACGTCGCTACCGCAGTCAGCGCCTGAGACAAACTCCAGGCGAAAAAAAACCCGGCCGAAGCCGGGTTTTTTCTACATCTCAGTAATTACTGAGCGGTAGCTTCAACCGACGCTTCTACGCGACGGTTAACAGCACGACCAGCTTCAGTTGCGTTGTCAGCAACTGGGCGGGATTCGCCGTAACCTACAGCAGTTACACGGCTAGGAGCCACGCCGTCTTTAACCAGGACTTGCTTAACAGCGTCAGCACGACGCTGGGACAGCTTCTGGTTGTAAGCGTCTGGACCTACGGAGTCAGTGTGACCAGCAACTTCTACGTTGGTAGCTGGGTACTGAGCCATGAAGTCGGCCAGGTTTTTCACGTCGCCGTAGCTGTTAGGCTTAACAACGGCCTTGTCGAAGTCGAACTTAACGTCCAGCTCAACACGAACAACCTGAGCAACTGGAGCTTCTGGCTCTGGAGTTGGCTCTGGAGCTGGTGCTGGGGTAGGAGCTGGAGCAGCTGCGCCAGCGTTACCGCCGAAGTTCACGCCCAGGCCAACCAGTGCGGAGTAGTCCCACTTGCCGTTGTCCAGACCGTAGTCAGCTTCAACACCGGCACGAGCGTACAGGTTGTTGGTGAAGTAGTACTTCACGCCGGTACCAACGGTAGCGAAGGTAGTCTGGTCGCGACCGCTGTGGCCGTCAGCCTGAACGTTGGTACGGCTCTGGTGACCGAAGCCGCCTTCTACGTATGGACGCAGGCTGTCTACGCCAGCTTGACCGAAGTGATACTGGGCAACCAGGCTGCCGGTATCGCCTTTGATCTTCTGGTTACCAGTACCGTCGTTCGAACGGGTGTGGTTGGTCTTGTCGTAGGACAGGTTCAAGGACAGGTCGTCGGTCAGGAAGTAACCGATGCGAGCGCCAGGATTGAAGCCGTCTTCGATGTGCTTGACGCTATCGTTGTACTGCTTCTTGTAGAACAGCTCGCCTTCAACTGCGCCTTGGCCTTGTGCCAGAACGCCGAAAGAAGTAGCGGCAATAAGAGAACCAATGGCCAAGCCCAAGGTGTTTTTCAGTTTCATCCGTTAAATCCCCATCTGGTGATTGTAAAGCAGTCCCACAAACCGGGGGACAACTCGGCGACAAGTCTAACAGAACTTGCCTACACGTAAGAGATATTTGCCACGCACTAAGTTTCAGTCTCGCCCGCAAATTTCTCACGTAATTTATCTAGAGCACGTTTGTAACGCATTTTTGTAGCACTCAAACCCATGTGCATGATGTCAGCGATTTCCTGGAATTCCAGCTCCGCGACAAATCGTAGCACCAGAATTTCCCGGTCAATCGGGTTCACATACACCAGCCAGCGATCAAGTCCGCCCTTCTCCTCGGGTGCCGGCGCCTTTTCTTCAGACGCCTCCTCAAGGGGGTCCAGACTCAAGGCGTCCATCAAGCGACGCTTTCGCCGTTCCTTCCGATACTGCGTGATGCACTCGTTGTAGGTGATGCTGTATAGCCATGTCTTGAACTTCGATTTGCCCTCAAAGTTCTTCAGGCCGTACAGCACCTTGAGCATCACTTCCTGACAGACATCATCCGCATCTCTATCGTTCCCTAAATACCTTGAACAAACGTTGAACAGAGTGCGTTGATATCTGCGCATCAATTCTTCATACGCGCGAGTTACGTGAAACAGCTCCGTGTGCGCGCGCGCGACCAACTCCTCATCAGAGAGCTCACGGGGGTCATAGCGCGTGGACAGCGTTTGGGCTTTATTCAAAACAAGTCGTGCCGACAGTCAGGTCAATGTCCACTACAGCCCGGTCAGCCGGGCTTGCGGCGGCGTACATTAGCAGGGTTTACCGGGTTAGCGGCTACTGACCTGCTGCTCGAGGAGAATCCGATTGGACAGCGACACCAGGTCGCCGTCATCGGTCAGCACCGTCGTCTTGACTGTGCCGATCTCCTCGATTTGCCCTTCGACCTCGCCCACACGCACCTGTTGCCCAACCTGATACAACTCACGCACATAGATTCCCGCAAGAATCTGGCTGGCAATTTCCCGGCTTCCCAACCCCATGGCCAGCGCAACGGCCAGACCAACGGTAATCAAAACGATCACAATCACGTGGTTAAGCAGGTCAGTTTTGACCTCCAACTGGCTGATCGCGACCGAAATACTGATGATGATCACCAGCCCCTGGGCGATTCGCCCCAGGCCAGCGGCATAGTCCAATCCCACACCTTCGGCGGCACCGCGCACCAGCCCATTGGCCAATTGTGCGAGCAAAACGCCTACGAGGAGCACCAGCGCGCCGCCGAAAACCTTCGGCAAATACAGCGCCAGCATGTCGAGCGTAGCTGAAACTCGCTCAAGTCCAAGGGATTGCGCCGCTGAAACCAGAAAAATCAGCAAAACAAACCAATAGACGATCTTGCCGATTAACGTGGAGATCGGCACCTGCAGCCCGGCGCGCCCCAGCAGCTTGGTCAGGCCGGTGCCTGCCATCAGGCGGTCAAGGCCCAGTTTTGCGAGCAACTTGGACAGCAGGGTGTCGAGCAGCTTGGCCACGACAAAGCCCAGCAGCACCAGGACCAGGGCACCAAACAGGTTGGGAATGAAATTCGCCACCTTGGTCCACAATGCGGTCATCGCGGTGACCAGGCTCTGGGTCCAGAGATCAAGTTCCATATTCAATCAGCCTTATCAGCAGTGCGAGCAAGAGGTTTACGACGGGAAACCGGGGATACGTGGGCCGAACCGTTGTTCAGGGCCATCATCAACGCCGGCATCCAGCGGCCGAGCAGGCCGAACAGGTCACCCGCGCCCACCTGGCGATTAGCCGTTTTCAGCACACGGCCCAGACAGGCATCGTCGTCGCGGTTGGACGGCGAGGCATTGAGCATGTCACGCAAAGACTGTTCGAACGGATCGTGCATAAAGACCTCTCGCAAGTGATTTAAAAGACGAGGGTAAAATTCCTGGGGTCACATGGGACCCTTCCTACGTTCAGGTCGTATTCAGCTCAAACCCAGCGCAATCGTCGAAACAACCACCATTGCCCGAGCGCCACCGACACCATCAACAGGCATGCAATCACGAATCCGTAAGGGCTGGCAGAGAACGGTATGCCACCCACATTTATACCCAGCAAACCGGTCAGGAAACTCATCGGCAGAAAGATTCCCGTGATGATCCCGAAGCGGTACATGGTGCGATTCATGCGCACGCTCAAGCGCCGGTCTTCGGCCTCAAGCACAAGCCCCACGCGCTCCCGGGTCAATTCGAGCTCTTCCAGGTAGCGGGTCAGACTGTTGTTCAATTCGTTCCAGTAGTCGGCATCGTCGTCACAGAACCACGGCAATTTTATCCGCGTGAGCTGGGCAAAAATATCCCGCTGCGGCGACAGGAAACGCTTGAGCCCGGCCGCTCGGCGACGGATCTGCAAAACACTGCCATGTTCAGGTGTGTACCGTTCGTCGGTATCGAGTTTTTCTTCCTCAGCATCGACGATTTCCGACAAATCCGTGACCAGATCCTGGACCTTGTTGGTCAGGTACTGAGCCATATAAAGGATGAGCTCCGAGGCGGTTTTCGGCCCCTTGCCATCCGCCAACTGCACCAGCAGCTCATCGGTAGCGCGCAGCGGGCGCAGACGCAGGGAAATCACGCGGCTGGCGGCGGCGAAGATACGTACCGAGACCATGTCTTCCGGCTCGGCCCCCGGATTGAGGTTGACCCCGCGCAGGAACAGCAGCAACTCGGCATCCGGCAGCGGCAACAGGCGTGGGCGGGTGTTCTCCTCCAGCAGCAGATCACAGGCGAATTCGCTCAAGCCACTGGATTTGCGCAGCCAGGTCTGGGTCTGGGGATGACTGCGATCCCAGTGCAGCCACAGGCTTTCCTGGGGCTGCAGTTGCAAGTCGTCGAGCTCAGTCCGGGCAATCGAACGCGCACCGCCTTTACCGTCCAGCACCAGGGCATGCACCAGCCCCCACTGCGCGTTTTCTTCCTCGAACATCCCCACCCCTGTTGGTTATTGCGGTTTATTCAGGCATTTGCAGCGGGCTTGGCGAGACGATCACGCCATTATTGTCGGCGTAGATGTACTCACCTGGGCGGAACGTCACACCCGCAAATGTCACCACGACGTTCAGGTCACCGATGCCGCGCTTGTCGGTTTTCATCGGATGGCTGGCCAACGCCTGTACGCCCAGGTCAGTCTGGGCGATGACATCGACGTCACGGATGCAGCCGTAGATCACCAGGCCTTCCCAGCCGTTTTTAGCGGCTTTCTCGGCGATCATGTCGCCCAGCAACGCGCGGCGCAGGGAACCGCCACCGTCGACCACCAGCACCTTGCCGGCGCCCGGCTGGTCGGCCTGTTCCTTGACGAGGGAGTTATCTTCGAAGCATTTGATGGTGACGATCTCGCCGCCAAAGGAATCTCGGCCGCCGAAGTTGCTGAACATCGGCTCGACCACCTGCACCAGGTCAGGGTAGGCGTCGCACAGGTCGGGGGTCACGTAATGGTTCATTGAAAAAATTCCTTTCCGTCAAAGAAGTGTCTTTCGAAAGAAGCGCCAGCCGGAGCCGGTGCGCAACATCCCATCCGCTTCGTCGCAACGCAATAACCAGTGAGCGACTGAATATGACCAGAAGCGTTTAACGCGTCATATCTTAGCCGCAACCACACTCGAGCGAAACGCCCTTGGCAGAGCCCTGCGTCAAACTACGACCAATGCCTCAGGCTTGGCACCCAACAAAGGTGTCAGTGGATCGTTTAACCATTGTTTTACCAGCGGCCAGACCTCGGCCTGGGCGGCTTTGCTGACCAGCATTTCCACATGCCCGAAATCCTCAGTAAAGCCTTGCTGACGCCCCAGGCACAGGTACTGACGGTGCTCGGAGCTGATCTGCTCGAACAGCTTGCGGCAAGCCCAGTCCGGATCTTGCTGATCGCCCGCCGCGCTCACAGCCAACAGCGGCACGTCGACATCCGCCAGGCCTTTCCACCAATCGCGCTTACCTTCGCCAAAGCGACCGAACAGGCCATTCCAGCGCATGGCTTCGATCAGCACACCCGCCGGTTCGTCCTCCGGTCCTCGCTTGAGCCGCGAGCCGGATACTCCGCCGAAGCGCTTTAAAAGCAGACGGCCGGTCCACTCCACCGGCGGAAGCTTCAACGGCCAGTGGCTGCGACTAACCTGACAGCCAAACAAGGCCACCGAGGCCACTGCCGGCGCGCCAAGATGCTGCCCACCCAGGGCCGCCGCCAGGGTTGTGCCGCCCAGAGAGTGACCAATCCAATGGGGAATCTGCGCACTTTGCTCACGCACAAACGCGCCAATGGCCGGCAAGTCGTAGCGCGCGTAGTCGGCGACCCGGTTCCGGGCGTAGTCCTGATTGCGCCGGGACAGCCCATGGCCACGCATTTCCGGGATCCACACATCGAACCCCTGGCGTGCCAGGTAGGCGCCAAGACCGATACCCTTGGGCGAGTACCAGAAGCGCCGATTGGAAAAACTGCCGTGCAACAAAATAACCGGGATGCCCCGGCTTTGCGGGACATCGGCCAGGCCCAAACGGGTAACGGCCAGCTCGACGGTACCGTCGGGGCTGTTACCGGGCTTGAGGCGGTACACATCTTCACTCAGGTCGCCACGACGTTCAGCACTGATCAGGGCGACGGGAAACAGGTTGCTGCTGCTTTGCATAATGCTCTTGCACAAAAAAGGGCGGCGTCCGGAAGGATTTCCGCCCTGCACAGATAAGAATGCCGGTCACCCTCGACGGGGGACCGGCACTTTTGACATCACGACCTTAGGCGGACGCTTGGCCTTCCGCCAGGAAGAACCAGGTTTCCAGCACGGAATCGGGGTTAAGCGAGACGCTTTCGATACCCTGCTCCATCAGCCATTTGGCCAGGTCCGGGTGATCGGAAGGGCCTTGGCCGCAGATACCGATGTACTTGCCGGCCTTGTTGCACGCCTGGATGGCGTTGGCCAGCAGCTTCTTGACCGCAGGGTTACGCTCGTCGAACAGGTGAGCGATGATCCCGGAGTCGCGGTCCAGGCCCAGGGTGAGCTGGGTCAGGTCGTTGGAACCGATGGAGAAACCGTCGAAGAACTCCAGGAACTCCTCGGCCAGGATGGCGTTGGACGGCAGTTCGCACATCATGATCACGCGCAGGCCGTTTTCGCCGCGGGACAGGCCGTTTTCGGCCAGCAGGTCGACCACTTGGCTCGCCTCGCCCAGGGTACGTACGAACGGCACCATGATCTCGACGTTGGTCAGGCCCATCTCGTTGCGCACACGCTTGAGGGCGCGGCATTCGAGCTCGAAGCAGTCACGGAACGCTTCGCTGATGTAACGCGAGGCGCCACGGAAGCCCAGCATCGGGTTTTCTTCTTCCGGCTCGTAGAGCTTGCCGCCGATCAGGTTGGCGTATTCGTTGGACTTGAAGTCCGACAGGCGCACGATGACCTTTTTCGGGTAGAACGCCGCCGCCAGGGTGCTGATGCCTTCCACCAGCTTCTCGACGTAGAAGCCCACCGGGTCGTTGTAGCCGGCGATGCGCTTGTCCACGCTTTCCTTGATGTCCAGCGGCAGGCCGTCGTAGTTCAACAGGGCCTTGGGGTGCACGCCGATCATGCGGTTGATGATGAACTCCAGACGGGCCAGGCCCACACCGGCGTTCGGCAACTGCGCGAAGTCGAAGGCACGGTCCGGGTTGCCGACGTTCATCATGATCTTGAACGGCAGGTCGGGCATTGCGTCGATGGAGTTTTGCTTGATGTCGAAGCCCAGCTCGCCTTCAAAGATGAAGCCGGTGTCGCCTTCGGCGCAGGACACAGTCACGCCCTGGCCGTCCTTGAGCAGTTGGGTGGCGTTGCCGCAACCGACCACTGCCGGGATCCCCAGTTCGCGGGCGATGATCGCCGCGTGGCAGGTACGCCCGCCACGGTTGGTGACGATGGCGCTGGCACGCTTCATCACCGGTTCCCAGTCCGGGTCGGTCATGTCGGAAACCAGCACGTCACCGGGCTGGACTTTGTCCATCTCGGACACGTCCTTGATGATCCGCACCTTGCCGGCGCCGATGCGCTGGCCGATGGCACGGCCTTCCACCAGCACGGTGCCGGTTTCCTTGAGCAGGTAGCGTTCCATGACGTTGGCCGAGGTACGGCTCTTCACGGTTTCCGGACGGGCCTGCACGATGTACAGCTTGCCGTCGTCCCCGTCCTTGGCCCATTCGATGTCCATCGGGCACTTGTAGTGCTTTTCGATGATCATCGCTTGCTTGGCCAATTCGCTGACTTCCGCGTCGCTCAGGCAGAAGCGCGCGCGCTCGGCCTTGTCGACGTCCACGGTTTTCACCGAACGACCGGCCTTGGCCTCGTCGCCGTAGATCATCTTGATAGCCTTGCTGCCCAGGTTGCGGCGCAGGATGGCCGGGCGGCCGGCTTCAAGGGTGTGTTTGTGTACGTAGAATTCGTCGGGGTTGACCGCGCCTTGTACAACGGTTTCGCCCAGGCCGTAGGCGCCGGTGATAAACACCACGTCACGGAAGCCCGACTCGGTGTCCAGGGTGAACATCACGCCGGCGGTGCCGGTTTCCGAACGCACCATGCGCTGCACACCGGCAGACAGGGCCACCAGCTTGTGGTCGAAACCCTGGTGCACGCGGTAGGAAATGGCGCGGTCATTGAACAGCGAGGCAAACACTTCCTTGGCTGCGCGGATCACGTTTTCCACGCCGCGGATGTTCAGGAAGGTCTCTTGCTGACCCGCGAAAGAAGCATCCGGCAAGTCTTCGGCGGTGGCCGAGGAGCGCACGGCAACGGCCATGTCAGGGTTGCCCGCCGACAATGTGGCGAAGGCGGTGCGGATTTCTTCGTTGAGTTTCTCAGGGAACTCGGCTTCCATGATCCATTGGCGGATCTGGGCACCGGTCTTGGCCAGGGCGTTAACGTCGTCGACGTCCAGGGCGTCCAGCGCGGCGTGGATCTGAGCGTTGAGGCCGCTCAGTTCGAGGAAATCACGGTAAGCCTGGGCCGTGGTGGCGAAACCACCGGGCACCGACACACCAGCGCCTGCAAGATTACTGATCATCTCGCCGAGGGATGCGTTCTTGCCCCCTACGTGCTCTACATCATGGACGCCGAGCTTATCGAGGGAAACTACGTACTCTACCAAGGTGATCTCTCCACTAACTGTGTTGGAAAAGCTCAGGACGCCGGCTGCTCGTAGGAGCGATTACCCGCGTTTGTGGCCTGGACCTGGAAAATAAGTGAGAATGCGGCCCACTATGGGGCGGCAAAATCGCGCCTATCATATCCAAGATTCGTCATCAGCTTAAGGCCCAGGGCTCAAATGAAACGATCTGCTTTCTTTATCTCCGACGGCACCGGCATTACAGCCGAAACCCTGGGTCAAAGCCTGCTCGCGCAGTTCGAAAACGTTACGTTCGCCAAATTCACACGGCCCTATATCGACAGCGTGGATAAAGCGCGGGCTATGGTACAACAAATCAATCTGGCGGCTGAAAAAGACGGCTTTCGGCCGATCATTTTTGACACCATCGTCAATCAAGACATCCGTGAGATTCTCGCAACGTCGAATGGTTTCATGATCGACATTTTCTCGACGTTCCTGGCGCCGCTGGAGCAGGAGTTGAGCGAACACTCCTCCTATTCGGTCGGAAAGTCCCATTCCATTGGGCATAACTCCAATTATATGGAGCGTATCGAGGCGGTGAACTTCGCCCTCGACAACGACGACGGCGCTCGCACCCACTACTACGACAAGGCCGACCTGATCCTGGTCGGCGTGTCACGCTGCGGCAAAACGCCCACCTGTCTGTACATGGCCATGCAATTCGGCATCCGTGCGGCCAACTACCCGCTGACCGAAGACGACATGGAGCACCTGACGCTGCCTGCGGCGCTGCGCGCCCATTCGCACAAGCTGTTTGGCCTGACCATCGACCCGGACCGTCTCACCGCCATCCGCAACGAGCGCAAGCCCAACAGCCGCTACTCCAGCTATGCCCAGTGCGAATTCGAAGTGCGCGAAGTAGAAAATCTGTTCCGTCGCGAGAATATTGCGCACATCAATTCCACGCATTTTTCGGTGGAAGAGATTTCGGCGAAGATTCTGGTGGAGAAAGGTGTGGAACGGCGCTTCAAATAACACCTTGATACTCTGTTTTACTGTGGCGAGCGGGCTTGTCCCGCTCGCCACAGTTACAGTGTTCCTCCTTAACTGACTTGCTTGCCACAACAAGCCTGCTCACAGCATGGACGTCCACTCGCTATAGGTGAAACCGCCCTCCCCCCTGCCCCAACGCCGTCGCCAACGCATCAAACCCCGCCCGCAACAACTGATCGTCCCCAGACGTATTGCAGATACTCGCCCGAATGAACTGCGGCACCGCCGTCTGCCCTACGGCAAACGCCTCGGCGGTGGCGATCAGGTAATTATTCTGCTTGAGCTCCGCCTCGATTTCCGACGCGCGCCAGGGCTCCGGCACTTCGATCCAGAAGTGCGGGCTGTTCAGGTGAGTGCGGTACGCCAGGCCGGCCAACAAGTCCTGCACCAAGGTTTTGCGTCGGCTGATCTCGTTGATCTGCTGGCGCAGCAGGTATTCAGCCGTGCCGTTTTCAATCCACTGCGTCGCCAGTTCCAGGGTCACCGGCGTGGCCATCCAGCAGGTGGAGCGCAAGGCCGCCGAGATACGGCTGACCAGCGCCGGGGGCGCATGCACATACCCCACACGCAGCCCGGCAGACACGGCCTTGCTCAGGCTGCTGATCAAAATCGTACGTTCGGGAGCGAAATGGCTGAGGGGCGGTGGACGGTCTTCAACCAATACGCCGTGGGCTTCGTCCTCAAGAATCAGCAGATTATGTTCCCGGCACACCTTCACCAAGGCTTCGCGCCGCGCCACGGATAACACCGCCGTGGTCGGGTTCTGGATGGTCGGCGTGCAATACAACGCTGAAACCCGGTGATTACGACAGACTTCATCCAGCGCGCTCGGCAGCACGCCTTCTTCGTCCATCTCCAGGCCGATCAAGCGGATACCCAGCATGCGCGCGGCGGTGATCAGCCCCGGGTAAGTCAATTGTTCGGTGACCACCGTATCGCCGGCGCGCAGCAGGGCCATCATCGCGCACAGCAGGCCATGCTGGCCGCCGTTGACGCAGATCACCTGCTCGGGGATCGGATGAAAATCACGCTGCACCAGCCACTGCGCGCCCGCATCGCGATAACGCGGCAGGCCGGCGTCCGGGGTGTAGGCACTGATGTCCTGGAGGAACTTGGCGTTGGTCGAGAGGGTTTGGAAGCTCTGTGCCAGGAAGGTGGTTTCCTGACCCGGAATATGCATGTTGCGGCTCATGTCGAAGTACTGGCGCGGCTCCTCGCTGAAGTTACGAAAGCCTTCATCACGCTGGCGCTCCATCCCACGCTTGCGTACGAACGTGCCGTCACCCACTCGCGCTACCACCAAACCCAGACGCTCCAGCTCACCGTAGGCCCGGCTGATGGTGCCGATGGTCACCCCAAGATTGTCGGAAAGCACCCGATGAGGCGGCAGTTTTCGTCCCGGTTCAATCAAGCCTTCGAGGATGCCCCGTTCCATGACATCGGACAGGCGCTTGTACTTCACGCCCTGCCCGTTGGACAACCCCTCACGCATAATTGACACCATGTCAATATTTGTTTTGACAGCCATCTTTCGCCCTAATAGTGTGCTTTTACGGGTTCAATCGCCGAATTTTACAACTCATTACAAGCTCAATATAGAGTTCAATTCAGGCTCAGGGAAGCAATAAACGATGCCAATGTCCGCCGTTCTCGAAAACACCGCCAAAACCAAAACGCAAAAACAGTGGCTGGCCGGGCTGGTGACCAGCGTGATGTTCCTGATCGTGTGCCTGAGCTGGGGCACCACGTGGCTGGGGATCAAAATCGCCGTTGAGAGCGTGCCGCCGCTGACGTCCGCCGGCCTGCGCTTCCTGATCGCCTTCCCGCTGTTCCTGTGTTTCGCCATGGTGCGCCGTGAACCCATCCTGTTTCCGCGCGAGAGCCGCTGGTTCTTCGTGTTCGTGACCCTGTCCTACTTCAGCGTGCCCTACTACCTGCTCAACTACGGCGAGATGCATGTGTCATCCGGCCTCACCGCCCTGCTGTTCAGTTGCATGCCGGTGTTTATCCTGATTTTCTCCGCGTTGTTCCTGCGCGAGCGCATCTACTTTTCCCAGGTGGTCGGCATCGGTATCGGTTTCGGCAGCCTCTACATGATCATCAGGAGCCAAGGCCTGCACCTGGACCACGCCGAGTTCTTCGGGGTGCTCGCAATTCTGACTGCCGCGATCATGCATGCCTTGTGCTACGTGATTACCAAGCAGAAAGGCAGCGCCATCAGCGTGATCACCTACAACACCCTGCCCATCGGCATTGCCGGGCTGATGCTGTTCGTGGCCGGGTTGTGGTTTGAAACGCCGACCTTCGAAAACATCACCCTGCGCTCCTGGAGCGCGCTGTTCTACCTGGGGCTGGTGGCCTCGGTGGGAGGGTTCATCGTGTATTTCATGCTGCTCAAGCGCTTGAGCCCGATCATCCTGTCATTCGTGTTCATCATCTTCCCGGTGTTCGCGGTGATCATCGGTGCCTGGTACGAAGGCGTGGCGATTTCCCGCGACCTGATGCTGTATTCGGCCATCCTGCTGGCCGGCTTTGCGATCACCAAGTTGCCCGTTGAAAAACTCCTGGCCAAGAAAAATTGACCCTCCATCAACGCGAGAGAAACATGGACGTCCTCCGCCCCAAAGCCCTGGAACAGATCTACGCCCACGCCAGCCGCAGCTACCCCGAAGAATGCTGCGGCTTCGTCTTCGCCGACGGCAGCGTATACCTGGGCAAAAACATCCAGAACGAACTGCACCGCAAGAACCCCGAGATGTACCCGCGCAGCGCGGCCAATGGCTACACCTTCTCGGTGGCCGACACCCTGATGCTGAACAAGGCGTTTCGCAGCGACAACCCGGTGGTGGTGATCTACCACTCCCACCCGGATGTCGGCGCCTATTTCAGCGATGAAGACCAGGACAAGGCCCTGTTCATGGGCGAGCCGATCTACCCCGTCAGTTACCTGGTGGTCGACGTTCGCCAGGGCCAGGCCCTGGGTTCAAAACTGTTTGCCTGGGATGGCAAGCATTTCGCCCTAACCCCCTTCAACGACCTGCACACGGAGTTGTCCATGAACGCTGTCTCTTTCCCCGACATTCTGGTTCGCGTGGCCAAGCTGCCGGAATCGACCCTCGAGGGCGCCGGATCGACATTGCGCGAAGTCATTGAAAACCTCTGCAGCAGCCACCCGCAGTTGCGCGCCCATCTGTTTCACGAAAAGAACAACCAGCTCAAAGAACACTTCCTGTTCACCGCCGAGGAAGAGCTGATCAGCGCCGACGACCGGCTGCCGGAAAAAGCCCGCATCGAAGTGCTGCTCGCCACCTCCGGCGGTATGGACGTCGACAGCCTCAGCAACGAGGAAGTGCAACGTTATGTGCGCCATATCACCCTGCCCGGCGTCGGCCGCGAAGGCCAGTTGAACCTCAAGAACGCCAAGGTCCTGATCATCGGCACCGGCGGCCTGGGCTCGCCCATCAGCCTGTACCTGGCGGCGGCCGGTGTCGGTACCCTGGGACTGGTGGATTTCGACGTAGTGGAAAGCAGCAACCTGCAACGCCAGATCGTCCACGGCAACAGCACCCTGGGCATGCCCAAGGTCGAGTCGGCCAAGCAGCGCTTGCAGGACCTCAACCGCCATATCCAGATCAACGCCCACAACACCGCGTTGAACGCCGATAACGCCCTGGAACTGGTGGGCGCCTATGACCTGGTGATCGACGGCACCGACAATTTCGATACCCGCTACTTGGTCAACGACGCCTGCGTGCAACTGGGCAAACCCCTGGTGTACGGCGCCATCTACCGTTTCGACGGGCAGATCAGCGTGCTCAACTACCAAGGCGGGCCGTGCTACCGCTGCCTGTTCCCCAGCGCACCGCCCGTAGAACTGGCGCCCAATTGCAGCGCCGGTGGTGTGATCGGCGTGCTTCCCGGGGTAGTCGGGATGATCCAGGCCACCGAGGCGATCAAACTGTTGATCGGCATTGGCGAGCCCCTGTCCGGCCGCCTGATGCGCTTCGATGCACTGGCCATGAAGTTCAGCGAAATCCGTTTCAAGCGTCGTGCCGACTGCCCGTGCTGCTCCGACCTGCGACACAGCGAAACCCGGGCGCCAGCCGTCTGTGCGGACGCCGTGCCCAGCCAACCGTCCCTGGCCGAAGAGCGCTACATCAAGCCACGCGTACTCAAGCAGGTACTCGAACACCCCAGCAGCGCCGACGTGCTGCTGGATGTGCGCGACGCCAGCGAACTGGAGGTGTGCAAATTACCGGGGGTGGTGCATATCCCCCTGGCCGAGCTGGATGGCCAACTCGGGCGCCTCAGCCGTGACAACACCCATTACCTGATCTGCTACGCCGGCACCCGCGCCGAGCAGGCGGCCAGCACATTGCTGGCGGCCGGATTCGCCAACACCAAAGTTCTGCAGGGCGGCATGAAGCACTGGGTTCGCGACGTCGAACCCGACATGCCGCTGTATTGAGCCGAGGACTGAATGATGTTGCATAACTCTATTCTCGACGCCATCGGCCACACGCCGATCGTCCGCCTGGCGCAGTTTTCCGAAGACCTTGGCATTGAGGTCTACGCCAAGCTCGAATCCCTCAACCCTGGCGGCAGCCACAAGGCACGCATCGCCCTGGGCATGATCCTCGACGCCGAGCGGCGCGGCGTGCTGATCCGTGATTCCGGGCAAACCATCATCGAACCCAGCGGCGGCAATACCGGCATCGGCCTGGTGATGGCCGGCAATGTGCTGGGCTACAAGGTGGTGCTGGTGATCCCGGACAACTACAGCCCCGAAAAACAGAAGCTGCTGCGCCTGTACGGCGCCAAGGTGGTGCTCTCCGACAGCCGCCTGGGCAACAACTCCCACGGCGAAAAATGCATGGAGCTGCAGCTGGAAAACCCCAGCTACGTGATGCTCAACCAGCAACGCAACGGCGCCAACCCGCAAACCCACCGCGACACCACCGCGCCGGAAATCCTCCGCGCCTTTGGTGATCGCCGTGTTGACTATTTCGTCAGCGGCATCGGCACCGGTGGCCACATCACCGGCATCGGCGAGACCCTGAAAGCCGCCTGGCCCGCCCTGCGCGTGATGGGCGTAGAGCCGGAAGAATGCGACCTGCTGAAAAACCAGCACGCGCCGCACCATATCCAGGGCCTGTCGATCGGCCTGATCCCGAGCATCCTCAACCTGGAGGTGATCGACGGCATGCTCAAGGTCTCGCGCCAGGAGTGCATCGACATGATGAAACGCATCATGCGCACCGACGCCATCAGCCTGGGCCTGTCCTCGGCCGCCAACATGGTCGCCATCGCCAGGCTCGCCCCCGAATTGCCGCCCGAAACGGTGGTATTGACCATGGTCTACGACAATGCCGACAGCTACCTGCCCAGTTTCGAATGACGGGGCTTCCAACCAGCCAGAATGCGGGGATGCCTCCATGGGCGGCTTTATCGACATGCAACAGTTGCACGATGAGTTGCTCACCCAGCTCGTCAAGACCCTCACCCCCATGCAGATGAAACAACTGGAGCCGCACCTCGCGCCACTGATCCAGAATGCTGCCCAGGCGGTGGCCGAGGACTTGATCGCCTACGCCTATCGCGACCCGGCGTCCCGTGGGCGCGGCGAACTGATCCTGGAGTCCTACGCCTCGTTCAAGGCGGTGCTCTATTACCGGCTTGCGCACCTGGTGTGGAATTTCCCCGACCAGACCAACGGCGTGTTTTCACGCATCGCCCTCAAGCTGAGCAACCAGGGCAAAGTCCTGTCCGGGGCCGAAATCCACCCGGCGGCGCGTATCGGCCGGCGCTTTGTCCTCGACCACGGCTACGGCACGGTGATCGGCGAAACCTGCGAGATCGGCAACGACTGCTACATCCTCTGCGGCGTGACCCTGGGTGCCCGCGGCATCGCCAACAACCCCGATGGCAAGCGCCATCCGCGCCTGGGTAACAACGTCGAGGTCGGCTCCGGCGCCCGCGTGCTGGGCTATGTGCTGATCGGCGACAACGTGTTTATCAGCCCCTCCTGTGTGATCACCCAGGACGTACCCGCCGGCACCAAGGTGAAGGTGGTGAACCAGATCCAGCTGCAAAAAAACGATGAATCGGACCACAGTAACTACCTCGGGGCCTTCGCCCTCGATGAGCGCCTGCACGTGGTCGGCGAGGTCAATACCAGCCACAAGGTCACGGTGCTGGACGCCGACTTTCACCCGTTGCAAGGCTTGATGCTGGAGCCGACGGTGAAGGAGCGTCACCACCTGCAATTCAGGCTTCACCGCCTCGAATCCGGCAACTACCTGCCGCGCCTGCCGCTGAACCTGAAAGTCTGCGGGCCGGAATTCGAAATCACCCTGCTCTCCCCCCCTGGCTTGAGCGCGATGGTGCGCCACCTGCTGCAAGCCAGCCCACTGATCGTCGGAGGTTGAACATGTCCGTGCACACCATGGAAACCCTGGCGCTGTTTGACAGCGCGCCCTACCAGAACGCATTCAGCGCCCGGGTGATTGCCGTCAGCGAACATGGCATCGCCCTGGAGCACACCCTGTTCTACCCCACAGGTGGCGGCCAACCCGGCGATACCGGCCACTTGACCCTGGCGGACGGTACGCAGGTCGAAGTGACCGGCACGGTGCGCGACCCGGTGCTGCGTTCGATCATCTGGCACCAGGTAGAACACTGCCCCGAGCAACTGATCGCCGGGGTACTGGTGGACGCCGGCCTGGATTGGGAGCGGCGCTACCAGCACATGAAAATGCACACCTGCCTGCACCTGCTGTGCTCGCTCATCGACGCACCAGTGACCGGTTGCAGCATCAGTGCCGACAAAGGTCGCCTGGATTTCGACCTGCCGGAAATGACCCTCGACAAGGACAGCATCACCCGTGACCTCAACGCGCTGATCGAACAGGCCCACGAGGTCAAAACCCTGTCGATGCCTGCTTCGGAGTACGCCACCCTGCTGCAGATCACCCGTACCCAGGCGGTTGCGCCGCCGGTGATCCAGGGTTCGGTACGGGTGATTGAAATCGGCGGGATCGATATCCAGCCATGCGGTGGTACCCATGTGCTCAACACCGAGGAAATCGGCCGGGTGTTCTGCGAGAAGATCGAGAAGAAGAGCAAGCACAACCGCCGGGTGATCCTGCGGTTTGAGTGAGCGGGGTTCCAACTGTGGGAGGCAGCTTGCCCCCTCCCACAGGTTAAGCTCGGCGCATCCTGCTAGAGCACGAACAGGTCCACGAAACGATTGACCGGCGTGGCCTCGAGCTTCGCCTGGTCCGTGCACAACGCAAAGATCTCGGCACTGCGTTGCGCGGTAAACCGCGTGGCCAGGTTGGCCTTGAACTTGTCTTCCAGCATCGGAATGCCCTCCACCCGACGACGGCGATGGCCGATCGGGTATTCCACCGCCACTTGCTCGGTACTGGAGCCATCCTTGAAGAACACCTGCACCGCATTGGCGATGGAACGCTTGTCGGCTTCCAGGTATTCACGGCTGTAACGCGGGTCCTCGACGATGACCATCTTGTCGCGCAGTTCATCGATGATAGGGTGAGCGGCGTGAAACTCATCCTCGTACTGCTCGGCCACCAGGTTGCCGAATGCCAGGGGCACGGCGGTCATGTATTGCAGGCAATGGTCGCGGTCGGCAGCGTTGGCCAGTGGCCCGACCTTGGAGATGATGCGAATCGCCGACTCATGGGTGGTGATCACAATGCGCTCGATGTCGTGCAGGCGATCCTTGACCAACGGATGCAAGGTCACCGCGGCTTCACAGGCGGTTTGCGCATGGAACTCAGCGGGGAAGCTGATCTTGAACAGCACGTTTTCCATCACATAGGTGCCGTAAGGCTGGGACAGGCTGAACGCACGCTTGTCCTCGGGCTTGAGCGCCAGGTCGTTATTGGTGTGGCTGAACAGCACATCGTAGAAGCCCCATTGCGGCGCGCTCAGCACACCGGGGATGCCCATTTCCCCGCGCAGGGCGATGTCCGCCAGGCGTACGCCGCGACTCGACGCATCCCCCGCCGCCCAGGATTTGCGCGAGCCGGCATTCGGCGCGTGCCGGTAAGTGCGCAAGGCCTGGCCATCGACGAAGGCGTGAGACAGCGCCGACAGCAGCTGTTCGCGGTTGGCGCCCATCAACTTGGCAGTGACCGCCGTGGAGGCGACTTTCACCAACAGCACATGGTCGAGGCCGACGCGGTTGAACGAGTTTTCCAGGGCAATCACCCCCTGGATTTCGTGGGCCATGATCATCGCTTCCAACACCGCGCGCACGGTCAACGGCGCATCGCCATTGGCCACGCGCTTTTGCGACAGGTGATCCGACACGGCAAGGATGCCGCCAAGGTTATCCGAAGGATGACCCCATTCGGCAGCGAGCCAGGTGTCGTTGTAGTCGAGCCAGCGCACGATGCAGCCGATGTCCCAGGCCGCCTTGACCGGGTCCAGGCGAAACGACGTGCCCGGCACCCGCGCGCCGAACGGCACCACCGTGCCCTCGACAATCGGCCCCAGGTGCTTGGTGCACTCGGGAAAACGCAGGGCCAGCAGGCCGCAACCGAGGGTGTCCATCAGGCAGTTGCGGGCGGTGTCGAGGGCGGCTTGGGAGTCGATGTGGTAGTTGAGGACGTAGTCGGCAATGTCCTGCAGGACCTGGTCGTAGTCGGGGCGGTTGTTCTGGTCGACGTTGGTGCTCATGGCAGATCTCCAAAGTGAGTTAGGGTTGCTGCATCCTCAGGGTCAGGGTTGATCGTTTCGCAGGTCTGAATGCCTGTTTATAACTGTGGGAGGGAGCTTGCCCCCTCCCACAGGGGATTGGTGTTGGACGTTAGAAAGAGTCGCCGGGTACGCGGACGAAACCCTCCATCAACACCCGTGCACTGCGGCTCATGATGGCTTTCTTCACCACCCATTCACCGTTCACCTGGGTGGCTTCAGCCCCCACGCGCAACGTGCCGGACGGATGCCCGAAGCGCAGGGCATTACGCTCCACGCCGCCTGCAGCGAGGTTGACCAAGGTGCCGGAAATCGCCGCCGCCGTGCCGATCGCCACCGCCGCCGTGCCCATCATCGCGTGGTGCAGCTTGCCCATGGACAGGGCGCGCACCAGCAAATCCACATCGCCGGCCTTGATCGCCTTGCCGCTGGACGCCACGTAATCCGCAGGCTTGGCCACAAACGCCACCTTCGGCGTGTGCTGGCGCTGGGCGGCTTCGTCGAGGTGTTTGATCAGCCCCATGCGCAACGCGCCATAGGCCCGTACGGTCTCGAACATCGCCAGGGCCTTGGGGTCGCTGTTGATCGCGCCTTGCAACTCGGTGCCGGTGTAACCGAGGTCTTCGGCGTTGATGAAAATCGTCGGGATGCCAGCGTTGATCAGCGTGGCCTTGAAGGAGCCGACACCCGGCACTTCGAGGTCGTCGACCAGGTTGCCGGTGGGGAACATCGAGCCGCCGCCGCCCTCTTCTTCCGCCGCCGGGTCCATGAATTCCAGCTGCACTTCGGCAGCCGGGAAGGTCACGCCGTCCAGTTCGAAGTCGCCGGTTTCCTGCACCGCACCGTCGGTGATCGGCACGTGGGCAATGATGGTCTTGCCGATATTGGCCTGCCACACCCGCACCACGGCCACACCGTTGCGGGGCACGCGGGCCGCATCGACCAGCCCGGCGCTGATGGCGAACGAACCCACCGCCGCCGACAGGTTGCCGCAGTTACCACTCCAGTCGACAAAGGGTTTGTCGATGGAGACCTGGCCAAACAGGTAGTCCACGTCGTGATCGGCGCGAGTGCTTTTGGCGAGAATTACGGTTTTGCTGGTGCTCGATGTGGCGCCGCCCATGCCGTCGATTTGCTTGTCGTAGGGGTCGGGGCTGCCGATCACCCGGAGCAGCAAGGCATCCCGCGCCGCTCCCGGCACCTGCGCCGACTCGGGCAGGTCCTGGAGGCGGAAAAATACGCCCTTGCTGGTGCCGCCACGCATATAGGTGGCGGGGATCTTGATTTGCGCTGCGTGTGCCATGGTCATCCTCTTCAGGCGGTGGTCGCCGATTCCAGGAAATCCTGGGCAAAACGTTGCAACACGCCGCCCGCCTCGTAGATCGACACTTCTTCGGCGGTGTCCAGGCGGCACGTCACCGGCACCTCGACACGTTCGCCATCCTTGCGATTGATCACAAGCGTCAGCTGCGCACGCGGGGTGCGTTGGCCGATCACGTCGTAGGTTTCGCTGCCATCAATCTGCAGGGTGTGACGGTCGGTGCCCGGCAGGAACTCCAGCGGCAACACGCCCATGCCTACCAGGTTGGTGCGGTGGATGCGCTCGAAACCTTCGGCGGCAATCGCTTCCACACCCGCCAGACGAACGCCCTTGGCGGCCCAGTCGCGGGACGAGCCCTGGCCGTAGTCGGCGCCGGCAATGATGATCAGCGGCTGCTTGCGTTCCATATAGGTTTCGATGGCTTCCCACATTCGCGTGACCTTGCCTTCCGGTTCGATCCGCGCCAGGGAGCCCTGCTTGACCTTGCCGTTCTCCCGCACCATTTCGTTGAACAGTTTCGGGTTGGCGAACGTCGCGCGCTGCGCGGTCAGGTGGTCGCCACGGTGAGTGGCGTAGGAGTTGAAGTCGACTTCCGGCAGGCCCATTTTCGCCAGGTATTCGCCGGCGGCGCTGTCGAGCATGATCGCGTTGGACGGCGACAGGTGATCGGTGGTGATGTTGTCCGGCAGCACCGCCAGCGGGCGCATGCCCTTGAGCGGCCGCGCACCGGCCAGCGCGCCTTCCCAGTACGGTGGGCGGCGGATATAGGTGCTCTGCGGGCGCCAGTCGTACAGCGGCGCGACTTTCGGACCGGTGTCTTCGTGGATCGCGAACATCGGGATATACACCGCGCGGAACTGCTCCGGCTTGACCGAGGCCTTGACCACCGCGTCGATTTCTTCATCGCTCGGCCAGATGTCCTGCAGGCGGATTTCCTTGCCGTCGGCGTCGAAGCCGAGCACGTCCTTCTCGATGTCGAAACGGATGGTGCCGGCAATGGCATAGGCCACCACCAGCGGCGGCGAAGCCAGGAACGCCTGCTTGGCGTACGGGTGAATACGCCCGTCGAAGTTACGGTTACCCGAGAGCACGGCGGTGGCGTACAGGTCGCGGTCGATGATCTCTTGCTGGATCACCGGGTCGAGCGCGCCGGACATGCCGTTGCAGGTAGTGCAGGCAAACGCCACCACACCAAAGCCGAGCTTTTCCAACTCATGACCGAGGCCGGCTTCTTCCAGGTACATGGCCACGGTTTTCGAACCGGGTGCCAGGGACGACTTGACCCACGGCTTGCGCGTCAACCCAAGCCTGTTGGCGTTACGCGCCAGCAGCCCGGCGGCGATCACGTTGCGCGGGTTACTGGTGTTGGTGCAACTGGTGATGGCGGCGATGATCACTGCGCCGTCGGGCATTTGCCCCGGCACTTCATCCCACTGGCCGGAGATGCCTTTGGCGGCCAGGTCGCGGGTGGCGACGCGGGCGTGCGGGTTGCTCGGGCCAGCCATGTTGCGCACGACACTGGACAGGTCGAAGGTGAGGCCACGCTCGTATTGCGCACCTTTAAGGTCGTCTGCCCACAAGCCGGTATGACGGGCGTATTGCTCGACCAGGGTGACTTGTTCGTCTTCGCGGCCGGTGAGTTTCAGGTAGGCGATGGTCTGCTGGTCGATATAAAACATTGCCGCCGTGGCGCCGTATTCCGGGGCCATGTTGGAGATGGTCGCGCGGTCACCGAGGGTCAGTTTGGAGGCGCCCTCGCCAAAGAACTCCAGCCACGCACCGACCACTTTCTGTTGACGCAGGAACTCGGTTAGGGCCAGCACCATGTCGGTGGCAGTGATGCCTGGCAGCAGCTTGCCGGTCAGTTCGACGCCGACGCTTTCCGGCAGGCGCATCCACGAGGCGCGGCCAAGCATGACGCTCTCGGCTTCGAGGCCGCCGACGCCAATGGCGATCACGCCCAGGGCATCGACGTGGGGGGTGTGGCTGTCGGTGCCAACGCAGGTATCCGGGAAGGCCACACCGTCACGCACCTGGATCACCGGGGACATTTTCTCCAGGTTGATCTGGTGCATGATGCCGTTGCCCGGCGGGATCACGTCGACGTTCTTGAAGGCCTTTTTGGTCCACTCGATAAAGTGGAAGCGGTCTTCATTGCGACGGTCTTCGATGGCGCGGTTTTTCTCGAATGCGTCCGGGTCGAAACCGCCGGCTTCGACGGCCAGGGAGTGGTCGACGATCAACTGGGTCGGTACCACCGGGTTGACCTGGGCCGGGTCGCCGCCTTGCAGGGCGATGGCGTCACGCAGGCCGGCGAGGTCGACCAGCGCGGTCTGGCCGAGAATGTCGTGGCACACCACGCGGGCCGGGAACCAGGGGAAGTCGAGGTCGCGCTTGCGTTCGATCAGTTGGCTCAGGGAAGCGTTGAGGGTGGCCGGGTCGCAGCGGCGCACCAGGTTCTCGGCGAGCACACGAGAGGTGTAGGGCAATGTGGCGTAGGCGCCGGGGCTGATTGCATCGACGGCCGCGCGGGCATCGAAGTAATCCAGGCGGCTGCCGGGGAGCGGTTTGCGAAATTCAGTGTTCATCGTCAGGACTCGGTCACGGTGATTACAAACGGAACCGGCTGATCCGGGGCTGGAATGCGATTCAAATGTGGGAGGGGGCTTGCTCCCGATGGCGGTGTATCAGTTGCTATAGGTTTGAATGACACACCACCATCGGGGGCAAGCCCCCTCCCACACTGGGTCCGGTTTCCACTTCGGGATCGTCGGTATTCCCATTCAGCGACGTTCGATTGGCACGAACTTGCGCTGTTCAACGCCGGTGTACTCGGCGCTTGGACGGATGATGCGGTTGTTGGCACGCTGCTCAAATACGTGGGCCGCCCAGCCTGTAAGCCGCGAGCAGACGAAGATCGGCGTGAACAGCTTGGTCGGGATGCCCATGAAGTGGTACGCCGAGGCATGGTAGAAGTCGGCGTTGGGGAACAGTTTTTTCTGTTCCCACATGGTCTTGTCGATGGCTTCGGAGACCGGGAACAGCACGGTGTCGCCCACTTCGTCAGCGAGTTTTTTCGACCAGCCCTTGATCACTTCATTACGCGGGTCGTTGTCTTTATAGATGGCGTGGCCGAAGCCCATGATCTTGTCCTTGCGCGCCAGCATGCCGAGGGTACCTTCGACGGCTTCCTCCGCCGAGCCGAAACGCTCGATCATTTCCATCGCCGCTTCGTTGGCGCCGCCGTGCAGCGGGCCGCGCAGGGAGCCGATGGCGGCAGTGACGCAGGAATACAGGTCGGACAATGTCGAGGCACACACCCGCGCGGTGAACGTCGAGGCGTTGAACTCGTGCTCGGCGTAAAGGATCAACGACACGTTCATGACTTTTTCATGCAGCTCGCTCGGCTTCTTGCCGTGCAGCAGGTGCAGGAAGTGGCCGCCGATGCTCGGCTCGTCGGTCACGCAGTCGATGCGCTTGCCGTCGTGGCTGAAGCGGTACCAGTAGCACATGATCGCCGGGAACGCGGCGAGCAGGCGGTCAGTCACGTCGCGTTGCACGCTGAAGTCTTTTTCCGGCTCGATATTGCCGAGGAACGAGCAACCGGTGCGCATCACGTCCATTGGGTGGGCGTCTGCGGGGATGCGTTCGAGCACTTCTTTCAGCGCTTGCGGCAGGTCACGCAGCTTGCTCAGCCTGGCGCTGTAGGCGGCCAGTTCGGCCTGGGTCGGCAGTTCGCCGTACAGCAGCAGATAAGCGACTTCTTCAAACTGCGCATCGGCCGCCAGTTCGCGCACATCGTAGCCACGGTAGGTCAAGCCGGCACCGGCCTGGCCCACGGTGGACAGTGCGGTCTGCCCGGCGACCTGGCCACGCAGGCCGGCACCACTCAATACTTTTGCTTCAGCCATGGTTTTTCTCCAATTTTGTCGTTATTCAGGGAGGCGTGTTCGTCACTTTTTCGCGGCGAACAGCGCGTCAAGCTTCTGCTCGAAGGTGTGGTAATCGATGCGATCGTAAAGCTCCATGCGGGTTTGCATGGTGTCGATCACGTTCTGTTGGGTGCCGTCGCGACGGATCGCGGTGTAGACGTTCTCGGCGGCCTTGTTCATGGCGCGGAAGGCCGAGAGCGGGTACAGCACGATGGAAACATCGGCAGATTTCAACTGTTCGGTGGTGTACAGCGGCGTCGCGCCGAACTCGGTGATGTTGGCCAGGATCGGCGCCTTCACACGGGCGGCGAACAGTTTGTACATCTCCAGTTCAGTGATGGCTTCCGGGAACACCATGTCGGCGCCGGCTTCGATGCAGGCGGCGGCACGCTCCAGGGCAGACTCCAGGCCTTCGACGGCCAGGGCATCGGTACGCGCCATGATCACGAAGCTGTCATCGGTGCGCGCGTCCACGGCGGCCTTGATGCGGTCGACCATTTCCTGCTGGGACACGATCTCTTTGTTCGGACGATGGCCGCAGCGCTTGGCGCCGACCTGGTCTTCGATATGAATCGCGGCGGCACCGAACTTGATCATCGATTTGACGGTGCGCGCGACGTTGAACGCCGAGGAACCGAAACCGGTGTCCACGTCCACCAGCAGCGGCAGGTCGCAGACATCAGTGATACGGCGCACGTCGGTGAGTACGTCATCCAGGCCGGTGATGCCCAGGTCCGGCACGCCGAGGGAACCGGCCGCCACCCCGCCGCCCGACAGGTAGATCGCCTTGAAGCCGGCGCGCTTGGCCAGCAACGCGTGGTTGGCGTTGATCGCGCCGACCACCTGCAAAGGGTGCTCGCTGGCGACCGCGTCACGGAAACGCTGGCCGGGTGTGCTTTTGTTGTTCGAACTCATGACTCACCTCTATCAGGGGCGCCGCCTGGGAAATGACGGGCAATATTGCGTTTGGAAGCACCGATATGCCGGCGCATCAACAACTCGGCCAGTTCACCGTCGCGATCGGCAATCGCATCAAGAATGCGGTGATGCTCGGCAAAGGCCTGGCGTGGACGATTGGGGGTGGCGGAGAACTGGATGCGGTACATGCGCACCAGCTGGTACAGCTCGCCGCAGAGCATTTGAGTGAGCGTGCGGTTACCCGCACCTTGAATGATCCGGTAATGAAAATCGAAGTCGCCTTCCTGCTGGTAGTAGCCGACACCCGCCTGGAACGCTGCGTCGCGCTCATGGGTGTGCAACACCTGGCGCAGCTCTTCGATCTCCACGTCGGTCATGCGCTCGGCGGCCAGGCGACAGGCCATGCCTTCCAGGGACTCGCGGATTTCATACAGTTCAACCAGCTCGGCGTGGCTCAAGGACACGACCCGGGCGCCCACATGAGGTACGCGTACCAGCAGGCGCTGGCCTTCCAGGCGGTGGATCGCCTCGCGCAGCGGGCCACGGCTGATGCCGTAGGTGCGAGCCAGTTCCGGCTCGGAAATCTTGCTGCCGGGAGCGATCTCACCCTTGACGATGGCGGCCTGGATGCGTCGGAAGACGTTCTCGGACATCGTTTGGGATTCGTCCGACGCCATTATCGGAGCTTCTGATTGACCCAGCATATTGTCGACACCTTTGAAAGCAATGCGGCAAAAACTAGCTAATAAACCGCTACCAGTCAAAGAATAAATCGATATTGTCGACAATCGTCTAATAATCCCGGCTGCACGCCCTCAGGGCATGGCCGGCTGCCAGCGCTGGCGCCAAAAAAGCATCATGTTAGAATGCCCGCCGCATTTGCCTGACATCACTTGATGAAACGGCGCACGAAGGGAGCTTGCGCAGCAATGCCAGTCGCCTTGAATTGAACATCGCACTGCACCGCCTCAGGATCTATGAGACTCAAGCCCTTCCCCCTACTGTTTTGCCTATTGTCCATGCCGAGCCTTGGCGCTGCCGCCGAGAAGACTGTGTATGGCCTCAATGAATACGCCCAATTGGCCGGCATCGACCTGGAAGTAGCCGCCAAGCTCGACACCGGCGCCAAGACCGCCTCCCTCAGCGCCCGCGACATCAAGCGCTTCAAGCGCAACGGCGAATCCTGGGTGCGCTTCTACCTGGCCATCGACACCGCCCATTCCCATCCCATCGAACGTCCCCTGGCCCGCGTCAGCAAGATCAAGCGTCGCGCCGGCGACTACGACCCCGATGAGGACAAGAACTACACCGCCCGTCCAGTGATTGCCCTGGATATCTGCATGGGCACCGCTTTACGCAGCATCGAAGTGAACTTGACTGACCGCAGCGCTTTCCAATTTCCGCTGCTGATCGGCTCCGAAGCGCTCAAACGCTTTGATGCGCTGGTCGACCCCAGTCTTAAATACGCAGCAGGCAAACCTGCCTGCGCCGCCGACGCTCATACCGCCGAGTAAACCGAATGCGCGCTCTAACCCTACACCTGAGAATCCTGATCGCCATCCTGGTGGTGTTGGGTATTTCGGTCACCGCCTACCAGATCTTCGTGCTGGGCATTCCCGTCACCGAGGACGCCACCGACGACTTGTGGAACATCGACGCCAAGGTCGAGTTCGTCGCCAACCCGAAAGACCCGGTGAAGATCCAGATGTTCGTGCCGCCCTTGAGCCGCGACTTCGTCAGTCTTAATGAGAGCTTTATCTCCAATAACTACGGGGTCAGCGTCAACCGCATCGACGGCAACCGTAAGGTCACCTGGTCGGCACGCCGCGCCAAGGGCAACCAGACCCTGTATTACCGCCTGGTGCTGACCAAGCGCTACAGCGGCGAAAAAACCAAGATCAAGGGCCCGACCTTCCGCGACAGTATTGCCGTGGAAGGCCCGGAGAAAATCGCCGCCGAGGCCTTGCTGGCGCCGATTCGCCAGCATTCGGCCGACGTCGAGACCTTCATCACCGAAGCCATCAAGCGCACCAACAACCTCAACGACGACAATGTGAAGCTGTTGCTGGCCGGCGACCCGTCGACGCCGCACAAGGCCAAGATCGTCGAGTTGCTGCTGTCCATTGCCCATGTGCCGGTGGAAAAGGTCCACACCATCCGCCTGGTGGCCGACCAGCCGCAAAGCCCGGAGCTGTGGCTGCGTAGCTTCAATGGCAACGACTGGCTGTACTTCAACCCGGAAACCGGCGAACCGGGCCTGCCCGCCGACCGCCTGCTGTGGTGGACCGGCGATGAAAACCTGATCACCGTCGATGGCGGCAAGAAAGCCATGGTCACCTTCAGCCTGAACAACAGCGAAATGAACGCGATTCGCCTGGCCAAGCTGACCGACGAGAACACCGACGCCAACTTCCTCGAATACTCGCTGTACGGCCTGCCCCTGCAAACCCAGCAGACCTTCATGATCATGGTGATGATCCCGATTGGCGTGCTGGTGATCCTGATCCTGCGCAACCTGATCGGCCTGCAGACCCTGGGCACCTTTACCCCGGTGCTGATTGCCCTGGCGTTCCGAGAGACGCAGCTGGGCTTCGGGATTGTGCTGTTCACGATTATCACGGCGCTGGGCCTGTCCCTCAGGTCGTACCTGGAACACTTGAAGTTGCAGATGCTGCCGAGGTTGTCGGTGGTGCTGACCTTCGTGGTGGTGTTGATCGCGGCCATCAGCCTGTTCAGCCACAAGCTGGGGCTGGAGCGCGGGTTGTCGGTGGCGCTGTTCCCGATGGTGATTTTGACCATGACCATCGAACGCCTGTCGATCACCTGGGAAGAGCGCGGCGCCAGCCATGCCATGAAAGTGGCGATTGGTACGCTGTTCGCCGCGTCCCTGGCGCACATCATCATGAGCGTGCCGGAGCTGATCTACTTCGTATTCACTTTCCCGGCGATCCTGCTGATCCTGGTGGGCTTCATGCTGGCCATGGGGCGCTATCGTGGCTACCGCCTGACCGAGCTGGTGCGATTCAAGGCCTTCCTCAAGGCTGATTCGTAATGTTCGGCTTCTGGAAGACCTGGAAGGCCCTGGAAGCGCGGGGGATCATGGGCATCAACCGGCGTAATGCCGACTACGTGCTCAAGTACAACAAGCGCAGCCTGTACCCCATCGTGGATGACAAGATCATCACCAAGGAACGGGCGATCGCCGCCGGCATCCATGTGCCGGAAATGTACGGGGTGATCTCCACCGAGAAGGAAATCGACAAACTCGACGAGATCATCGGCGGGCGCAGCGACTTCGTGATCAAACCGGCCCAGGGCGCCGGCGGTGACGGCATCCTGGTGGTGGCGGACCGTTTTGAGGGGCGCTACCGCACGGTGTCCGGCAAGATCATCAGCCATGAAGAGATCGAACATCAGATTTCCAGCATCCTCACCGGCCTCTACTCCCTGGGTGGCCACCGCGACCGTGCGCTGATCGAATACCGCGTGGTACCCGACCAGATCTTCAAGAGCATCAGCTACGAAGGCGTGCCGGATATTCGCATCATCGTGCTGATGGGCTACCCGGTGATGGCGATGCTGCGCTTGCCGACCCGCCAGTCGGGCGGCAAGGCCAACCTGCACCAGGGCGCGATTGGCGTGGGCGTCGACCTTGCCACCGGCCTGACCCTGCGCGGTACTTGGCTGAACACCATCATCACCAAACACCCCGACACCACCAACGCGGTGGATGGCGTGCAACTGCCCAACTGGGACGGTTTCATGAAGCTCGCGGCCGGCTGCTACGAGCTGTGCGGGCTGGGCTATATCGGCGTGGACATGGTGCTCGACCAGGAAAAAGGCCCGCTGATCCTTGAGCTGAATGCGCGGCCGGGGCTGAATATCCAGATCGCCAACGACTGCGGCCTGACCTTGCGCACCCATGCGGTGGAGGCGCGACTGGAAGAACTGAAAGCGGCCGGCGTGACGGAAACCCCGGAAGAGCGGGTGAAGTTTGTGCAGGAGATGTTCGGGCATATTCCGCCCGTGGAAGGCTGATCCGGTCTTCGAACTGTCTATCCCCGACATCCCCTCTAGGAGCAAATCCTACAGGGGACTACAATCCCCCTCCCCCGCGCCATTGGCTGATTCAACCCCGCATGTCGACCTGCTCCGTACACCCATTGCCCTACCGGGCCAACCCCGCCGAGTATTTTGCGGCGATTCGCCACGCTCCCGGCGCGGTGCTGCTCGACAGCGGCCGGCCGACGGCCGAGCGTGGGCGTTACGACCTGCTCAGCGCCTGGCCCGAAGCGACCTTGGCGGTAGCGCCTGACGAAAGCGGCGCTGCTTTCCTGCAACGCTTGCGGGAAAACCTCACGCGATTGGGTGAAGCCGCGATTCCCGACGGTTTGCAGTTACCGTTCGCCGGCGGCTTGATCGGCTACCTGAGCTACGACTTCGGTCGGCACCTGGAGCACATGCCGCACCTGGCGGTGGATGACCTGCACCTGCCGGACGCGCGCTTCGGGCTGTACGCCTGGGCGCTGATCAGTGACCACCAGGCCCAGAGCAGCCAGTTGGTGTTTCATCCCTCGCTGGCAGATAGCGAACGGCAACGGCTGATCGCGTTGTTCAGCCATGGGGCTGTCGACACCTGCGCGACGTTCAAACTCCAGGGCCCGATGGCGCCCGACCTCAGCGCCGAGGCCTACCGCCAAGCCATCGTGCGTATCCAGGATTACATCCAGGCCGGCGACTGCTACCAGGTCAACTTCGCCCAGCGTTTTCGCGCACCGTGCATGGGTGATCCCTGGGCAGCCTATTGCGCCCTTCGCGAAGCCTGCCCGACGCCGTTTTCCGGGTTCCAGAGCCTGCCGGACGACGGCGCGGTCCTGAGCCTGTCGCCGGAGCGTTTCGTGCACATCAGCGAGCGCCACGTCGAAACCCGCCCGATCAAAGGCACCCGCCCCCGCGGCCTCACGCCTGAAGAAGACGCCGCCCAGGCCGCCGAACTGCTGGCCAGCCCCAAGGACCGCGCCGAGAACCTGATGATCGTCGACCTGCTGCGCAACGACCTCGGCCGCACCTGCCGCATCGGCTCGGTCAACGTGCCGGAACTGTTCAGCCTGGAAAGCTACCCCAACGTGCATCATCTGGTCAGCAGCGTGACCGGCGAGTTGGCCGACGATAAAGACGCCCTCGACCTGATCGCCGGCAGCTTCCCTGGTGGCTCGATCACCGGCGCCCCAAAGATTCGCGCGATGCAGATCATCGACGAACTGGAGCCGACCCGACGCGGGCTGTACTGCGGTTCGCTGGTGTACCTGGATGTGCGCGGCGAGATGGACAGCTCCATCGCCATCCGCAGCTTACTGGTCAAGGATGGCCAAGTGTGTTGCTGGGGCGGCGGTGGGATCGTGGCGGATTCGCAGTGGGAGGCGGAGTATCAGGAGTCACTGACGAAGGTGCGGGTGTTGTTACAAACACTGGAAAGCCTGTAGCGCACAGTGCCTTCCTGGCTCTCAGACGTAGCGCCGAGCAGTAGAAAAAACCTGAATCAGAACCGCAGTAGACGTAGTTGAACGTCGGAAGATAGCGTCCGGCTTCAACCGTCCACCCGCCGTCTGTGAAGGATCACATGAAGCGACTGCCTACCCGTCAGGAAATATTTCCGAGTTTGCGCCCCCTCTCAACCGCGCCTATCATCTCCCAAATCGGGAGGTTGCAGCGATGCGGATAATCGCCCTCTCGACCTTACGAATATTCTGGGAAAGCCAACCCGCCTATATCGATGCGAAAGCGCCGCTTATTGAATTGTATCGGCATATGGAAAAGGCCATTTACCCTACGCCACAAGCACTCAAGGCAGCGCTCAGGACCGCGAGCATTCTCAAAGGTAGCAGGGTTGTATTCAACGTGGGCGGCAACAAATATCGAGTGATCATGGCGATCGATTACCAGCGACAGCTTGGGTTCATACGGTTCGTAGGGACTCATGCGCAGTACGACCAGATCAATGCGGAGACCGTGTAATGAACATCAAACCCATACACTCCCAGGAAGACCTCACTGCGGCACTCGCGCGGGTGCAGCAGCTCTGGGGAGCGGACATCGGCTCGACTGAAGGCGATGAGCTGGAAATTCTTGCAGTACTCATTGAGAAGTACGAAGCCGAACATTACCCAATGCCACCTTCTGATCCGGTGGAAGCCATTAAATTTCGCATGGAGCAACTGGGCATGACTGCCCGCGACCTGGAGCCATTTATCGGCACCAGCGGACGTGTATCCGAAGTGCTGAACCACAAGCGCAAGCTGAGCCTGTCGATGATCAAGCGACTGCATGAAGGCTTGAGTATTCCTTATGAGCGGTTGCTTGCAGGGAGCTGACAGAAACATTGGTAGTGGCGCTACCTTCCCCATCGGGAGCAAGCCCCCTCCCACATTCGACCTCGTTTATCTGTTGGAATGGTGTCGAATGTGGGAGGGGGCTTGCTCCCGATAGGGCCCTCAGCGGCCCGAAAGAAATTACAGGCTCAACTGCCGATTCGACGCCCTGATGAACTCTTTCTTTAAATCTTCAAACGTATGCACCGCCGGGAATTGCGGGAATTCGCGGATCACATTTTCCGGCGCATGGAACAGAATCCCACGGTCGGCCTCGCCCAACATGGTGGTGTCGTTGTAGGAGTCGCCGGCGGCGATCACGCGGTAGTAGAGGGTCTTGAACGCCAATACCGACTGGCGCTTGGGGTCTTTCTGGCGCAGTTGGTAGCTGACCACGCGGTCGTTTTCGTCGGTGATGAGACGGTGGCACAACAAGGTCGGGAAGCCCAACTGACGCATCAGCGGCTGGGAAAATTCGTAGAAGGTGTCGGACAGGATCACCACCTGGAAGCGCTCGCGCAGCCAGTTGACGAACTCGATGGCGCCGTCCAGCGGTTTGAGAGTGGCGATCACTTCCTGGATGTCGGCGAGCTTGAGCCCGTGTTCGTCGAGGATGCGCAGGCGCTGCTTCATCAGCACGTCGTAGTCGGGAATGTCCCGGGTGGTGGCCCGCAGGGATTCAATACCGGTTTTTTCGGCGAAGGCGATCCAGATTTCTGGCACCAGCACCCCTTCCAGGTCGAGACAGGCAATTTCCACAAGACACTCCCATTGGATGTTGTTAGTTGAGCGAGCAAAAGGACTGCCGAACTCTAGCGATTCAAGCCCGCCGCCGCAACGCAGGGCGGATTTTGATACCATCGCTCCCCTATAGAGCGCTCAGCGCCATTGACCTGTAGGAACCGTCCTGATGAACCAAGCCTTCGACGTCGTTGAACTCGCCACGACTTATGCCAACAAGTCTGCCCAGGACATTCTCAAGCTGGCGTTCAGCCAGTTCGGTGATGACCTGTGGATTTCCTTCAGCGGTGCCGAGGATGTGGTGCTGGTGGACATGGCCTGGAAGCTGAACAAGAACGTCAAGGTGTTCAGCCTCGACACCGGCCGCCTGCACCCGGAGACCTACCGGTTTATCGAGCAGGTGCGCGACTTCTACAAGATCGATATCGAACTGATCTCGCCGGACCAGAGCAAGCTGGAACCCTTCGTCAAGGAGAAAGGCCTGTTCAGCTTCTACAAGGACGGCCATGGCGAATGCTGCGGCGTGCGCAAGATCGAGCCGCTGCGCCGTAAGCTTTCCGGCGTCAGCGCCTGGGCCACCGGCCAACGCCGCGACCAGAGCCCCGGCACCCGCAGCCAGGTAGCGGCGCTGGAAATCGACACGGCCTTCTCTACCCCGGAACGCACCCTGTACAAGTTCAACCCGCTGGCGCAGATGACCAGCGAAGAGATCTGGGGTTACATCCGCATGCTGGAACTGCCGTACAACAGCCTGCATGAGCGCGGCTTTATCAGCATAGGGTGTGAACCGTGCACCCGTCCCGTGCTGCCGAACCAGCACGAGCGCGAAGGTCGTTGGTGGTGGGAGGAAGCCACGCAGAAGGAATGCGGGCTGCATGCCGGGAATATCATCAGCAAGGCTTGAAGTTGATGCTGTAAAAAATGTGGGAGGGGGCTTGCCCCCGATAGCGGTGGGTCAGCCAGTTCAATGGTTGCTGACACACCGCAATCGGGGGCAAGCCCCCTCCCACATTTGTCTTGTGTTGAGTGTTAGAGATGTACACATACATGTAACCATCGGTGCCATTTATGTGTGCAATTTCTATTCAGCCGCACCATAACGTAACACCTCTCCCCTCCCCTCGGTTGGCCTGGCGAATCGCACGCTGACAACCCAAAAATAAATAGCTGTTCAATCGGTCAATTTATATTTCTTAAAATTCAGCCAGTTATTTAACCAAGCTATAAAAACTAAATTACCCAGGACTTTCATAGATTCAAAACTGGCACGCATGTGGCTTAAGGTGGAATGTGCTTTGTATACAATAAATACAAAACCTACATACACTTTGCCATCTGCGGCTTCCCGGCAGATGTGCTGGAGCCTGCCGGAATGCGTACAAGCCTCTCGAATAACATCGCACTGGATCTGCCCTCCTCCGCCCTGAACTCAGACGCCGCGGGCCCCGGCCCCTTGGTGCTCAGCCCACGCCTGCACAACAAGGACCTGGCGCCCACCAAGGTCGAAGGCCGACGCTGGGGGCGCTACAGCATCTTCGCGCTGTGGACCAATGACGTGCACAACATCGCCAACTATTCGTTCGCCATCGGCCTCTACGCGCTGGGCCTGGGCGGCTGGCAGATCCTGTTGTCCCTGGGCATCGGCGCGGCGCTGGTATACTTCTTCATGAACTTATCGGGGTATATGGGCCAGAAGACCGGCGTGCCGTTTCCGGTGATCAGCCGCATCAGCTTTGGCATTCACGGTGCGCAGATTCCGGCGTTGATCCGCGCCGTGATCGCGATTGCCTGGTTTGGTATCCAGACCTACCTGGCGTCGGTGGTTTTCCGCGTACTGCTGACGGCGATTCATCCAGGCTTTGCCGACTATGACCATAATTCGATCCTGGGGTTATCCACCCTGGGTTGGGCGTGTTTTGTAGTGATCTGGTTCGTGCAGTTGGTGATCCTGGCCTATGGCATGGAGATGGTGAGGCGCTATGAAGGCTTCGCCGGGCCGGTGATTTTGCTGACGGTGGCCGCGTTGGCCGGCTGGATGTACTTCCAGGCCGGTGGCAACATCGCCTGGTCGATCCGCGAGCCGCTCACCGGCGGCGAGATGTGGCGCAATATCTTTGCCGGTGGCGCGTTGTGGCTGGCGATCTACGGCACGCTGATCCTCAACTTCTGCGACTTCGCACGCTCTTCGCCGTGCCGCAAGACCATCCTGGTCGGCAATTTCTGGGGCCTGCCGGTGAATATCCTGGTGTTTGCCGCAATCACCGTGCTGCTCTGCGGCGGGCAGTTCCAGCTCAATGGCCGGGTGATCGAAAGCCCGACCGAAATCATCGCCGCCATCCCCAATACCTTCTTTCTCGTGCTCGGCTGCCTGGCATTCCTGATCGTCACCGTGGCGGTGAACATCATGGCCAACTTCGTCGCGCCGGCCTTTGTGCTGAGCAACCTGGCACCCAAGTACCTGAACTTCCGTCGCGCCGGGTTGATCAGCGCCGCCGTGGCCGTGCTGATCCTGCCGTGGAACCTCTACAACAGCCCGTTGGTGATCGTGTATTTCCTCTCCGGCCTGGGCGCGCTGCTGGGGCCGTTGTACGGGGTGATCATGGTCGACTACTGGTTGATTCGTAAAAGCCAGGTGGACGTGCCACAGCTGTATAGCGAAGACCCGAATGGCGCTTATTACTACAGCCGAGGGGTGAATATGCGTGCAGTGGCGGCGTTTATTCCTGCCGCCGTGATCGCCATCCTGCTGGCGCTGTTGCCTGGATTTGCCAGCGTCTCGCCGTTTTCCTGGTTGTTTGGCGCCGGTATTGCAGGGTTGCTGTACCTGCTGATCGCCAAGCGCCAGCCGTTCTACGCCGATGTCAGCGGCGAAAGCATTGCCGTCGATAACGTCAGTCACTGAGTAAGGACCTTCCATGCGTATCCTCGTGGTCAACGTCAACACCACCGAATCCATCACTGAAACCATCGCCCAGCAAGCACGGGCCGTGGCTTCGCCGGGCACCGAGATTGTCGGGCTTACCCCGTACTTCGGCGCGGAATCGGTTGAAGGCAATTTTGAAAGCTACCTGGCCGCCATCGCCGTGATGGACCGGGTGATGGCTTACGACCAACCGTTCGATGCGGTGATCCAGGCCGGCTACGGCGAGCACGGCCGGGAAGGCTTGCAGGAATTATTGAATGTGCCGGTGGTGGACATCACCGAAGCGGCGGCCAGCACGGCGATGTTCCTAGGCCATGCCTATTCAGTGGTGACGACCCTGGACCGCACCGTGCCGCTGATCGAAGACCGCCTGAAACTCGCCGGCCTGTACCAGCGCTGCGCCTCGGTGCGCGCCAGCGGCATGGCGGTTCTGGAGCTGGAAGAAGACCCGCTGGCCGCCATGGAAGCCATCGTGCGCCAGGCGGAACTGGCTATTCGCGAAGACAAGGCCGAAGTGATCTGTCTGGGTTGCGGCGGCATGGCCGGGCTGGATGAGCAAATTCGCCAGCGCACCGGGGTGCCGGTGGTGGATGGCGTGACGGCGGCGGTGACCATCGCCGAATCCCTGGTGCGGCTGGGGTTGTCGACGTCGAAGATACGGACTTACGCGACGCCTCGGCCGAAGCAGGTGATTGGCTGGCCGACTCGGTTCGGCCGCTGAGCTGCACTTGGTTTTAGATTGCGCTGAACCTTTGCCCCAGTTTCTTTTCGGCAAACTGCTCGATGATGAAATCCACAAACGCCCGGGTCTTGCCGGGCAGCAGTTTGTGCTCGGCGTAGTAGACGGAAATATTGCCGTCGTCGACGTACCAGTCGGGCAATACCCTGACCACGTCGCCGCTGTCGAGGAACGGCACGGCCATGGGCATGCTCACCAGCGCAATCCCCAGGCCTTGAGCGCTGGCACAGCAGGCGGCTTCGGAGTCGCTCATGGTCATGCCGGGCTTGAGCACCAGCGGGCGGTGTTCACGTTCGATACTGGTCAACTGCCAGGACCGGATACGCCCGGTTTGCGGTGAGCGGATCAGGATACCTTTGCACCGCGACAAGTCTTCGGGCTCGCGCACCGGTGGGCGTTGCGCCAGGTAACCCGGGGAGGCCACCAGCACCCGGTGCGCCGGCGCCAGCTTGCGCGCTACCACGCCTTGGGGCAGCTCAAAACCGCCGCCGATGGCGGCATCGAAGCCCTGGCCGATCAAGTCAACCTGGCGGTTATCGAAATGCCAGTCCGGGCTGATATCCGGAAAACGCTCCATGAATGCCCCCAGCAACGGCACCACATAGCGATTGCCAAACACCGTGCCCATGCTGACCTTGAGCGTGCCCACCGGCCGGCCTTCGGCGCTGGCCAGGTTGGCCACGGCATTCTGGATGGTGGTGAGGCTGCCGCTGACTTCGGCCAGGAACAGCTTGCCGGCTTCGGTCAGCGCCAGACGCCGGGTGCTGCGCTGGAACAGCCGCACGCCGAGGCGCACCTCCAGCTTGGCGACGCTTTTGCCGACCGCCGCCGGGGTCAGGCTCAGGTGCCGCGCCGCCTCGGCAAAGCTGCCGCCTTCGGCGCTGCGCACAAAGCATTCGATACTGCCAAAGCTCTCCATCACGCCCCACTCTAAACTTTTGGTTTACACAGACTATAGCAATCACGGTCTACCGGCAGCGGCGAGCGAGGTCGATACTCGGCTCCAACAACAGGGCATTGCGCCTTGAACGACTCGGAGATCGACATGACCACACACAACCTCAGCGGCAAAGTCGCCTTGATCCAAGGCGGTTCCCGCGGCATCGGTGCCGCCATCGTCAAGCGCCTGGCAGCACAGGGTGCAGCCGTTGCCTTTACCTACGTCAGCTCTGCCGCCAAGGCTGAAGCCCTGCAGAACAGCGTGATCAGCGAAGGCGGCAAAGCCCTGGCGATTCACGCCGACAGCGCCGATGCCACTGCGATCCGCAATGCGGTCAACGCCACCGTGGAAGCCTTTGGCCGCCTGGACATCCTGGTGAATAACGCCGGCGTGCTGGCCATCGCCCCCTTGGAAGACTTCAAGCTGGAAGACTTCGACCAGACTTTGGCGATCAACGTGCGCAGCGTGTTTATCGCCACCCAGGAAGCCGCCAAGCATATGGGTGAAGGTGGCCGGGTGATCAACATCGGCAGCACCAATGCCGAACGCATGCCCTTTGGCGGCGGTGGCCCGTATGCGATGAGCAAAGCGGCGCTGGTCGGCTTGACCAAAGGTTTGGCGCGGGACTTGGGGCCACGGGGCATCACGATCAATAACGTGCAACCTGGGCCGGTGGACACCGATATGAACCCGGCAAACAGTGATTTTGCCGAGAGCCTGATCGGGTTGATGGCGGTGGGGCGTTACGGGCATGTGGAAGAGATTGCCAGTTTCGTGGCGTATCTGGCCGGGCCGGAAGCGGGGTATATCACCGGTGCCAGCCTGACTATCGATGGTGGGTTCAGCGCATAACCCAAGGTGGGAGGGGCTTGCCCCCTCCCACATGTTGACCTTGTTGGTTCAGGAGATGGGGGGCAGGCCATAGGCCGCCAGGTCGAAGTCCGCAAGCTTGCGGATGATCTGGTCGGCATGCTGGTACTTGCTGTCGGCCATGGCTTCATCGGGCACGGCGATGGCGGTCATACGGGCGGCCTTCGCCGCCGTTACACCAAACGGCGAATCCTCGAACACCAGGCAATCCTCTGGGGCAACGCCCAGGCGGCGCGCAGCGGTGAGGAAGATGTCCGGCGCAGGCTTGGCGGCGCCGACTTCCGGGTCGTCAGCGGTGACGATGGTGTCGAACAAACCAAACCACTCGCGGTGCAAGGTGGTCTTGTGGCCAAACGAATTGCGCGACGAACTGGTGCCCACGGCAATCGGAATGTTGTGTGCCTTCAAGTGCCGCACCAGCGCCTCGGCACCAGGCATGCCCAAGGCCTTGGGAAAGCGCGCGCTCATCAGCGGTTCGCGAATTTCGAGGAATTCAGCCGGGGTAATCGGCAGGTCCAGCGCCTTGACCACATAGTCGGCCAAATCCTGGGCACCGCGCCCGATGATGTGCTGCTTGATGCCCCAATCGTAGGTTCGGCCGTAGCGTTCAGCGATGATCTGCGTGACTTCGGTGTAGATGCCTTCCGTATCCAGCAACAACCCGTCCATATCGAAAATCACGGCCTTGATCGGACCGACTGCGGTACGCGGTGCATTCATCACTACACAACCCTGGAGGAAGGACTAAAAGGATTCAGCACAATAACGGCCTGGGTTGCCTGCAAGCAACCTTCGCGGCCAGGTATTGAGTCGGCACAAGACTGCAGTCTGTGTGCGATCAGTGATTCATACCGCGCAACAGTTTTACCTGCCCGCGTGCGATGCGGCCGTCTAGGGTTTGTGAGAACAGAGCGTCCGCTCGATGGCTCACCGCTGAAAAATACCCCTTGCAAACCTTATAAAAGACTTATTAACCTCTGATGAACTCAATCCACTGGACCCGAAAAGCCGTCAAGCAATTGCTTCGATTGCATTCGTATCATCAGCAACAAGTGCGCGATGCCGTCTTCGCACTTGAACGCATGCCCGACGCAGTCAACGTCAAAGCGTTGGTCAACCACCCCTGCAGTTACCGATTAAGGGTAGGGCGTTACCGAGTCCTTTTCGATTGGGACGGCGATATCCACGTGGTCAGCATTCAAGAGGTCAAGAAACGTGACGAGCGAACCTACTGCCATACAGATCATCCACAATACGGAGGGCAAGCCAGCTTTCGTGGTGATTCCTTATGAACACTATCTGGCCCAGCAGAACGATCCAAACCTAATCCCCCACGCGGTTGTCAGCCGCCTGGTAGATGGCGCAACTCCGATCCGAGCCTGGCGCGAACACCTGAACCTGACCCAGGAAGAAGTCGCCCAACGCCTGGGCATTTCCCAATCCGCATTTGCCCAGCAAGAGGCGGTGAACAAACCTCGCCGGACGACGCGGGAAAAGATTGCCAAGGCATTTGGCATCAACCCCGGTCAACTGGAGCTATAGCCTCAACGGGACTGTCCGCGCCTCCAGTCACCTAAAAGCGAAACCAAACATGCTCTATCGTCTAGCCGCAGACAGCCTCGTGCTGTTCCACCTGTGTTTCATCCTGTTCGTACTGTTTGGTGGGCTGCTGGCGCTGAAATGGCGCCCGATTATCTGGCTGCACCTGCCCGCCGCTGCGTGGGGTGTGGCGGTCGAAGTGTTCCACCTGCCCTGCCCGCTGACCCGCTGGGAAAACCTGTTTCGCCACCTCGCCGGGCAGGACGGTTATGGCGGAGGGTTTATCGAGCATTACATCCTCACGTTGATCTACCCGGCCGGGCTGACGCCACAGATCCAGCTGAGCCTGGGCGGGTTGGTGCTGGCGATCAATATTGCGGTGTATGTGCGCTTGATCCGACGTTACGTACAGGCTTGAGACAGCTTCACTGGTGAAGAATCAGACTCCCTCAGTCCGTTTTCCTTGACCGGCGCGCCCTCATGTCCGAAGCCTTCGAAGTCCCCAGCCCTCACGAAAAACACCTTGAACACACCACCGAACATGCCCACGGCCGTGGGGACAATTTCGCCAGTCGCATCGCCGTCATGACCGCGCTGATGGCCACCCTCGGCGCCATGCTCAGCTACCAGGCCGGCTCAACCGAGAGCGAGGCAGCGATGGACAAGAACAACGCGGCCATCATCAAGACCGAAGCCGCCAACCAGTGGAACTACTACCAGGCCAAGTCCAGCCGGCAGAACCTGGCGGAACTCGCGACCCATATTCCCGGTGTGGATGCCGCGCATTACAAGGATGAGATCGAGCGCTACAAAAGCCAGAAGGAAGAGGTACGCAAGCAGGCGGAGAAACTGGAGGCGACCTCAAAGGAATGGGATGAAAAATCCGAGCAGGCCCTGCACCAGCACCATCGCTGGGCCCAGGCGATGACCGCGATTCAGATCGCGATTTCGCTGGCGGCGATTACGTTGTTGACGAGAAGGGAATGGTTGAAGCGCACGTCCTATGCGGCGGCGGGTGTGGCGGTGGTGTTAGGTAGCCTGGCGTGGTTGCATATCTGACGGGGGAAGATTGATTTCAATCCCTTGCCGGGGCGATTAAAGTACAGCCCCGAGAATTGAATCTCGGGCTTTAGTCCATGGAGTTTCCCAGTGAAGTACATCAGTAAAGTGGTTGCAGCAGCAGTTCTCGGTTTCACGCTTGCAGGCTGCACCGGCACCGCCATCAAATCCCCGCAATACGACAGCAGCCAATACACCGTCCTGGGCCACAGTGAAGCCAGCGCCACCGGCATCATGTTGTTCGGCGTGATCCCGATCGGCCAGAACAGCCGTTTCGTGCGCGCCCAGAATGCCGCCATCAAAGCAAAAGGCGGCGATGCGCTGATCAACACCCAAGTGCAGGAAAACTGGTTCTGGGCCTGGGTGCTGAGCGGTTACACCACCAAGATTTCCGGTGATGTGATCAAGCTGAAAACCGCGCAGTAAAATCGCCCGGGCTTTCACCTGAGCCCGCGACGTATCATGGGCCGACCTTTCGAGGACGGCCCATGAACCTCAGTATCCTCTACGCACT
This sequence comes from Pseudomonas sp. B14(2022), assembly GCF_012030485.1. Taxonomy (NCBI): domain Bacteria; kingdom Pseudomonadati; phylum Pseudomonadota; class Gammaproteobacteria; order Pseudomonadales; family Pseudomonadaceae; genus Pseudomonas; species Pseudomonas sp. B14(2022). Next base: position 116,594 of record NZ_JAAUVM010000011.1, read on the forward strand.
CGCCGCCGCCGCGCTGTTCGGCGCCAGCACCCCACTCGCTAAAAACCTCGGCCTGGGCCTCTCGCCCGTGCTGCTCGCCGGCCTGCTCTACCTCGGCAGCGGCGTCGGCCTCGCCGGCGTGCGCCTGATCCGTGATCGTGGCTGGAAACCCAGCGGACTGACCCCATCAGAATGGCCCTGGCTGCTCGGCGCCATCGCATTCGGCGGCATCCTCGGGCCGGTCGCGTTGATGTTCGGCCTGACCCGCACCGCCGGCGCAACCGCCTCCCTGATGCTCAACCTGGAATCGGTGCTGACCGCTGTTATCGCCTGGGTCGTGTTCAGGGAAAACGCCGACCGTCGCATCGTCCTGGGGATGATCGCCATCGTGCTGGGCGGCGTGGTGTTGTCAGGGGCCGACGGCGGTGGCACGAGCCACGATTGGACGGGGCCGCTGGCGGTTGCCGTGGCGTGCCTGTGCTGGGGAATCGATAACAACCTGACACGCAAAGTGTCTGCGTCGGACGCGCTGTTTATCGCCGGGGCCAAGGGGTTGATTGCAGGGCTGGTGAATGGCGGGTTGGCGCTTTATCTCGGGGCGCAGATCCCGGGCATGGCGCAGCTGGCGCCTATCTTGCTGGTTGGTTTTCTGGGCTATGGCATCAGCCTGGTGATGTTCGTACTGGCGCTGCGCGGACTGGGCAGTGCACGCACGGGAGCCTATTTTTCCACCGCGCCGTTCCTGGGTGCGGCGATTGCGGTGCTGATGTTGGGTGAGTCAGTGACACTGGCTTTCTGGATTGCATCGGCGTTGATGGCCGTGGGCGTTTGGCTGCACCTGACGGAACGGCATGCCCATGAACATCAGCATGACGCGACGGAACACGGGCATCGGCATGTGCATGATGAACATCATCAGCATGAGCATGGGTTTGAGTGGGATCCGGCGGAACCCCATAGCCATGTGCATGTGCACAGCCCGCTGAGACACAGCCATGCGCATTTTCCGGATGTGCATCATCGGCATAGGCATTGAGGGAGGCCCCACTACCTCTTCGACGTAGCGCTGTCGCGCAGCAAACTGGGACCTCTGTGGCGAGCGGGCTTGTCCCGCGCTGGGGTGCGAAGCGCCCCTGATGAAGACGAATGAGGTGTATCAGGCACTCCTCTGCGCCTGGTTTTGGGGCTGCTGCGCAGCCCAACGCGGGACAAGCCCGCTCGCCACAGGAATGCGGTCGCCCGAAATTGCTTATGCAAGGCTCAAGACTTTAGGGTGAAATATTAAATCTTAAAAATCAGTAAGTTATTTTAAGTTTGATAAGAGATGTATTGCACAGCAGCAATAGATTTGAGCAACTTCCTACAAAGCTCTCAGAAGCGCCACTCTCCCACTTCAAAACCGCCCAGCCTATAGTCCCTCGGTCGCTGATATGGCGACCGGGTTTGGCGACTCGAGGACAATCAAGACGGAACGTAGACGAGGTCATTGTCCACGCTATTCCCGTTAACGGTTTAGCGTGAAAAGGCTTCGTTGTTTTTATATTTGTCTTAATGGAGTCACTCATGAACCAATACATGGCCCTCACCAGCAACGATAGCGCCACTCCTGCTCTTTTTGTCGATACAACCGCACCACTGGAAATCCTCCTCGACGCCGCGACCTATCGACTTCGTGCCGTGACACAGGTCCTAGAGAACCTTGCGCTGCGCGGCGAAATAAATAGCGATGCGGTCGTACTCAGCGATTTTGCCTTACTGTGCTCAATCCCGTTACGCGATGGGTGTGACTTGCTGGACGTCATAGCGCGTAGGATGGATACACCAAGCAAATGATTTGAATTAGGTTAGTGTTTCAAACCCCAGAAATCACAAAACCCCTGGGTTCTCTCGAAACCAGGGGTTTTGTTTACATCGAATTTGGCGGTGAAGGAGAGATTCGAACTCTCGATACAATTTCTTGTATACACACTTTCCAGGCGTGCTCCTTAAGCCACTCGGACACTTCACCGTATCTCGTCAAACCAGTTCAGTCTGTCGAGGCGCGCTAATGTAGTCGAAAGCCTTTCTGATGGCAAAGGTTTTTTTCAGAATTTTCATGCGGTTAGACGGCTATGCCGGTAGTCGCCCGGCAAGGGGTGGTGATTCTGCCATTCTTGGGCATGGGCGGCCTGCGTCTGGGGCGGGTGTTGCGCCCTGCCTCAGGCCTTGCAGCGCTCACTCTGCGGGGAAAGTCTGACTGGGCAGTCAGTCACGGCGCTTTACCGGGGCGGGCGTGGTGGGTAACGTCTGCGCATGCGCCGCTATAAACAGCCTCTCTATAACAAATCCTACAAGGAACCGCGTCATGAGTGAGTTGATTACTTACCACCTCGAAGACGGTATCGCGACCCTGACCCTGAGCAACGGCAAGGTGAATGCCATTTCTCCGGATGTGGTCAGTGCGTTCAATACAGCGCTGGACCAGGCCGAGAAAGATCGGGCGGTGGTGGTGATCACCGGCACGCCGGGGATTCTGTCGGGTGGGTATGACTTGAAGGTGATGACGGCCGGCCCTAAAGAAGCCATCGGCCTGGTGACGTCGGGTTCGACGTTGGCGCGTCGCCTGTTGTCGCACCCGTTCCCGGTGATTGTGGCGTGCCCTGGGCATGCGGTGGCCAAGGGTGCGTTCCTGTTGTTGTCGGCAGATTATCGGATTGGGGTGGAAGGCCCGTTCAGCATTGGCCTGAATGAGGTGGCGATCGGTATGACCATGCACCACGCCGGTATCGAATTGGCGCGGGACCGTCTGCGTAAATCGGCGTTTCATCGGTCGGTGATCAATGCCGAGATGTTTGACCCGCAAGGCGCGTTGCAGGCCGGCTTCCTCGACAAGGTGGTGGCACCTGAAGAGCTGCAGGCGGCGGCGCTGGAAGCGGCACGTCAGTTGAAGAAATTGAATATGAATGCGCATAAGCACACCAAGCTGAAGGTGCGTAAGGCGCTGCTGGAGGCGTTGGATGAAGCAATCATCCAGGATCAGGGCCATATCCTGAGTTAAGCCCTACAACCGAAACATCAAAGCCCGACCTTGCGTCGGGCTTTTTCTTACACATGAATCCGAAACATCTTTGGCCGCTCTAGCCTGCCTATGTCGGTACATGTTGAAACATGTGCTTAAACATCGCCCATCTCCTACCTCTTTAGGGGCAATTGCCGAATACAGTGCACATCCGTACACTGCGCCACCTTTTGTCACGATGGGCCGTGTCGATGCTTTTTCTGTTACGTATGCTGTTGATGGGCCTGCACTTTATGGTCGCCGGTGTACTGGGCGTTCTGCTCGGGGCCTGCCGACCGTTCAACCCGGACAACAGTCGTTTATGCGCGCGCCTCTATGCGCTGCCGGCCATGTGGATTCTGCGGCTGAAGGTGAAGACCGATGTCGACTCCCTGCGCAACAAGCCCGGCACGTGCGTGATCATCGCTAACCACCAGTCCAACTATGACCTGTTTGTGCTGGGCACCGTGGTGCCCCATCGCACCGTGTGTATCGCCAAAAAGAGCCTGAAATGGGTACCGCTGTTCGGCCAGTTGTTCTGGCTGGCGGGCAATGTGCTGATCGACCGCGGCAATGCGCACAAGGCACGTCGCGCGATGCTCACCACCACTCATACGTTGCAACATCAGGACACGTCGATCTGGGTGTTTCCGGAAGGCACGCGCAACCTGGGCAAGGGCTTGTTGCCGTTCAAGAAAGGCGCGTTTCATATGGCCATCGCCGCTGGCGTGCCTATCGTGCAGGTGTGTGTCAGCAATTACGTCACCCATATGCGGCTCAATCGCTGGAACAGTGGTGATGTGCTCATACGCTCGTTGCCGCCGATTCCTACTGTGGGCCTGACTTCGGATGACATCCCGCAGTTGATGCAGACCTGTCAGGCGCAGATGGATGAGTGCATTGCAGCGATGGATCGCGAAGTGCAATCCGCCTGAACCCCTTATGGGGGCTTGGCCCCCATCGCAAACAAGCTTGCTCGTCACAAAAAGCGAGCACCTGCAAACGCCGCAACGGAACGTCATTCAAGCTAAGCTGCCCAACACCTGTCCTCCTAATAAGAAGTGATCAGCACCATGGGTAGAGTTGTTGCGGCCGCCGTGTACAGCGCCGGAAAGAAAGTCACTGATATCACCCTCGACGAAGGCGCGGCCTGGGCCGCCAAACCCGGGCACTTTGTGTGGATCGGCCTGGAAGAGCCCGACGCCCAGGAGCTGGCCAATCTACAACGCCAGTTCAACCTGCATGAACTGGCCATCGAAGACGCCCTGGAAAAACACAGCCGCCCCAAGTTGGAAACCTTCGGTGATGCGCTGTTTATCGTCACCTATTCACCGGTGCGCGAGAACGGCAAGCTGGAGTTTATCGAGACCCATATCTTCGCCGGCAACGGCTACATCATTACCGCACGCAATGGTCACTCGGCGTCCTACGGCTTTGTGCGCCAGCGTTGTGAGGCGCGCCCGCTGTTGCTGGAGCATGGGGAAGATTTCGTACTGTATGCCCTGTTGGATTTCGTCACCGAAAACTACCAGCCGGTGAGCGAGGCGATCCACGCCGAGATCGATGAACTGGAGCACAACGTGCTGTGCAGCTCGCTGAGCGAGCGCGATATCCAGAAGATCCATGGCCTGCGCCGCGATGTGCTGCGGCTCAAGCGTTACGTGGCACCGATGGTGGAGATCAGCCAGGAGCTGCAGAAGCTGAGCTTCCCGTTTATCGACAAGAACATGCGCCCGTATTTCCGTGACGTGCAGATCCACGTAACGCGGCAGATGGAAGACCTCACCACCCTGCGCGACATCGCCAGCCAGACCATCGAGATCGGTGTATTGCTGGAGGCCTCGCGCCAGAGCGTGGTGCAGCGCAAGTTTGCCGCATGGGCGGCGATCCTGGCGTTCCCCACCGCAGTGGCGGGGATTTATGGGATGAACTTCCAGAACATGCCCGAGCTGCAATGGCACTACGGCTATTTTGCGGTGCTCGGGTTTATTGCGTTCGGTTGCACGAGCTTGTGGGCCAGTTTCAAACGCTCGGGCTGGCTTTAAACCCGGGCCTCAGGCTTGTGCGCCACGAAGCGCATCATCCATTCCGCCACGGTCACGCCGTGGTGGTCGCGCGCCAGGCTGGCTACGCCGTTTGTGTAGATTTTTTCACCCAGGGTTGTCTGAAGAATCTCCAGCAACTCGCGGGAATAGTCATGGATAAATTCCGGATGCCCCTGGAAGCACAGCACTTGGTCGCCGATATGGTAGGCGGCGAACGGGCAGAATTCGCTGGAGGCGATGACCGTGGCATTGTCCGGCAAGGTGGTGACTTGGTCCTGGTGGCTGATCAATAGCGTCAGCTCTGGCACTTCCGGGCTCATCCACGGTGCCTTGGCATCGAGTTTGTAGTCGTGAATGCCCATGCCCCAGCCCTGCCCCGCGCGCTCGGCCTTGCCGCCCAGCAGCAGGGCCAGCAATTGGTGGCCGAAGCAGATGCCCAGCAACTTGTCGCCGCGCTCATAGCGTTGGAGCAGGTAGGTCTTGAGGGTCTGGATCCAGGGGTCGGTGCCGAAGGAATCGGCCTTGCTGCCGGTCACCAGGTACGCATCGAACACTTCGTCGTCCGACGGGTATTCGCCCTGCACCACGTTGTACACAACGAATTCGGCGGCAATCGGCTGCTTGGAGAACAGGCGCTTGAACATCTGCCCATACCCTTGGTACTGATCGATCAAGCCTGGACGCAGGATATCGGTTTCCAGGATACAGACGCGTAGCGACATAAAAAATACCTGACACGGTGATGGGAATAATGCACACCCCAGAGCCTGCCTTGAAATACCCTGACAAGGCAAGCCCTGTACATACCCAAAACCGTCAGAAGGTCGTGTTCTGCGCAGCTTTCTCCAACAGCAACGCCGGCGGTGAGAACCGCTCCCCATACTGTTCGGCCAGGTAGCGGGCGCGGGCGATAAAGTCGTTGAGGCCGTACTGGTTGATAAACTGCAACGCGCCACCGCTCCAGGCGGCAAAGCCAATCCCGAAGATCGACCCCACGTTGGCGTCCGCGGTGGACATCAACACGCCCTCCTCCACGCAGCGCACGGTCTCGATGGCCTGGATAAACAGCAAACGGTCGCGCACATCCTGCGCCGAAATCTGCTGGTCGGCCCGCTCGAAGCGCGCTTTCAACTCAGGCCATAAATGCTTCTGCCCGCCCGCCGGGTACTCGTAGAAACCGCCCCCCGCCGCCTTGCCCGCGCGCTTGTACTCGTTCACCAACAGATCAATTACCAGCGTCGCCGGATGATTCGGCACTGCTTTACCTTCCGCCTGCAGATCCTTGGCAGCCTGCTGTCGGATATGGCTCATCAGGCTGAGGGACACTTCGTCGGACACCGCCAACGGCCCTACCGGCATACCTGCCTTGCGCGCTTCAGTCTCGATCATCGGCGCAGCCACGCCTTCGCCCAACATGGCGATGCCTTCATGGGTGAAAGTGCCGAACACCCGCGAGGTGAAGAACCCACGACTGTCGTTGACCACGATCGGAGTTTTCTTGATCTGCAGGACGAAATCGAAACCCCGGGCCAGGGTTTCGTCCGAAGTGCGGGCGCCCTTGATAATTTCCACCAGGGGCATCTTGTCCACCGGGCTGAAGAAATGCAGGCCGATGAACTTGCCTTGATCCGGCACCGCCGTGGCCAGGCTGCTGATGGGCAAGGTGGACGTGTTGGAGGCGATGACCGCGTCGGCGCCGACCACACTGTGTGCGGCAGCCGAGACCTTGGCCTTGAGTTCACGGTCTTCGAAGACGGCCTCGATGATCAGGTCGCAGCCGACCAGATCAGTATCTGAAGCCGTAGGATGAATCCGCGCGAGGATGGTTTCGCGCTCCTCGGCGGTCAATTGCCCACGGCTGACCTTTTTGTCCAACAGCGCCGCCGAATGTGCCTTGCCCTTCTCGGCGGCTGCCAGGTTAATGTCCTTGAGCACGACATCGATGCCCGCACAGGCGCTGACATAGGCGATGCCGGCGCCCATCATCCCGGCGCCGAGCACTCCGACCTTACGTGTCACGTAAGGCGCAAAGCCCTGAGGCCGCGAGCTGCCGGCGTTGATTTCATTGAGCTGGAACCAGAAGGTGCCCATCATGTTTTTCGCCACCTGCCCGGTGACCAATTCGGTGAAGTAGCGGGTTTCGATCAGGTGCGCGGTATCGAAGTCCACCTGCGCGCCTTCCACGGCGGCGCAGAGGATTTTTTCCGGGGCCGGGAAGCAGCCATGGGTTTTACTGCGCAAAATCGACGGTGCGATGGCGAGCATTTGCGCAACTTTCGGGCTGGACGGCGTACCGCCGGGGATCTGATAGGTCTTGTTGTCCCACGGCTGTTTGGCCTGCGGATTGGCGAGAATCCAGGCGCGGGATTTGGCCAGCAGTTCAGTAGGATCCGCTGCCAACTCATCGATCAGTCCCGCTTGCAGGGCCTGCTGTGGCCGGACCTTCTTGCCTTCGAGCAAATACGGCAAAGCCTTTTCCAGCCCCAGCATGCGCACCATACGCACCACGCCCCCGCCGCCTGGCAACAGGCCAAGGGTGACCTCCGGCAAACCGAGCTGCACCGACTTGTCATCCAGCGCGACGCGGTAGTGACACGCGAGGCAAATCTCCCAACCACCGCCGAGGGCTGCGCCATTGATGGCGGCCACCACCGGCTTGCCGAGGGTTTCCAGGCTGCGCAGTTGCGCCTTCAACACCAGGACGCTGTCGTAGAAATCCTTGGCGTGGGCCTTGTCGACCTTGATCAGTTCATTGAGGTCGCCGCCGGCGAAAAAAGTCTTCTTCGCCGAGGTGATAACCACACCGGCAATGTCGTCCTTTTCCGCTTGCAGGCGTGCGACGGTGGCCGCCATCGCCTCACGGTACACGGCGTTCATGGTGTTGGCGCTCTGGCCGGGCATGTCGAGGGTCAGCACCACGATCTGGTCCTGGCCTTTTTCGTAACGAATGGCATCGGTCATGACAAATTCCTTGGGCTCAGAGACGTTCGATAATGGTGGCGATGCCCATGCCGCCGCCGACACACAGAGTGGCCAGGCCGTAGCGCTGCTGGCGCACCTCCAGTTCGTCGAGCAGGGTGCCGAGGATCGCGCAGCCCGTGGCGCCCAGCGGGTGGCCCATGGCGATGGAGCCGCCGTTGACGTTGACGCGCGCGGCATCGATACCCATGTCCTTGATGAACTTGAGCACCACCGAGGCGAAGGCTTCGTTGACCTCGAACAGGTCGATGTCTTCTACGCGCAAACCGGCCTTGGCCAGCGCTTTGCGGGTGGCCGGCGCCGGGCCTGTGAGCATGATGGTCGGGTCGGTGCTGGTGACGGCCGTGGCGACGATGCGCGCCCGAGGTTGCAAGCCCAGTTCGCGGCCCTTCGCTTCGGAGCCGATCAACATCAATGCGGCGCCGTCGACAATGCCGGAGCTGTTGCCCGGTGTGTGGACATGATGGATGCGTTCCACGTGGCTGTAGACCCGCAATGCGGTGGCGTCGAAGCCCATCTGCCCCATCATTTCGAAGCTGGGCTTGAGCTTGCCCAGGCCTTCGAGGGTGGAGTCGGCGCGAATGAATTCATCATGGTCCAGCAGCACAATGCCGTTCTGGTCCTGCACCGCGATCAACGACTTGTTGAAGGACCCGTCTGCACGCGCCCTGGCGGCTTTCTGCTGGGACTGCAGGGCAAAGCTATCGACGTCCTCACGGGTGAAGCCTTCCAGGGTGGCGATCAGGTCGGCGCCAATGCCCTGGGGCGTGAAATGGCTATGCATATTGGTTTGCGGGTCGAGCACCCAGGCGCCGCCATCGCTGCCCATGGGCACGCGGGACATGGACTCCACGCCGCCGACCACCACCAGGTCCTCAAAGCCGGAACGCACTTTCATCGCGCCGAGGTTGACCGCTTCCAGGCCGGAGGCGCAGAAGCGGTTGACCTGTACCCCTGCAACGCTGACGGCCCAGTCCGCCACCAAGGCAGCGGTCTTGGCGATGTCGGCGCCCTGGTCGCCCACCGGGGTGACGCAGCCGAGCACGATGTCATCCACTTGCTGGGTGTCGAGGTCGTTGCGTTGCGCAAGCTCGGTGAGCAAGCCCGCCACCAGATTTACCGGCTTGACGCTGTACAAGGCGCCGTCGGCCTTGCCCTTGCCGCGGGGCGTGCGTATCGCATCAAAGATCAAAGCTTGGGTCATGACGTCCTCGAACCGCTGTGCATGTGTGCCCTTACCTTAGGCCCGATTGACACGGTTTCAATGACGGATGCGCTCATTGCTTTTGACCGCCACGCTCGGACGAACGGTAGGGACCTAAGGTAATTGCCTGATTAATCGTTTTAGCTGTCTAGCCAAGGCATTGGCGCCAAGATGGCGTTATGCCTCATGCCTTTTTAAGTAGAAATACTTATTAAGTGATATGAAATGGGTCTAAGCGGCGCATAACGAGGGCTCTAAGGTTCAATCAGTAAGAAGTTGCTGCCGGGTTTTGCTGGAGCAGCTGTAAGAAAAGCGACACGTCACGTTGCGATACTGAAATACACCGGCACGCATTTGACGCTCAGGAATAACAACAAAAGGCAGTCAGCCATGTTCAAACATTCGAAAGTACGTCAGGCGGGACTTATTCTGTTCGCCACCACCCTGATTCTGATCTTGCCCAACCTGACCAAGGTTATTGGGTAAAGGTCCGACCCCTCCATTCTGTGCACTTATTGCATCAGGATTACTGCTTTTGGCAGCACCTGCCGGGACTTCGTGCATAGCGATCCTGTTGCAGGGGCTGCCTTTTTACCCGCGTTTTTCCGGTATCGTGAGCCCTATCGCCACTTAATACGGGGCCGCCGCCTTGAAACCGATCTTCGCATTCCTAGCCGTGTTGCTCGCCCTGCCCGCTTCGGCGGCGCAATTGACCGTCGAGCTGGATCACACGCGCAAGACGTGGCAAACCGCTGACCTGCTCAAGCATCCGGACGCGCAGACAGTGCAGGTCGTTGATGACGTTTCCTACAAGCGCAACATGACCTATCGCGCAGTCCCGCTGGCAGTGCTCCTACCGGATATCCAGCCCGATAACCATCTGCAAGCCGTTGCCCTGGATGGATTCGCCGCGGAACTGACGGCCGCACCGTTGCTGCAAAAAAACGGCGCCCGCGCCTGGCTGGCCGTGGAAGACCCGGCCCACCCGTGGCCCCCATTGGCAGACGGCAAGCCGAGTGCCGGGCCGTTCTACCTTGTATGGACCGATCCGCAGGCCGGGCATATCAGCCCGGAGCAGTGGCCGTTCCAGATTTCCGCGATCAAGCAGTTGAAGACCGTAGCTGAACGTTTTCCCGCGTTGTTGCCCGACCCGACATTGGCGGTCGATGATCCGGTCAACCAGGGCTTTGCGCTGTTCCAGAAGAACTGCCTGGCCTGCCACCGCCTCAATGGCGCCGGCGATGCACAGGTGGGACCCGACCTGAATGTTCCCTACAACCCTACGGAATATTTCAGCGGCGACTTCCTCAAGCGCTATATCCGCGACCCGCAGAGCCTGAGGCACTGGCCGCAGGCGAAGATGCCAGCGTTCGCCGCCAGTGTGTTGCCTGACAGCGAGCTGGAGTTGCTGGTGGGGTACTTGAAGCATATGGCGGGGCGTAAACAACAACACTGACCCCACCTTAATCTCTGTGGCGAGCGGGTTATTGCTGCTGGACCAGGACCACCGGCGTCGGCGCCACGAACACCTTGGCATGCATCTGCTCATGCCCACCGCCACGGCGCATGCCGCGCACCGGGCAGGCGTCGAGGTAGTCCAGGCCCACAGCAAGTTTCAAATGCCGCTCCGGCCGGGCCAGTTGGTTGGTCACGTCAAAGCTGTACCAGGCGTCATCCAGCCAGGCTTCGGCCCAGGCGTGGCTGGCCAGGTGGGTGCTGTCTTCCGTGTACAAATACCCCGACACATACCGCGCAGGAATGCCCAGGCTGCGCGCGCAGGCCAGGAACGCATGGGTATGGTCCTGGCACACCCCCGCCCGCCCAGCGAAGGCCTGGGCGGCGCAGGTGTCGACTTCGGTGGCACCCGGCGTGTAGACCATCGACTGGTTGAGGGCGTGCATCAGGTCGATCAACGCGGTGCGATCACGCCGCTGGTGGCAATGCTGTTGCGCAAAGGCGCGCAGGGCTTCGTCGGGCTCGGTCAGGCGAGTACAGCGCAGGAACGGAAAGGCTGACTGGCTCTCGTGTTCAGCCTCACGCAGCTCATCGATATCCACCTGGCCACGGGCGCCGATGATGATCGCGTCGTGGGGTTCGTCCAGGGTTAGCACGTGCAGGATGTTGCCGAATGGATCTATCTGCGCGCGCACCGGGCGTGGCAGGTCCAGTTGCCAACTGAGCACATGCTGGCGCTCGCTGTCGTGGGGCGTGAGGCGCAGGTACTGGATGCTGGCGCGTACCTGGTCGTCGTAGTGGTAAGTGGTTTCGTGACTGATGGAGAGTCTCATGCAGCCTCCAGGTAGGAACTGTAGATGGCGTCGCCCAACTGGCGAACCAAGGGGATAAAGTCGGTCAGCCAGGCGTGCAGGCCTTCCTCGAGGATTTCATCGATGGCGGTAAACCGCAGGCGCGCGTCCATCTCGGCGGCCAGGCGCTGGGCCGGACGGCCGTTGATGCCGGGCAGGCTGGCGAGGATCTGGTCGATCTCTTCGCTGCAGGCTCGCAGCGAGCGCGGTACATCGGCGCGCAACAGCAACAGTTCCGCGACTTGTCGGGCCCCTGGGGCGTCGCGGTAGATCTCGGTATAGGCCTCGAACGACGATAACGCGCGCAGCAAGGCACTCCACTGATAGTAGGCGTGGGCAGTGCCATCGGTGACGGCGTCGGCCTGGTCGCCGGCCATTTCATAACGCGCATCCAGCAGGCGCAGGGTGTTGTCGGCGCGCTCGATAAACGTACCCAGCCGAATAAAACGAAAGGCGTCATTGCGCATGATGGTGCCGTAGGTCGCCCCCCGAAACAGATGGGAACGCTCCTTGACCCACTCGCAAAACCGGCTCATGCCGTAGCGGCTGAGACCCTGCTGTGAGATTTCGCGAATATCCAGCCACGTGGCGTTGATGTTTTCCCACATGTCCGCGGTAATTCGCCCACGAACGGCATGGGCACTGGCCCGCGCGGCGCCGAGACAACTGTAGATACTGGCCGGGTTGGCCGCATCCAGTGCGAAAAAATGCAACAGGCGTTCGGCATGCAATTCACCGTGGCGCTCGCGATAATCATCCAGCGTGCCGGTGATCAACAGCGGCATGGCCAGTTCATGCAGGCCATCACCGCGCCCATCCTGGGGCATCAGCGACAGCGAATAACTGACATCGAGCATGCGCGCGAGGTTTTCAGCGCGTTCCAGGTAGCGCGACATCCAGTACAAATCCGAGGCAGTTCTACTCAACATGGCATCAGTCCTCGACCACCCAGGTGTCTTTGGTGCCGCCGCCCTGGGATGAATTGACCACCAGCGACCCTTCGCGCAGCGCGACACGGGTCAAACCGCCGGGTACCACCCGGGTTTCCTTGCCGGACAACACGAACGGGCGCAGGTCGATATGGCGCGGCGCAATGCCGTTTTCGACAAAGGTCGGGCAGGTGGATAAGCACAGGGTTGGCTGTGCGATATAGGCGTGGGGCTTGGCCTTGATGCGGGCGCGGAAGGCTTCGATTTCAGCGGCCGTGGACGCCGGCCCCACCAGCATGCCGTAGCCGCCGGAGCCCTGGGTTTCCTTCACCACCAGGTCCGGCAGGTTGGCCAGCACGTGTGACAATTCGTCGGGCTTACGGCATTGGAAGGTGGGAACGTTCTGCAGGATCGGTTCTTCATCCAGGTAAAAACGGATCATCTCGCTGACGAAGGGGTACACAGACTTGTCATCCGCCACCCCGGTGCCGATGGCATTGGCCAGCACCACATTGCCCGAGCGATACGCCGCCAGCAGGCCAGGCACGCCGAGCATGGAGTCCGGGTTGAACGCCAGCGGGTCGAGGAATGCGTCGTCAAGGCGACGGTAGATCACGTCCACGGCTTTGGGGCCGTCGGTGGTGCGCATGAATACGCGGTCGTCGCGCACAAACAGATCCGCGCCTTCCACCAACTCCACACCCATTTCCCGGGCTAAAAACGCATGCTCAAAGAACGCGCTGTTGAAGCGCCCCGGGGTCAGTACCACCACACTGGGGTTATCCAGGGGGCTGGCACTTTTAAGGGTATCGAGCAGCAGGTTGGGGTAATGGTCGATCGGCGCGATACGCTGAGCGGCGAACAACTCGGGGAACAGGCGCATCATCATCTTGCGGTCTTCGAGCATGTAGCTCACACCGCTGGGTGTACGCAGGTTGTCTTCCAGCACGTAGTAGGTGCCGTCGCCATCGCGTACGAGGTCGACCCCGGAGATGTGGGAATACAGATCGCGGTGCAGGTTCAGCCCCTGCATCGCCAACTGGTATTGCTCGTTAGCCAGCACCTGTTCGGCGGGAATGATCCCGGCCTTGATGATGCATTGGTCGTGATAGAGGTCGGCGAGAAACATGTTCAGCGCCTTGACCCGTTGGATGCAGCCACGTTCGACCATTCGCCATTCGCTGGCGGGAATGCTGCGAGGGATGGTGTCAAAAGGAATCAGGCGCTCGGTGCCCTGCTCGTCCCCGTAAAGCGTGAAGGTGATCCCGGCGCGGTGAAACAGCAAGTCGGCTTCGCGCCGGCGCTGGGCCAGCAGTTCAGCGGGGGTTTCGGACAACCAGCGGGCGAACTCGCGGTAGTGAGGGCGAACCTGCCCTGCCCCATCGTACATTTCGTCGTAATAAGTGCGGATCATGCCGTACTCCTTGTCACCCGGACGCAAGAACCATCGCAAGGCCCGTGCCAGCGGCATAAACACTTAAAAATCAGTGGGTTGAATATAAGCAAAGACCTGATCGCACCGTCCTGGTGCGCAGAATCCCCACTGCACTGCTGCACGCTTCATGGCAATGCAAGCTTTGGCTATCAACAGCATAGTCAGAGTTGATTTCACTGCCCACGCAAGCCTGCGGATAATCGGCCCCATCAGTTGAACAGGACACGTCCTACAGCCTTACCCATCCCGCACTCGGTACCTTGAGGCTCGTGTACTGACCGGCTCCTACGGTCTTCCCTTTCAGCCACCCTTTTCGGGTGGCTTTTTTTTTGGTGCAAGAAAGGGCAGCGCAAGTTCCGCAAACCTTCACGCAGCCCATACAAAATCGGCCGACCCTAAGGTCAGCCGATACGCTGCGTTGCTCATACAGTCGCGCTACATGGGTAACCCACGCACCTCCTGCTTGACGCCCCATCCTTCGATGATCCCTCCCAGCGGCTCGACCACCGCTTCAAAGTCTTGCTCGAAGTCTCCTATGCCGTCGTAGGTTGCAAACATGATCTTGCTCAGTTCCAAGTACCAGGCGCCATCGTCGCGCGCACTGACTTGGGCATTCAGGGACTCGCCACGAAATTCACCCGCAGCCCTGCGCGCCCGTTCCTCATCCGGGAAAATGGCGTAGAACTCAATGGGGTGGAAACGTGAAAAGTCGAAGCCGCCTTCTTTCATGCGGCGCAGAACGTTGGTGCTGATGTCTTCTTGATAGGCTGTGCTCATGAAACGTCCTCCTCAAACCGATGGATAGACTTTCCGTGCTTCCCAAAGCCCGCGCGCTGACGGCGCGGGTACCACGGCAACAACATCACCACGGGAAAACAAGCATGTAGCTGACAAGACCAGACCTTAGCGATTCATTCGCTGATCTCACTTGCAGAGTAGCGCGAAGCTATCACCTCCACCAGAGGTGCTTGAATGGCATACAGGGAATATTCAGGCGGCGGGAGAGATGTCGAGGATTTGAATACTGTTCTGATCTTTGAGGATCTTGACCGTTGGCTCGGGTTTGCGCCCCTCAAGATCATTGAGGTCCAGTTCGGCGGCCACCGGCACCAACTTGTTGCGAATCATGTGTGCCGCATCTTCGAGGCTGGGCTTCTGCTCGCAGGTGAACTGCTCCACGGACTGTACGCCGTGATCATCAACGAAGGTAATCTGCCACTTTTGCATCGGTGCCTCCTCGATAAAACCCGTGTGTGGGTTCACAACTATCTGGACCTTGAGGGCTCGGCAAACGTTCCACTCAGGTCAGGAGGCACCGGATCAACTGCGTTTATTTTTCAGCGTGTTCTTTCAAGGCTTTCAAGGTGTTGAACGGCGCCTCCACCACGAACTTGTTGGCCAACCACGACGGCACGCTGCCGCCTGGCTCGGTGTGTACCTGGTAGGTGACTTCGGTCTCATTGGCGCCTTTAGGCACCAGTTTCCAGAAGCCCTCGACCTGGGCGACACGCACGTAGCCTTTTTCTTCGGGCTTGTAGGTCGGCACGCCCTGCAACTTGCGGGTCACGCTGCCGTCGGCGTCCTTGGTGGTGGTGACATGGATGTACGAATCACGATCGGTCACCGGGAACGGCGCCTTGAACTGGGTGTAGGTCCAGGCCTCATCGCCTTTCTTGTCGACCAGCTTCTGGGATTTGCACTCATGAATCCACGAACAGGCGCCGACCACATCTTCCTGCAGGGCCTGGATCTTGGCGACAGGCGCCTTGATCACGGTCACACCGCGATACGCCTTGTATTTGGAGCCGGCGACTTCGCTCAGGGACACCTTGATACCGTCTTCATCCTTGGCGACTTGCCAATCCTCAGCCTGGGCAGTGGCAGTAAATAACAGCGTAAAACCGCACAGCACAGCCAGTCGTTTCAGCGAACCCATTGTTTTATTCCTTATTGTTGAAGTTCCAATAGTAAAGCCCATCAAGCCGCCGTCATCTGCTCCCACCAGCCGATCAACCGGATCGCATCGGCCTGGTCGGTGCCGCAGACATCGATATCCGCCTTGAAATCACTGCACACCGCCGGGCGCTCCGGTTGGCCGAACAGTTGGCACAACTGTTCGACCGACAGGTGCAGGCAGCGTTCGCCCGCCGGTTTGCCATTGGGCATTCCGGGTAAGGGCGAACTGATGGAGGGGGCGATGCAGCAGGCGCCACAGCCTTCACGGCAATTCATGACCAGCAGGTCCTCGACGACTCAATAGGGATGGCCGGGCTAGAGTACGCCCTTAAACAGCCGTTTTAAAATGGTCTAACAGGGGTTTTTCGCACAAAACAAAAGTGACCGATCAGTCTGCGACAGATGGTCGATGGACTGCGTCACTTCGTAGGAAAAAGTTTACTGCTTGAACTCGAACTCCAACGCAGCACCTTCCACTTCACGGCGCTCTTCGTTGCGCAATTGCAGCTTCATCTCATTGCTGAGCAAACGGCCGTTGATCTGGAACGCACTGTTGTCGGTGGGCTTTTCACCGAACATCGGCGGCAACAACGGCACGCTTTTGGGCTTGGGCATGGTACCCAGGGGCTGCAGATGCCTGACCATGTCCGAAGGCAGGGACAAATCCAACTGTGCCGGTGGCAACTTGGTTTGCGCCACTTCCTGGGCTGACTTGGATTTTTTCGCCGTCGACGCCCGTTTTTTCGCCGTGGTGGTTGGCTTCTTCGCGACGGGAGCTTGCTTGGCGGAGGTTGGTTTTTTTACCGGGGCATCCTGCTGGGTATCGGCAGCAGGCTTGTTTTCAGCCACGGGTGCCGCCGCCAGCACTGTGCTGACGTTACACAGGCTCAACAGGCCAACCACCAAAGCAGCGCGAACAATCGAGGTCATATTGCCTACAGCATTAACGGCAGAGGGCCATATGCTCGCTTGTTGTGCGCGGCATGACAAGCACGGTGATCAGCCAGCTATCGGCGTTGCCCCTTTTCGACACCTCAAAAGCCGGCTGCGGTTTCCTGGCATAACTGGCTGGCTAGCATCCCCAGGGTCATCAGCGCGCGCTCTGCTTCGCGGTTCCACGGTGTGCCGCAGTTAAGGCGAATACAGTGGTTGAACTGCTCGGTGTTGCTGAAGATCAACCCCGGCGCAATGCTGATGCCCTGTTGCAGGGCACGCACGTGCAGTTCCTGAGTATTGACCCGCCCAGGCAAACTGACCCACAAGATAAAGCCGCCCGTCGGACGGGTCATCTGGGTGCCTTCCGGGAAATACTGCTGCACCGCCAGTTGGAAGGCGCTGAGATTCTTGCGGTATTCCTGGCGAATGTAACGCAGGTGCCGATCGTAGCCACCGTTCTCCAGGTACGCCGCCACGCCCATCTGGGTGACGCTGCATGCCGAGTGGGTGCTGAACATTTGCAGGCGCTGGATTTCCTGCTGGTACTTGCCGGCGATCATCCAGCCGATGCGCACACCCGGCGACAAGGTCTTGGAGAAGCTTGAGCAATAGATGACCCGGTCGAGGCGGTCGTAGGCCTTAAGGGCCTTGGTGCGGCCGAGTTCGAACATCAGTTCGCCGTAAATATCGTCTTCGACAATCTGGATATCGAAATCCGACGCCAGGCGCAGCAACTGTTTCTGCCGTTCCTCGGGCATGGTGCCGCCCAGGGGGTTGCTCAGGCGGGTGGTCAGCACCAGGGCCTTGATCGACCATTGGTTGGCCGCCAGTTGCAAGGCTTCCAGGCTCATGCCGGTAGACGGATCGCTTGGGATCTCGATGACCTTGAGGCCCAGCAGGTCGGCCAGTTGCAGCAAGCCGTAATAGGTCGGTGATTCAGCCGCGATCAAGTCGCCGGGGCGTGTCAGCACCCGCAGGGACATCTGCAATGCATCAACACAGCCATGGGTGATCACCACTTCGGAAGGGTCCACCACCACGCCGGCGTCACGCATGCGAATCGCCACCTGACGGCGCAGCGGCTCGAAACCGGGGCTGAACATGTAGCTGAAAGCGCGTGGGCTCTGGAAGCGCGTGACCTTGGCCAATTGCTGGTGCAGCGCCCGTACCGGCAAATAATCGACGCTCGGCACGGCGGCGCCCAACGGGAATACGCCTTCGCGGCGCGACTCGCCCAATACCTGCTGGATAATGCTGCTGCGGGTGACCAACCCCGGGCGCTCGACCCGCGCGATGTCCGGCGTCGGCGCCGTCAGCGCTGGCGTCTGGTGCACGTAGTAACCGGACTGCGGCCGCGCCCGGATCAGCCCCTGGTCTTCCAGGTTGGCATAAGCCTGCAATACCGTGGCGTGGCTGACATTGAGCTGGGAGCTCATCTTGCGCACCGAAGGCACGCGCTCACCCGGTTGATAGACACCGCGACGGATATCCTCAGCCAGTTGCTGGGCGATACGTTGGTAAAGCAACAGATTGGTCATGACGCAGCACTCGATTTCACGGGTATTTTATTTTTGTGTGAAACATACCGGCACAGTTTAGAAGTGTACGGGGACAGTTGCCACAATAGTCGAGCGCGGCTGGCAGTGATAGCAAAAACTGTAAGGGTGGCGGATAGAATTTTCAGGGGTGTGCAGAAAAATGTGGGAGGGGGCTTGCCCCCGATGACGGAGTGTCAGTCACCCAAAATATTGACTGAACCACCGCTATCGGGGACAAGCCCCCTCCCACACTTTTGATCTGTGCTAGGCGTTAGCGCGCGGCTCCCAGTTGGCCTTTTTCGTCGGAGAACACTATTTCCACGCGACGATTCTGCGCGCGGCCACGTTCGGAGGCGTTGGCTTCCACCGGGTACTGGTCGCCGTAGCCCTCAACCTGGATGCGTTTTTCGTCGATCCCCAGATCCACCAGCACATCGGCCACCGATTGCGCACGATCACGGGACAGTTTGAGGTTTTCCTGCTGACCGCCCGTATTGTCGGCGTACCCCTCGATGCGCACTACACGCTTGGGGTTCAGTTGCAGGAACTGCACGATTTTCAACACGGTGCGGTTGGCCGAGTTTTTCAACTCCGCTTCACCGGTATCGAACAGCACGTCGCCCAGGGTCATCACCAGGCCACGATCAGTCTGGGTGGTGGTCAGGCTGGCGATCTGTTCTTCGAGCCATTTACCCTGCTGCTGCACGCTGATCAGCTTGCTTTCACGCAGGGCCAATTGCAGGCGCTGGCGTTCCAGTTCGAGCTTGGCAGCACGTTCTTCGTTGAGTGCCTGCTCGGTGTGTTCGCGGGCAATGGCGCTGTAGCGCTGGCTCAGGTAGGCGTAATGCACCACGTCGGCACCGCTGCCCCAGTAGCTGGACAAGCGGTCGGCCCGTGCCAGGGATTCACCGGCGCGGATGACGTCCTTGGGTGCGATACGCAGCACGTTGGCGTCTTCCTTGACCTTTTGGAAGTCGCTGCCCGCCTGTTGTAAGGCCTGTTCGCCATTGGGGTGGCTGGCACAACCGCCGAGTGCCGCACTGCCCAACAGCACAGCACACCCCAGACCACGGATCATCGGGTTCATTGGGCTTCTCCCAGCTGCAATTGCTTGCGCAGGCGCGTGATGCGGGTGTTGAGCACGTTCAGTTGTTCCTGGCTCTTGCGGGTCAGTACTTGGGCTTCGGCCAGGCGCGCATCCAGCTCGGCCTGTTCGGCCTGCATGCGCGCGTCCTTGTAGGATTGCTCGGCCATGTCGGCCTTGGCCCGGGCGAATTTGTCCTCGGCCAGTTTAAGTTCGGGTGATTCATCGGCGCTGGCGCCCACGGCGTTGGCTTGTACCAGGGCTTGCTGGGTAAGACGAATTTGTTCATTCGGCGCAGGATCGGCTGCACATCCCGCCAGAGCGACAACGGCGAGGGCCGCGAAAAAAGGTCGAAGAGTCACTGAAAATCCCTACTTTGTTGGGGTGCCGACGGGTTGTTGCAATTGCGCTTTCCAACGCTCCAGATTGCGCTGCAACGCGGCTTCCGTCACACCAGACCCGCGCAATTCTGTCATCTTTTTGGCCAGCTGTCCGCGCAGCCAGGGATCATTGCAGGCCGAGTTATGGGAAATCGCCAGGTACAGGCCGGGCTGATCGACGGGCACATCGCGGGCTACCAGGTCATTGCTCATGCCCAGGGTCTGGGCCATGGCCATGCCGGAGTAACGCCCGGCCAGCACGTAGTCCACTTCCCCCAGCAGCAGTTTCTGAAAGGCCGGGGTCAACGTGGGCAGGCGTTGCAGGGTCAGTTGCTGGGCGGCGAAGGTTTCAAAGTCGCGGCTCAAGCGCGCACGTTCCGACACCGCGCCCTTGTGACCATGCAGGTCGGCCGCCGTGGTGTAGGCCAGTGCCGAATCCTTGCGGGTCCAGACCAGATAATCGAGCTGCACCAGCTCCGGGTGGATGTAGTCGAGGGTTTCCAGCTCGCCAAGGTTCAGCGGTGCATCGGCGAGGATGTCCATGCGCCCGCTGCGCACTTCGTCCAGGGCCTGGGAGCGCTTGCCACCGTAGAGCAGGTCGATTTTCAACCCAAGATCCTTGGCTACCTGTTGCAATACGTCGGCGGTGGCGCCGATCAGGTGCGTCGGGTCTTGGGGATCGCGCCACAGCAGCGGCGGTGCGTCCGGGCTGCCGGTGATCACCAGGCGATCACATTTGCCGGCGGCCAGGGTCAGGCTCGGCAGCAGCGTAAGTCCCAGCAGTACGGCCCAGGGGCGCAGTTCCATGGCGGTTTCTCCGGTGTTCAAAAAAGCCAGGCAAAAAAAAGCCCGGTCACAGGACCGGGCTCTTTATAAGTGAAGCGGCTGGATTAGACCAGCTTCTCCAACTCAGGTACGGCTTCGAACAAGTCCGCCACCAGGCCGTAATCGGCCACCTGGAAGATCGGTGCTTCTTCGTCCTTGTTGATCGCGACGATCACTTTGGAGTCTTTCATACCGGCCAAGTGCTGGATCGCGCCGGAGATACCGACGGCGATGTACAGCTGTGGCGCAACGATCTTGCCGGTCTGGCCGACCTGCATGTCGTTGGGTACGAAGCCTGCGTCGACGGCCGCGCGGGAGGCGCCGACCGCAGCGCCGAGCTTGTCGGCCAGGGCGTACAGGTGCTTGAAGTTGTCACCGTTCTGCATGCCACGGCCGCCGGAAACGACGATCTTGGCAGCAGTCAGCTCAGGACGGTCCGACTTGGCCAGCTCTTCGCCGACAAAGCTGGACGTGCCAGCGTCGTGGGCCGCAGCAACGGCTTCAACGGCAGCCGAACCACCTTCAGCGGCAACCGGATCGAAACCGGTGGCACGCACGGTGATGACTTTGACGGCAGCAGTCGATTGCACGGTAGCGATGGCGTTACCGGCGTAAATCGGACGCTTGAAGGTGTCGGCGCTTTCTACCGAAACGATTTCGGAGATCTGGTCAACGTCCAGCTGTGCGGCAACGCGCGGCAGGATGTTTTTGCCGTTGGAGGTGGCGGCAGCCAGGATGTGGCTGTAGCCAGCGCCGAGCTCTGCTACCAGAGGGGCGACGTTTTCCGGCAGTTGGTGAGCGTAAGCGGCGTTGTCGGCCAGCAGTACTTTGCTCACGCCAGCGACTTTGGCTGCGGCTTCAGCCACGGCGCCAGCGCCTTGACCGGCGACCAGTACGTGGATGTCGCCACCGATTTTAGCGGCAGCAGCAACAGTGTTCAGGGTGGCCGGGGCCAGCACCTTGTTGTCGTGTTCAGCGATTACCAAGATAGTCATTTTTAGATTACCTTCGCTTCGTTTTTCAGTTTCTCGACCAGTTCAGCCACGGACTTGACCTTGATGCCTGCGCTGCGTGCAGCCGGCGCTTCGACTTTGACGGTCTTGTTGGTGGAGGCGGTGGAAACGCCCAAAGCATCCGGAGTCAGCACTTCGAGAGGCTTCTTCTTGGCTTTCATGATGTTTGGCAGGGACGCGTAGCGCGGCTCGTTCAAACGCAGGTCGGTGGTGACGATGGCCGGCAGTTTCAGGGAAACCGTCTGCGCGCCGCCGTCGATTTCACGGGTCACGGCAACGTTGTCGCCGCTCACTTCGACTTTCGAAGCGAAGGTGCCCTGGCCGTAACCGGTCAGTGCAGCCAGCATCTGGCCAGTCTGGTTGTTGTCGCTGTCAATCGCCTGTTTGCCGAGGATCACCAGCTGAGGCTGTTCCTTGTCGACAACGGCTTTGAGCAACTTGGCCACGGCCAGGGAGGTCAGCTCTTCAGCGGACTCGACCAGGATAGCGCGGTCGGCACCCAGTGCCAGGGCGGTACGCAGCTGCTCTTGAGCAGTGGTCGGGCCGATGGAAACCACAACGATTTCAGTCGCCACGCCTTTCTCTTTCAGGCGTACGGCTTCTTCCACGGCGATTTCACAGAAAGGGTTCATCGACATCTTGACGTTAGCAAGGTCGACGCCGGAATTGTCCGCCTTGACGCGAACTTTCACGTTGTAATCGACAACGCGTTTGACAGCTACAAGAACCTTCATGGATTCCTCGTTACTCTCCGGTGAAAAGAAAGTCGCCTAGGCGAACCTGGCGGTTGATGCTCATCGGCACACAAGGGCACCTCCAAAAACGGCGGCGAATGACCTTGCTCACGGGAAATGATGACCGTTCGTCAGTGGTGACTGGGAGGTCATTCTTTATCGCGGCGTGTAAACTGCGCGCTATCAATTAAACGCGCGTCACCTGTTTTGCCTTTGCCGTGCTTTTGGACGTGCTCTTGAAACCTACAGTCTGCCTACGGTCTGTGCAAAACCGACCGTATATTGACCGGAACGCCTATTCTGGTCAATACGGCAAAATGGCCAGTCATAAGCCGCGTTGCTTTGATTTACCTAGCCTGCGGGCAATTCAAACAAACGTTTGTATTGGACGCTGACAGTGGTCTATATATAATGCGCCACCTAGAGAGACAGGTGGGTCATCCCCTGCCGTTGCGCACGGCGATGACGGACACGACACCGAACCTCCACCCATTAGAAAAAAAAGCCTGTTGAGCCTTGAGTAGGAGATAGCCTGTGGAACGCGAATACATGGAATTCGACGTGGTCATCGTCGGCGCTGGCCCGGCGGGCCTGTCTGCCGCCTGCCGACTGAAGCAGAAGGCCGCCGAAGCCGGTAAGGAAATCAGCGTCTGCGTGGTCGAGAAAGGCTCCGAAGTGGGCGCACACATCCTTTCCGGTGCCGTGTTTGAACCACGTGCCCTGAACGAACTGTTCCCGGACTGGAAGGAACTCGGCGCCCCGCTCAACACCCCCGTGGTGCGCGATGACATCTATGTGCTGCGCAGCAGCGAGACCTCCACCAAGGTGCCTGACTTCTTTGTGCCCAAGACCATGCACAACGAAGGCAACTACATCATCTCCCTCGGTAACCTGTGCCGCTGGCTGGCCCAGCAGGCCGAAAACCTGGGCGTGGAAGTCTACCCAGGCTTCGCCGCCCAGGAAGCGCTGTTCGATGAAAACGGCGTAGTGCGCGGGATCATCACCGGCGACCTCGGCGTTGACCGTGAAGGCCAGCCAAAAGAAGGCGTCTACACCCCGGGCATGGAACTGCGTGGCAAGTACACGCTGTTCGCCGAAGGCTGCCGTGGGCATATCGGCAAGCAGTTGATCCAGCGTTTCAACCTGGACAGCGACGCCGACGCCCAGCACTACGGCATCGGCCTCAAGGAAATCTGGGAAATCGACCCGGCCAAGCATCAGCCAGGCCTGGTGGTACACACCGCCGGTTGGCCGCTGGACATCATGAGCAACGAGAACACCGGTGGCTCGTTCCTCTATCACCTGGAAAACAACCAGGTGGTCGTCGGCCTGATCGTCGACCTGTCCTACAGCAACACCTTCCTGTCGCCGTTCGACGAGTTCCAGCGCCTCAAGCACCACCCGGTGCTGGCCCAGTACCTGGAAGGCGGCAAGCGCATCAGCTACGGCGCACGCGCCCTGGCCAAGGGCGGCATCAACTCGTTGCCGAAGATGGTCTTCAAGGGCGGCGCGCTCATCGGCTGCGACCTGGGCACCATGAACGTGGCCAAGATCAAGGGCAGCCACACCGCGATGAAGTCCGGCATGCTCGCTGCCGATGCCGTGGCCGAGCGCCTGTTTGCCGACTCCGAAGGCGGCGATGAGCTGACCAACTACGTCGACAGCTTCAAAGCCAGCTGGCTCTACGAAGAACTGTTCGCCAGCCGCAACTTCGGCCCGGCCATGCACAAGTTCGGCCCGATCATCGGCGCCGGCTTCAACTGGTTCGACCAGAATATCCTCGGCGGCAAGATGCCGTTCACCCTGCACGATACCAAGCCGGACTACGCCTGCCTGAAGCTGGCCAAAGACAGCCAGAAAATCGACTACCCGAAACCCGACGGCAAGTTGAGCTTCGACAAGTTGAGCTCGGTGTTCATCTCCGGTACCAACCACGAAGAAGAGCAGCCGTGCCACTTGAAGTTGAAAGACCCAAGCATCCCGATCGGCACCAACCTGCCGCTCTACGATGAACCGGCGCAGCGCTACTGCCCGGCCGGCGTGTATGAAGTGATCACCAAGGAAGACGGCGAGAAGCGCTTCCAGATCAACGCCCAGAACTGCGTGCACTGCAAGACCTGTGACATCAAGGACCCTTCGCAGAACATCACGTGGGTCACACCGGAAGGTGCGGGCGGGCCGACTTACCCGAATATGTAACGCAAACGAGGCTCCCAAATGGGAGCCTTTTTTATGGCCCACATTTGGATTGTGCTTTTGCCTGAAATGACTATGCAGCCCGCTCTTCGCCAGGGTTGCGCTCGAAGTAGCGCTTGTACTCGCGACTGAACTGCGACGTACTCTGGTACCCCACGCTGTGCGCCGCCTGCGCGACGCCCATGCCTTCCACCAGCAGCAACTGCTGAGCCTTGAGCAAGCGCAAACGCTTCAAGTACTGCACCGGCGACAACAATGTGCAGCGTTTGAAATGCTCGTGAAACGTCGACGCACTCATATGCGCATACCCCGCCAACGTCTCGATATTCAGCGGCTCGGCGTAATGGGCATGCAGGTGGTTCAACGACGTGGCGATTCGCGAGAACTGCCCTTGCTGTTCCACCAACGCACGCAGCACATCGGCCTGGGGGCCGCGCAAGGCGGTGAACAACAATTCGCGCACCCGCGCCGGGCCCATGATCCGGCTTTCCAGTGGATCGTGCAGGCACTGCAGCAGCCGCTCGACGCAGCCGCGCATGGTGTCATCCAGGACCACCGAACTCATTGACTCCAGGGTTTGCGCGGTCGGCGGCGGCCCGGCCTGCATGCCCATGGCGATCACCAATTCACCCAGCACCACGCGGTCAATGCCCACAGTCACCCCCAGCAGCGGCGCACCGGGCGCCATGGCGAATGTCTCGCACTCGAACGGCACCGGCATCGCCTGGATCAGGTAGTGCCCGGCGCCATACTCCAGCGTACGCGGGCCCAGGTAGGCGACCTTGCTGCCTTGGGCCACGAACATCAGGCTCGGCTCGTAGATCTGCGGGCCGCGCGCTACGTCGCAACTGGCACGCAGTACTTGCACGCCCGGCAGGTGGGTCGGGGAGAAACCGTCGCGGGACGTCAGCCCCTCGATCAGGGAAACCAGCGTGGCGTTGGCATCAAGATGGCGGGTCAACAACATGGCAAAAAACTTCGCGAAAAAGGGATGAGAGCATCATCGCAGGTCTGGCGACCAATGAATCCAAACAAGGGGCACTGCCGGACGAATAGGCATGAGACTCGGAGCAATCACCATGGCCGTTTCAGGGGGTGGTGGGGAGAATGGCCCGCCTCATCTGTCAGTGCTTTTGCGAGGTTTTTTTCCATGTATACCGCCATCGGTTATGCCGCCCAGTCGGCCACCACTCCCCTCGCCCCCATGTCGTTTGAACGCCGCAGCCCGCGCGCCGATGACGTGGCCATCGAGATTCTCTACTGCGGCGTGTGCCACTCCGACATCCACCAGGCCCGTAACGAATGGGGCATCGCTGTGTACCCGCTGATGCCGGGCCACGAGATCGTCGGCAAGGTCACTGCCGTCGGTGCCAGCGTGACCGCGCATAAAGTCGGCGACCTCGTCGGCGTCGGCTGCATGGTCGATTCGTGCCGCCATTGCGAAGCGTGCAAATCGGATCTGGAGCAATATTGCCTCGAAGGCCCGACCATGACCTACGCCACACCGGACCGCGTCGATGGCAGCAACACCATGGGCGGCTACTCCGACAGTATCGTGGTCAGCGAGCACTTTGTGGTGAAGATCCCGGCCAAGCTCGACCTGGCCAGCGCTGCGCCGATCCTGTGCGCGGGCATCACCACCTATTCGCCGCTCAAGCACTACGGCGTCAAGGCTGGCGACAAAGTCGGGATTCTCGGCATGGGTGGCCTGGGCCATATGGGCATCAAGTTCGCCAAGGCCATGGGCGCGGAAGTGACACTGTTCACCCGCTCGGCGAGCAAGGCTGAAGAAGGCCGCCGCCAGGGTGCCGACCATGTGATCGTGTCCACCGATGCCGAACAGATGAAAGCCGCCGCCGGCAGCTTCGACTTCCTGCTCGACACCATCCCGGTGCAGCACGACCTGAACCCCTACCTCGACGTGCTGCGCTTTGATGGCGTGCACATCCTGGTTGGCCTGATCGAGCCCGTGGACCCACCGGTCAACGCCGCCAAGCTGGTATTGGGGCGTAAAGTGCTCGCCGGCTCCTTGATCGGAGGTATTGCCGAAACCCAGGAAGTCCTGGATTTCTGTGCCGAACATGGCATCACCTGCGACATCGAAATGCTCGACATCCGCCAGATCAACGAGGCCTACACCCGCATGATCGCCGGTGATGTGAAGTACCGCTTTGTCATCGACATGGCAACCTTGAAGGTCTGATCAGACTTTCGCGCCCAACTCCGCTGACAGCCGCGCTGCGACCTGTTTGATCACTGGGATCAGCTCGGCCATTTTCTCCAGCGGCATGTAGGGCACGGTACTGGCGATGCTGATGCCGGCGACGATTCGTCGGCTGGCATCGCGCACCGGTGCCGCTACGCAA
Source organism: Pseudomonas sp. B14(2022) (assembly GCF_012030485.1). Lineage (NCBI taxonomy): Bacteria > Pseudomonadati > Pseudomonadota > Gammaproteobacteria > Pseudomonadales > Pseudomonadaceae > Pseudomonas > Pseudomonas sp. B14(2022). The sequence continues at coordinate 143,536 of NZ_JAAUVM010000011.1, forward strand.
CGGATCGATGGTTCGTTGTCTTCCAGGTCGAACGCATAACCCCCCACCACATACTCACGCATGCGCTGCTCGAACTGCGCCCAGGACTGTTCTGGATGCTGCGGCCATTGCAGGTTTTTCCCACCCGCCGGCAGGCTGGTCTCGTACAAGCGCTGCCACTCTTGCACCGAGTCATCCAGCAGCATCGCCTTGCCCACGCCCGTGCGTGCCAACGGCATGCGATGGCCGACCCGCGAACGCATTTCCGGGCCGTTGCGGCCAGGGTTCTTGTGCAGGTAAAGCACGTCGTCGTATTCGCGAATGGCCAGGTGAATGGTGTCGCCGGTCAATGCCGACAACTCATCCAGGTACGGCACCGCCAGGGTCACCAACGGCAGCTCTTCGCGCGCCTGAAACCCCAGCTCGATCAACTTCGGCCCCAACAGGTAACCGACTTGCGGTACCACGCGCAGGTAACGCTCCTCCACCAGACAACTGGCCAGGCGGTGCGTGGTGCTGCGGGTGGTGCCGATGCGCTTGGCGATCTCTTTCAGATCCCGCGCACCGGCCGCCACCGCCTGCACGACGCCCAGGCCACGCAGCAGGGTCTGGGTGCCGGTGGGGGCTGCGTCTTTGACGGGGGTGTGGGCGTTTTCCTGCATATCGGGCCTATAGGTATGAAAGCGGGGGCATTATGGCAAATACCGTCCCTCAATACAGTGGAGATCCAAAGGTGGGTGGTGTTCGGTTTAGCGCTGCTTCATACGGTCGATGATGACTGCCAGCAACAGGATCGAACCGCGAATCACGTACTGGTAGAAGGTGTCGATGTTCTTCAGGTTCATCGCGTTCTCGATGATCGCCAGGATCAGCACACCTGCAATCACGTGGCGGATCATACCGATGCCGCCGCTCAGCGACACCCCGCCCAGCACGCAGGCAGAAATCACCGTCAGCTCGAACCCCTGGCCGATCATCGGCTGGCCCGAGGTCATGCGCGAGGCGAGGATCACACCGGCCAAGGCACCGATCAAACCGTGCACGGCAAAGATGATGATCTTGGTGCGATCAACGTTCACCCCGGCGAGCAACGCGGCTTCCTGGTTTCCCCCGATCGCCATGGTGTTGCGCCCATAAGTGGTGTAGTTGAGCAGCCAGCCGAAGAACACAAAGCACAGCACGGTGATGATGATCGGCACCGGCACGCCCAACAGTTGGCCGTTGCCGAACACAAAGAAATCCTCGTTCATCACCCCCACCGCTTTGCCGTTGGAGAAGATGTAGGCCAGGCCGCGTACGATCTGCATGGTCGCCAACGTCGCGATCAACGCATTGATACGCAGTTTGGCGATGACAATGCCGTTGATCAGCCCGACGACCAGGCCCATGGCCAATGCGGCCGAGACACCCAGCACCACACTGTCGGTGTCGCGAATCACGATCCCCGCCACCACACCGGCGCAGGCGATGACCGAGCCCACCGACAAGTCGAAGTGCCCCGACGCCAGGCAGAACAGCATGGTGCAGGCGGCGATGCCCACGGTGGAAATCGCCAGGCCCAGGCCGCGCATGTTCAACGGCGAGAGGAAGTTGTCGATAAACAGTGCGCTGAGCACAAAGATGCCCAATGCCGCCAACAGCATCACCCAGTCATCGAGAAACTTGCGCTGGTTGAAACCCGGCCAGAAGCCCTTTGCAGTTTTTACCTGAGACATGCCTACACCCTCTTATTCTTTAAGCCCGCGAACGCGGGAGTGCCAGTTGCAGCAGGCGTGCTTCATCCGCTTGATCGCGGCTCAGTTCGCCGGTCAGCGCGCCTTCGCTCATCACCAGGATGCGATCGGAGATGCCCATCACTTCCATCAGGTCGCTGGACACCACGATCACCGCAATGCCGCTGGCGGCCAGGTTATGAATGATCTGGTAGATCTCCGACTTGGCGCCGATGTCGATGCCACGCGTCGGCTCATCCAGCAGCAGCACCTTCATGGGCATCGACAGCCAGCGGCCAAGAATGGCTTTCTGCTGGTTGCCGCCGGACAGGTACATGATCTTTTGCGCGGCGGTCGGGGTTTTGACTTTCATTGCCTTGATCTGCTGGTCGGCATTGCCCTTCTCCCAGCCATCGCGCAGCAGCCAGCCGAACGAAGAGTGGGCTCCACGCGCGCTGATATTGATGTTCTCGGCGACGCTGGACAGCGGAATAATGCCTTCCTTTTTGCGGTCTTCCGGGCACAGCAGCACACCGGCGGCGATGGCGTCGCGGGGTGAGCGCAGTTGCAGGGCCTCCCCGCATAACTCCAGGCTGCCGGCACTGGCGCGCTCCAAACCGCTGAGCAAACGGAACAACTCCGTGCGCCCTGCCCCCACCAAACCGAACAGGCCAAGGATTTCGCCTTTGCGCACCTCAAAACTGATCGGTTCACGCAAACCCGGGCCCAACAAACCGTCCACCTTGAGCGCCACCTCGCCGTGCTCACGCGGGCGGTAGTCGTAGATGTCCTGGATGTCGCGACCGACCATGCAGGTCACCAACTGGTCGTGGGTCAACGCACTCATGTCATCGAAGGTGCACACGTAACGGCCGTCCTTGAACACCGTGACCGCGTTGCAGATGCGGAACACCTCTTCCATGCGGTGCGAGACGTAGAGCACCACTTTGCCCTCGTCCCGCAGGCGCGTGATGATCGCCATCAGCCGGTCGATCTCCCGCGCCGACAGGCTGCTGGTCGGTTCGTCGAAGGCGATCACATGGGCGCCACGGGACAGCGCCTTGGCGATTTCCACCAGTTGGCGCTGGCCCAGGGACAGGCGGCCGAGTTTTTCCTCGGGGTCGATTTCATCCGCCAGGCCCTTGAGACAAGCCAGGGCCTGCTTGCGCAGCAGGCTCCGGTTGACCACGCCGAAGCGCGATGGCAAATGCCCGAGGAACAGGTTTTCGGCGACGGTCATTTCCGGCACCAAGTGCAGCTCCTGGTGAATCACCGCCACTCCGCTGGCGATGCTGTCGGCGGCGCATTTGAACGCCATGGTCTGCGCGCCGATCTGCACGCTGCCGCTGCTGGGGATATAGGCACCGCCCAATATCTTCAGCAGCGTCGACTTGCCCGCACCGTTCTCGCCCATCAGGGCGTGCACCTGCCCCGGGTGGGCGGTGAAGCTGATGCCGTCCAGCGCCTTGACCCCGGGAAAGGTTTTGCCGATAGCGTCAAAACGCAGGGCCGCCGCAGTCATTTCCACAGCCCGATCTTGGTCAGTTCTTCCTGGAAGTTGGCGCGGGTGATCAGGGTCACTTCATCCATGGCCGTGTATTTAGGCGGCTCAGTGCCCTTGGTGACCCACTCGTACATCATCAGCGCGGTGTTGTAGCCCTCGATGTGCGGGCTTGGCAGCATCGAGCCGAAGAAGCCGCTGTTGGCTTTCTTCAATTCGCCGATGGCGTCGGTGCCATTGATGCCGATACCGATCACATTGGCCGCCGCGAAGCCGGCGCTTTCGGTGGCGCGCACGCCGCCGAGCACGGTGTTGTCGTTCATGCCGCCGATGATCAGGTTTTTCGCGCCGCTGGGCAGCTTGACCAGGGCCGAGTTGGTGGCGTCCATGCTGCCGGGAACGTCGAGGGTTTTCAGCGCGGCGGTGAGGATATGGTCCTTGGGAATGCCGGCTTCTTCGAGGGATTTGATCGAGCCATCGGTGCGTTTCTTGCCGGTGTCGAGTTCATTGAAGGTGTTGATCACCGCGTAGGTGTCCTTCCAGTCCCAACCGCGTTTTTTCGCTTCGGCAGCCATGGCCGCGCCTTGTTTCTGGCCGACTTCAAACGCGGCCATGCCCAGGTACGGCACGTCCTCCATGAAGTTGCCCTTGGCGTCGACAAAGCGGTCATCCACGGCAATCACTTTCAAGCCGTTGGCCTTGGCCTTGGCGACAATGGCCGGGCCCAGGGACACGTCCGGCGGGCAGATCACAAAGCCCTTGGCGCCGTTGGCGGCCAGGCTGTCGATGGCCGAGAGGGTTTTCTCGCCATCGGGCACGGCGATCTTGATCACGGTAAAGCCATGTTCCTTGCCGGCTTTTTCGGCAAAGGCCCATTCGGTCTGGAACCACGGTTCCTCGGCCTGTTTGACCAGGAAGCCGATCTTCACTTCCTCGGCAAATGCGAAAGTACTGAGGCCGCTGAGCACGGCGGCAGCTGCCAGTACGCGTATTCCTTTTTTCATGAACGGCACCTCTTGTTGTTATTGGGAGTGGCAAGTTCTAGTCGTGGTACATCACAGACCGCCCGCCATCGATCATCAGGCAGGTGGCATTGATAAAGGGCGCCTCGTCGGTCGCCAGGAACAGCGCCGTCATCGCCACCTCGATGGGCTGGCCGATGCGCTTGGGTGGGTGCAGGTCGAACGCGCGCTGGCGCTCGGCGTGGGGGTCAGGGAAACCGTTCCAGTAGTCGACGTTGAGCTGAGTTTCGATATAGCCCGGGGCGATGGCATTCACGCGAATGCCCTTGGGCGCGTATTCGATACCCAGGGCGCGGGTAAGGCCGAGCAGGCCGTGCTTGGCCACGGGGTAAGGGAAGCAGCCGGGAATGATGTGGCTGGAATGGGTGGAGGCGATATTGATGATGTTGCCGATGCCCTGCTCGATCATGTGCGGCAGCACCGTGCGGCAGCCGTACCAGGCGCCGTCGAGGTCGATGGCGAAGCAACGACGCCAGTCTTCGTCGCTCATCTCCAACGGGTCGCGGAACACGTTGACGCCGGCACAGTTGACCAGTACATCCACCCGGCCGAAGCGCTCAATGGCCACATTGACCAGCGCCAGCCATTGCTCTTTGGAGGTGATATCGACCGACTGCGCGTAGATCTCGGCGCCGCGTTCGCGCCAGTGGGCGGCGACTTTCTCGACCTTTTCGCCCTGTATATCAGCGATCACCAGGCGTGCCTGCTGGGCCTGGAAACACGCGACGATCGCCTCACCAATGCCCTGAGCGGCGCCGGTGATGATCACCACCTTGTTCTTCAGCCGCTCGCCGTAAGTTGGCTCGGGCACGGCGGGTAATGACAACGGTTGAGCCTGCATCGCTTCACCTGTTTTATTTTTGGCAGTGAGTGCTGATGCAAAGGACTATAAACCCATCATTTGAAATATCTCAATATATAAATTTGCATCCCACATAGTGAGCAAAATCAAAAAATAATGTGGGAAGGGGCTTGCTCCCGATAGCGGCACGTCAGCTACAGAAAGGCTGACTGATTCACCGCTATCGGGAGCAAGCCCCCTCCCACATTTGATCTACAGTGCTTTCAAAACGGTGGCCTCAGCCAAGGGCGAAGTCTCGCAGCGCATCACCTTCCATGCGATAGCGCACCCACTCCTCCTGCGGCTGGGCGCCGATGGATTTGTAGAAGGCAATCGCCGGCTCGTTCCAGTCCAGCACGCTCCATTCGAAGCGCGCGCAACCGTTATCAAAGGCAATCTTCGCCAAGTGGCGCAACAACTTCTTGCCCGCCCCGCCGCCACGTTGCTCCGGGTTGATGTACAGGTCTTCGAGGTACAGGCAGTTGCTGCCCAGCCACGTGGAATAGCTGAAAAAGAACACCGCAAAACCAATCGGCAAGCCATCCCGCGAGCAGATCAGGCCATGGGCGGTGGCGCCCTCGCTGAACAGGCTGCGCTGGATGTCCACCACGCTGGCGATCACTTCATGCCGGGCTTTTTCGTACTCGGCCAACTCAGTGATGAAAGTCAGGATTTGCGCAGCATCGCTGGGCACGGCGGGGCGAATCTCGATGGTCATGGGCGAGCCTTGGGCAATTTCAAAGCACACATATTAAGGCGCTTTGATGACTGGTTGCAGTGCAATTTCGTGGGTTGCCACGTTACTCCGGCCAGCAGTAATGCAAGGACCAGCAACCACAGAACAAACCCAATCAGCGTACATGTTAAACAAGGGACCATAAATCCAACCACCTCCAGGCGGCCCCATGCACTCCAAGTCCCCGGTGAGCACCCAGCTGTTTGCCCTGTTCTGCCTTGCCAGCTTCCTGCTGTCGCTGTCCTACGGCTCGACCTTTCTGTTGTCATTGCTGATTCATGCACGCGGTGGCAACGAACACGACGCCGGCAGCGTGATCTGCGCCGCGATGCTCAGCACTTTTGTCGCGGTGCTGCTTTCCGGTCATTTGGCCGATGCGTTGGGGGCGGCGCGGGCCGTTGCGGGGATGGGTGTATTGCTGGTGGTGGCGTGCCTGGGTTTTGCGTTGATGCCGGGATTTGGCGAGGGCCTGATGCTGTTCGGGTTGTCCCTGGGGCTTGGCTGGGGCGTGTTCTATACCTTGGGCCCGATCATCGTGGCCATGCTGGTAGAGCCCCGGCAACGGGCCAAATATTTTGCGTTGCTGTCGGGCAGCATGATGAGCGGCATCGGTGCGGGGCCTTTGCTGGGACGCGCCGCCAATGCGCTGGACCTGCCCCTGACCAGCGCCTTCTACATCGCCGCGCTGGCCAGCCTGGTCGGGGTGCTGGTGTTCTGGCAATTGGGCACGGCGCTCAAGCGCCACGCAATGGCGCCGGTGTCGAAAATATCCTGGGGAGCGTGTTGCCGCGTGCTGTCTTCACGGGCCGTGTTTGCGATTGTCATGGTGGGCCTCGGAGGGTGCGTGTTTGGTGGTTTGTCTTCGTTCCAGACCAGCTACGCAGCGGCCCACGGCCTGGATTATTCGCTGTTCTTCACAGGGTTCGTGAGTGCGGCCATTTCCAGTCGCCTGCTGATAGCCGGCTACGTGGTCAAGCGTGATGCCTATGTGAGCGCCTGTGTGCTCTCCGGCGTGATGCTGGGGTCGATCCTGCTGTTTGCCTTTGGGGTCAGCGGCAACGCCAGCTACCTGTTGGCGGCCGTGACCTTGGGCGTCGGTTATGGCCTGACGTATTCGGTGATCAACGGGCTGGTGGCCAACGAGGCACCCGCCGGCACTACGTCCCAGGCACTGCTGTTGTTTAGCCTGGCGTATTTTGTCGGGGTATTCGGCTTTCCGTGGCTGGCGGGCTGGATCATCGTCGATTTCGGCCTCCCGGCGCTGATGCTCAGCGTGCTGGCCGTGGCCTTGGGCAATTGGTTGATCAGCCTGGCGCGCCTGGCTTGGCGCCAAGCAGCGTCACATAAAATCTTACAGGTGGGTTGATACCGTTCGTCGTCCTCAAGGCACGATCCGCAAACGGCGGCTGACCAATAAAGGGTAAGGACATTAATCCTAGGGAGAAACCCTCATGAAGCATTCCACGTTTGCTGCCCTCGCCCTCTCGGGTCTGTTGTCTGCCGCGTCGCTGAGCGCCTTTGCTGCCAGCTCGTCCACCGGACCGACCGATCCAACACCTGACGCCACCACTGAGTCCCAGAAATCCATGGGTACCGGCCTCGACACCAATGGCGGTGCGATTATCCAACCCGGTGCTGACCCTCGTACCCAGGGCAATGACACCCAACGCCAGGCACCGCCTGCCGTCGGCAACGGCAAAATGGGCCCGGCGATCAATCAACCCAATATCAACAAGGGCGACGACTCGAACGTCCCTGGCGCGCCGAAACAGCCTGCACCTTGATCCATCGATAGCAACACCGACACCCGACCATTTCCCTGTGAAGAGGTACGCATGAACGTCGATAGAAACCTTGAGAAAGAAGTCCTCACCCGCCTGCTGCACGCCCATCCGCAAGGCTTGGGCAAGGAAGTGCTGGACAACTACCGTGGCGAAAAAGAGGTTGCCAGTGTATTGGCATTTCTGCAGGACCGCGGGCTCATCAAGGATGGGCATGTGACCACCGACGATGCCGGTGAGTACTCACTGAATTTGCCGATCAAGTTGACATCGTCGGGTGTGGACGAGGCGCGCAAGCTCGAAGGTGAGACACGCCAGTAGCACTCGTGCAAAACCAGATGTGGGAGTGGGCTTGCTCGCTCCCACATTTTTGCCCGCGTTTATTCTGTGAGTAATGCGTCGACTTCGGCGGCGCCTGGGGAAGTTGCCGGCCCCCACCGTGTCACCGCCAGAGCTGCCGCGGCGTTCGCCCGCTGTGCTGCCGCGGCAGGTTTCAAACCACCCGCCAATCCCGCAATAAACACCCCTGCATGTGCATCCCCCGCGCCATTGCTGTCCACCGCCTGCACCTTGAAGCCGGGTACATGCTCGATCTGACCCGCACGTCCCACCCAGCAGCCATTCGGTCCGTCACGCACCACCAATAGCGTCTCGGCGCGCAGGTGCTGGCTGAGCGCCGGCAACGCTGCTGCAATGTCTGCCGTGCCAGTGAACGCCAAGGCTTCAGGACCATTGCTGGTCCAGATATCGATACGTGGCAACAGCGCACGCATCAGGGGCGAATCCGGTGCCTTGACCAACGGGCCCGGGTCGAACACCACCGCGATTTCCCGGGGCAATGCCAGCAGCCAGTCGATCAGTGGCTGGGCCTTACCCTCCAGAAGCAGGCTGTAGCCACTGACATACACATAGTCATCCGGATGCGGCACAACATTGGCCAGGTCCTCGGCACTCAGTTCACCCTCGGCGCCGATATGGGAAATAAAGGTTCGCTCGGTAGTGGCCTCGGTCAGGGACACGCACAAACCGGTGTCCTTTCCGCTGCTGGCCGCCAGGGCCATTTCAATGCCCTCGGCCTGCATCGCCGCGCGGGCCAGGTCGCCGAAGCGGCCATCGCCGTGACGGCCCAGATAGACCACCGGCAAGCCATTGCGCCGCGCCGCCGCCATCACATTGAAGCCCCCGCCGGCTTCGAAGCTGGCGGACTTGGCCAGCACGTCGCCGCCGGTCGCGGGCAAGGTGTCGAGGGCCATGACCAGGTCGACGATGACCTGGCCCGTGTGCAGCAATCTAGACATTGGGGCTCTCGACTAACGCCGGACGACGGTCAGCCGCGCCGCCCAGTACCGCATAAATCCCACCGGCAACCAGGAAGGTGACGATCCAGCCCAGGCCATTGTGGCCAAGCCAGGAGTCGGACAACGGCCCGGCGAACCAGATGTTCTCGGCGGTGGTGCCGATGGTGGTGAAGCTGAAACCCAGCACGATGGCCACGGCCCAGGCGCCGAATGCACGCCATTCCACACCGCCGCGATACCAGTAGGCGCTGCTTGGGCTCACGTCCAGCAGGTCCTTGGGGCTGTAGTAATGACGATGGATCAGGTCGACCACGAAGATCCCGACCCACGCGGTGATCGGCACCGCCAGCAACGAGATGAAGGTGATGAACGGGCCGTAGAAACTGTCGGCGATCAGCATGAAATAAATGGAGCCGGCGAAGATCGCCACGATGCCGACGATCACCGCATGCACGCGCTTAACCTTCAGGCCGAGGGTCAAGGTGGTCAGGCCGGCCGAATACACCGACAGGTTGTTCGACAGCAACAGCCCGCCAAACGCGGTGATCAGGTACGGCACCGCCATCCAGGTCGGCAGCATGTCGCGGATCGCAATGATCGGGTCAGTGGCCGCGGCCAGGTCATTGTTGCCCACCGACAGCAGGCCGCCGAGGGTGATCAGCAGCACCAGCGGAATGCCCGCACCAAATGCCGCCGACGCCACCAGGCGCACGGCTGTGACGCTGCGGTGCTGGTAGCGCGACATGTCGGCACCGGCGTTGGCCCAGCCGATACCGGTACCGGCGGCCATGGTGCCAACGCCGATGATCATCGCGCTCAGGGGAGCCGGGGTGGCATTGAACACCGCGCTCCAGTCGATGGTGGCACAGAGGAAACCGCCCACCAGGATATTCAACGCGCCGAACACGTAGGTGGCCCACTTCTGGATCACCAGCAAGGTGGCGTGGCCCAGGCCCGAAACGGCCAACGTCAGCAACACAAAAATGCCGATGAATATCAGGGTAAGGACCGGTGCGCTTTTCGCCTCGACCGCAGAGCCGAACAGAATCGAACACAACGACAGCAACACGAAGGCAGCCGTGGTGGTGTTGACGGTTTCCCAGCCCAGGCGCGACATCAACGACACCAGCGTCGGGCCGATATTGCCGCGCACACCGAAGATGGCGCGGGACAAGGTCAGGCTGGGCGCACGACCGCGACGGCCAGCGATGGAGATGATGCCCACCACGGCGAAAGAGCCGGCGGCGCCGAGGATCGCGACGATAACTGCCTGCCAGATGGCCAGGCCGCGAAACGCCACAAGGGTCGCGCCGAGGGGCAGGCCGAGGATGCTGATATTGGCGGCGAACCACACCCAGAACAGTTGCAGCGGATGGCCGTTGCACTCGCCTTCAGGGACCGGTTCAATACCGCGGGTTTCCAATTGCCCGGCACTTTGGCCGGAAGAAGTACTGCTCATGAGACGTGCTCCTGGTGCCTGTATTGTTGTGGTTGTGGCAGATATGCAAGTTGAATCGGTATCCCGGTCTTCCTGACTCAGCGCAATTCGAGCAAGCCTTGAACCAGCGGCTGCAGATCCAGGCCATTGACCTGCTTGACCTGCTCGATCATCGATTCGGGCCAGCACTGCAGGCCGAGGCAGGCACCGAGCATCGCGCCGAGCATCGCGGCAATCGTGTCGGTATCGCCGCCCAGGCTCGCGGCCAGGCACAGGGCTTCGAACGCGTTCATGGCCCCCACCGCCACTTGCTGGGCGAGGGCAAATGACACAACCACCGACTCCTGGGAGGCGACGGAGGTGCCGATCAATTCATACAGCAGGTCGGCGAACAGGGCTTTGTCGCCGCTGCCGACGCTCAGGGTGCGTGCCCAACTGATGCGGGTGGAGATGCGCCCGCCGGCAATCCAATGGCCATGGCCTTCCGCCTGTTGAGCCACCTGGGTGCCGATATTCAAGGCTTCACCCAAGTCCACACCGTTGATGCCCGCGGACACCACCGCCGCCACTGCCGCTGCGCTGGAAATGCCCAGGGTGGTGTTGTGGGTGACCTGGCAGGCCTGGATCACCGCCTGGATAAATCGCGCCGGGTCGCTGACATTGGCGGCGATCCCCACGGGAGTGATGCGCATGGCGGCGCCATTGGTGGTGCCGTAGCGCCCGGACTCTTCCGGGGTATGGCCGTTGAGGATCATGTCGATTGCACGCTTGGTGGAGGGGCCGAGCAAATCCTGGGAGCCCTTGGCGCGCATCACCGCTTCCCAATCGATCAGGCGCCGGGCAAGCACGGTGGGGTCGATCTTGCCTTGGCCCTCGACCAGCAGCTCACCCACCAGGATCGCTTGCTCGGTGTCATCGGTGATGGAGCCCGCCGGCATATTGGGCGCGATGGGTTGGTCGGCGTCGGCATCTTCCAGGCCGGTAATGGCACCGAAACGCTGTTGCACTTGCTCACGGCTCAGGGATTGGGTGGGCATGCCCAGGGCATCGCCCAACGCCAGACCGTAGAAAGCGCCGAGGGCGCGGCTATTCGGGGTCATTTCGAAGATCCAAACTGCAGGTGCAGGCGAAAGTGCAGAGGGTCGAGCAGGCTTTCGACGTACTCCATGAAGCGCTCGCGGCGATCGTAGGTGGTGCGCGAGGCCTTGAGAAACACCGTGCCCACCGGGCGGCCAAGCAACTCGGCGTCTTCATCGCCAAGGGGCTCGGCGCCGATCCATTGGTCACCTTCGGCACCGACGTAACCGTAGGCTGCCAGGGTGATGGTCAGGGAATTGTCGATCAGGCCAACGCGGGGCAGGCCTTCCAGGCCACCGGACGCGGGCATCAACGAGCGCTCAAGGGAAACGGCCGTGCCATCAGTCGTCCGGCGGCGGCGGTCGAGGGCGATAAATTGGTCGGTGCCGAACCGGCTGAACAGATCGGGGCGCGTCGTCGCTTCCAGGCGCAGAATATCGGTGGTCACCAGAGCCCCGGTGTCCGCCAGGGCCTGGGCCCAGCCGCTGGTTTGATCGAGCGCGATGCCATCAAACGTGACGATAGAGCCCACGCCGCTCTGGGTCGCGATGTAATTACGCCTTTTGAGTTCGGCGAGGGCTTCACGCAGCGTGCCCCGGCTGACCGCAAACTCTTCAGCCAGTTGATGCTCGCCCGGCAACAGGAAACCGTCGGCCATCACCCCACCCTCGATACGGCGGATGAGCTCGTCGACGACGCGTTTTTTCTTATCAAAGCGGACATGTCTAATCATGTACAAATTGATAACCGAAAGCGGCCATTTGCAGCAAGGGAATTATTTCAGGGAGATGAAAAAAATCGGGCTCAGGGTTCCAGGCCAATGCGGAAAAATTCGCCGCCGCTCCATACGCCAAGCCAGGTCTGACCGTTGATCGGACGGCTCACTGCCAACTCCACCAATTGGTAGAACACATTGCGATGCACCAGGGCTTCAAGGTTGGTACGCACGCGCAGATAGGGGGACGGCTCTTGGGTGACAGGGTCGATCACCACCCGCAGTGGATGCTCAATATCGGCTTCAATCTGTTCGTCGACGTTGGTGGTGAAGCGCAGCACCTGGCTTTCGCCCTGCCCTTCGACGTCGAGAGTAACCGCGACAAAGGGCGCATCATCGACGGTGATACCGACTTTTTCCACGGGAGTGATCAGGAAGTAATCATCGCCGTCGCGGCGGATAATAGTGGAGAACAACTTGACCATCGGTTTACGCCCGATCGGCGTGCCCTGATAGAACCAGGTCCCGTCACGGGCGATCCGCATGTCGATATTGCCGCAGAAATCCGGGTTCCACAGATGCACCGGCGCCGGTCCCTTGCCCTTGGGCAACTGTGCCAACAGATCGTTGGCCTTGGCGGAATCGGTCATGGTGTTCTCCTTGGTGTTACTGATCGCCCATGCCCAGCAGGCCTCGGGCGTACTGCGCCAAGGGGCGGGCAATCAGATCTTCTGGCTTGTTGTCGTGGAACGTCAGTAAACCGCCACGACTGCGAATACGTGCAGTATCAATCAAATACTGGGTGCTGGTCTCGATCAACATGATCTGGATCACCCCGTTGTCCAGGCCAAGCCGGTCCAACGCCTCTTGATCAGCCCATTCGTCGGCGTTGCCGATACGGTCATCGGCCTTGGCGAAGCGGCAGTACAGCAGGTAGTGGGCACCCGCCGCACGGGCTTCGGCCATCGCCTGCTCGAGGCCTTCCGGCTGACGAGCGCGACGCACCATGGGGAAGTATTCGACGAAACCGTTGAAGGCTTCCTCGGCCACCACGTTCGGCCGCGGGTAGGCGCTGCCGGGCGGTACGAAGGCGCCCTGGGCAATAAAGACAAAGGAATCCGGCTGTATGCGCACCGAGGCGGTACGACGAGTATCGCTGTGGTCCAGCAGCCCGGCGTCGCTCATCTGATAACGGGTGCCTTCGGCCATATCGCTGACGGTCATGCAACCACTCAGCGTCAACGACGCCAGCAACAAAACCAGACTACGCATCCTAATCCTCCAGAAGCCGGTGACGGAAAACCGGCGAATGGCCACGAGATGCAGAATCCGCGCCATTTGGAAACAACGCAGAACTAAATGTGGGAGGGGTTTGCCGCCTCCCACATTGGGTGATGTGTAATCTTGGGGATAGGGTCAGCCGCCGATGATCTTCATGACCGTCGCGCCGCCGGAGAAGGCCACTTCCTGTTTGTCGCCCAGGGCCTTCATCAGCAGGCCTTGCAGGGCCGGCAGCGCCTGGTGGCGGGGCTTGTCCAACAGGTCGCCGACGTAGTGACGGTTGCTCGACGACAGGCAGCCATGCAGCCAGCCGGTCGACGACAACCGCAGCCGTGAACAGGTACGGCAGAACGGCACGCTTTCGTTGGCGATCACGCCAAAGAAGCCTTTGCCCGGCACTTCGTAGCGCACCGCCGTGGCATCCACGGGAGCGTTGGCTTGCAGGTATTCGTAATGTTCGCCGATCAGGCTGAGCAGTTGTTGCAGGCTGACGAACTGCTGCAGGAATGCATTGGAGTCCTTGGCCAGGTGGCCCATGCGCATCAACTCGATAAAACGCAGCTCGTAACCACGCTCCAGGCAGTAGTCGAGCAGCGGCATCACCTGGTCGAGGTTCTGGCCGCGCAACGGCACCATGTTGACCTTGATCTTGATCCCGGCGGCGCGGGCCTGGTCCATACCATCGAGCACGGTGGCCAGGTCGCCGCCACGGGCGATGCTGCGAAAGGCATCGGCATCCAGGGTGTCGAGGGAGACGTTGATACGGCGGATGCCGGCATCCACCAGCAGCGGCAGTTTGCGCGCCAGCAACTGGCCGTTGGTGGTCAGGCTGATATCGCTGAGGCCCATGCCGCCCACTGCGCCCATGAAGGCTTCCAGCTTGGGGCTGACCAGCGGTTCGCCGCCGGTGATGCGCAAGCGGTCGATACCCGCCGCTTCGATCAGGTAGGCCACGCCACGGGCCATGGCCTCCGCCGAGAGTTCGTCCTGGGCAGCCACCAGCCGCTTGCCGTTCGGCACGCAGTAGGTACACGCGTAATTGCAGGCTGAGGTCAGGCTGATCCGCAAATTGCGAAAACGCCTGCCTTGACGATCAACGATCATGGATCACTCCGGCAGAGGAAGATTCGGGCGCACTGAAAACTGACTGATAAATCAGCTTTTAGCAAGATCCTTGCCTGAGTATATTCCTGGGTTACTGCGCCTGGCAGTAAATCGTTACGTGGCTGGGGTTTCGACGGGGGCCGCTTCAACCAGTGCTGGCTCGCTGCTGTGTTTACGCTTGTTGCCCATGCGCACACCGATGTCCATCAGGAACTGGAAGAAGCCTTCCTGATCTTCCAGCACATTGCTCCAGAACGGCGAGTGGTACAGCGCCACGGCGCCGTGCACCAAGGCCCATGCAGCGCAGTAGTGGAAGTACGGTGGTACGTCTTCAAGCTTGCCTTCGCTGATGCGCCCCTTGATCAGCAGGGTCAGGCGTTCGAAGTTCGAGGCGCGGATCTTGTGCAGCTCCTCGACCATCTCCGGCACTTGATGGCCCTTGACCACCTTCTCTTCCAGGCGGTCAAACAGACGGTAGCGCTGTGGGTCCCGCATACGGAACTCGAAGTAGGCACGGGACAGCGCTTCCTTGTCCTTGTCGACATCGGCCGAATGCAGCAGCTCGTTCAAGTCGCGCTCATAGTCGAGCATCAGGCGCAGGTAGATCTCGGCCTTGGACTTGAAGTGTTTGTAGATCGTGCCTTTGCCGATACCCACGGCATCCGCGATCATCTCGACGGTGACGCTGTCTTCGCCTTGTTCGAGGAACAACTTGAGTGCGGTGTCGAGAATTTCCTGCTCACGGCGGCGAAACTCACGGACCTTACGGGGTTCTTTGTGCATGAGGAAGAGGTCTGCAAAGGTCGGAATAGGGAGGGTTGCGCAGGGCCACAAATACATGGCGATACGATTTACCCAGTGCGAGGGATTATCCCGACTGAACGGTCGTTGGGCAACGTCTATGTGAACCCGCCCTGCACTTTACTTTCAGAGCGCCAACGATTTCATGCCTATCAGTCAGAAATAAAACGCAACAACTGCGCCGTGCACCCGCCCAATGAGAACTCAAGCGAAGCGCATGTATTCCAAATCTGTTTAAAAAACGATCAGTCGTGACTGGACTGAATCAGATACTGATCAATACTTGAACTGTTGGCGTGACATCTCCCCCAAGTGAAGCGCCGACCTGGGTACCGACGGACTGTGTGCCCTTGTTTTACTCCTAATGGTCTTAACCCGGATTCACCCCCCAGAACCCGGGTTTTTTTTGCCTGCGATTCAGTCGTGTCAGGCAACTACATGGGCCAGAGGGAAGAGGCGCTTGAAGTTTTCGGTGGTCTGCTCGGCAAAGCGCTCATAGGACTCACCGCGCAGCATGGCCAGGTAATCCGCCACATCCCGTACATATTCAGGCAGGTTCGGTTTGCCACGATGGGGAATCGGCGCCAGGTACGGCGAATCGGTTTCCACCAGCAGGCGATCCGCCGGGACCTGGCGCGCCACGTCGCGCAGGGCATCGGCATTGCGGAACGTGACAATGCCCGACAAGGAAATATAGAAACCCAGGTCGAGTGCGGCCCTGGCCATGTCCCAATCCTCGGTAAAGCAATGCAACACGCCGGCCTGGGGCAACGCGGCTTCGCGCAACAGGGCAAGGGTATCGGCACGGGCGCCACGGGTGTGGACGATCACCGGTTTGCCGGTTTGCCGGGCGGCCTGCAAATGCAGGCGAAACGAAGCCTGCTGCAACTCGGCGGCTTCCGGCTCGTAATGGTAGTCCAGGCCGGTTTCGCCAATGGCCACCACGCGCGGGTGATTGAGTTCGCCCAGCAGCCAGTCGAGGGCCGGGGCTTCGCCGGGCTTGAGGTCCAGCGGGTGGATACCCACCGAGCAATCCACATCGGCATAACGCTCGGCCAGGGCTTTGACGTCGGCAGCATTTTCGGCGCTGACGCCAATGCATAGGAAATGCCCTACCCCACGCTGGCGTGCAGCGTCGAGGGCAGCATCAAGGGAGCCGCCGTGCTGGGTGAGGTCAAGGCGATCAAGGTGGCAATGGGAATCTACAAGCATAGGAAATTACGACTTAAGTCACGGAAAGTGTCTGGCCAACGATACACCCGTCGGCCAAGGAAATTAACGCCGGCCGAGCAAGCCAACCCACTGCACCAGCAGCGCTTCAAGCAACAGCACGCGGTTGAGGTTGGCCTTGCCGAGCACCTTCTGGCGCTGGGCGAGGATCCAGTCCTGGATAGTCAGTACCTTGTCCTGGGCACTTTTCTGCGCGAGGTATTGCACCACCTTGCGCATGTCCGGCAAGCCCAGGCCGTTTTCATCCTGGGTCAACTGGTAGCGCAGGATCAGGCTCGACCAATCACAGAACCAGTCGAACAGCAGCAGCAAGGGAATGTCCTTCCACGCACTTTCGGCCAACTGGGTGGCGGACAGCTCTTGTTTGAGCAGTTTTTTCACCCCATCCACAACCAGGGCGCGTTGCTCACGTACGCCCTGGGCTTGCAGCTTGACGGCCGCCAGCGGGGAACCGGCCGCCAGGGTCAGCAACTCGACCCGTTCCACTTCGGAGCAATCCGGCAGCGCCTTCGCCAGCCATTGCAGGCTCATGGCTTCGCTCGGCAACGGGCAGGCCTGCTGTACGCAACGGCTGCGAATGGTCGGCAACAAGCGGCTGGACTGGTGACTCACCAGCAACAACACCGTGTCGCCGGAGGGTTCCTCCAGGCTCTTGAGCAAGGCATTGGCGGCGTTGATGTTCATCGCCTCCACCGGCTCGATCAATACGACTTTGCGCCCGCCCATCTGCGCGGTCTGCACCACGAAACTGACGAGGTCACGCACCTGGTCGACCTTGATCGCCTTATCGGCTTCCTCGGGTTCGAGCAGGTAATTGTCCGGGTGGCTGCCGGCCTTGAGCAACAGGCAGGATTTGCACTCGCCGCAGGCTTCAAGATTGACCGGGCGCTGGCACAGCAAACTGGCCATGAGTCGCTCAGCCAGATCACGTTTACCAATACCGATCGGCCCGTGCAGCAGATAAGCATGGGCGTGCTGTGCGCGTCCGGCCAACTGCTGCCAGAGACTGTCCTGCCATGGGTAGGCTTCAGCCACGGGCGCGCTCCAACAGCTTGGGCAACAGGGCGTCGATGGCCTGCTGCACTTGCGTCAATGGCTGGGCCGCGTCCAGCAGGTGGTAGCGCGCCGGTTCAGCCTCGGCGCGCTTGAGGAACGCGCTGCGCACAGCATCGAAAAACCCCTGGCCTTCCAGTTCGAAACGATCGAGACGCCCACGGGCGCTCGCGCGGGCCATGCCCACTTCCACCGGCAGGTCGAACAGCACGGTCAGGTCAGGGCGCAAGTCTCCTTGCACAAAGGTCTCAAGGGTAGCGATACGCGCCAGGGACAAGCCTCGGCCACCGCCCTGGTAGGCATAAGTGGAATCGGTGAAACGGTCGCAGATCACCACGGCACCACGGGCCAGGGCCGGGCGAATCACCTCGGCCAGGTGCTGGGCACGGGCAGCGAACACCAGCAGGAGCTCGGTGTCCGGGTTCATCTGTTCTTCGCCTGGGGCCAGCAACACTTCACGGATGCGCTCGGCCAGTGGCGTACCGCCGGGCTCACGGGTCAACACCACCTCGACACCTTCAGCGCGCAAGCGCCCGGCCAGGTAATCGCGGTTGGTGCTTTTGCCGGCGCCTTCGGGGCCTTCCAGGGTAATAAACAAGCCAGTCACAGGCAGTCCTTAGTCAGAGTCATTGCGGGCTTTGCGGCGCGGCGGCATCCGACGCGGGCTCGGCGGGTGCATCAGCAGGCGGCGTTACGTCTTCCGGCGGTTTGACCATCGGTGCCGGGCTTGAGCGGTAATCGGCACGGCGCTTGAGCTGGAACTCACGCACGGCGGCATTATGCGCACCCAGGTCATCGGAGAAAATATGGCTACCGTCGCCACGGGCGACGAAATACAGGCTGCTGCCCGGCACCGGGTTCAACGCGGCATGGATCGCCTCGCGGCCGACCATGGCGATGGGTGTCGGCGGCAGACCGGCAACCATGTAGGTGTTGTAGGGGTTGGCTTCCTTGAGGTGCGCACGGGTCAACTTGCCGTTATAGCGCTCGCCCAGCCCGTAGATCACGGTCGGGTCGGTCTGCAGCAGCATGCCGATCTTCAGGCGGCGCACGAATACCCCGGCGATCTGCCCGCGCTCTTCCGGCACACCGGTCTCTTTCTCCACCAGGGAGGCCATGATCAAGGCTTGATAGGGGTCGGTATAGGGCGCATCGGCAGCGCGCTTGCTCCACTCCTGGGCGAGCACATCATCCAGGCGGTTATAGGCTTTCTTCAGGAACTCGACATCGGTCATGCCGCGCACGAAGCGGTAGGTATCCGGGAAGAACCGCCCTTCGGGGAACACGCCGGGATGGCCGAGCTTGTCCATCACTTCACTGTCACTCAGGCCCGACAGGGTCTGCACGATCTTTTCATGCTTGGCCAGTGCCGAACGCACCTGACGGAAATTCCAGCCCTCCACCAGCGTCAGGCTGTATTGCACCACTTCGCCGCGCTGCCACAGGCCGATCAGGCCTTCGGCGGTCATGCCGGGGGTCATGCGGTATTCACCGCTGTGCAGCGGTTGGCCGTCGAGGTTGAAGCGCCAATACAGGCGCAACCAGAACGCGCCGTCGAGCACGCCATCGGCTTCCAGGCGATTGAAGGTCCCGGTGGGCGTCGCCCCTGCCGGAACATCGAGCAATTGCTCCTGGGTCAGATTCAACGGCTGCTTCAAGGCAGCGTCGTATTTCCATGCGGAAAACCCCAACAGCAAAGCCGCCGAGAACAGACCGATCAGCAGCAGTACAACCAGTTTTCGTATCAACTCAAATATCCAATAGCGCGCGAACAATGCCCTGCAGTTTACGGGTGAGCGGCCCAACCGACCAGCTCATCGCAGCGCATCCACGCACCGGCCAAATGCCATAAACGCTGTTGCATACGAAGACTTCGTCGGCCTCGCGCAATTGCTCGAGACTGATGTCGGCCACAGCCACCGGGACGCCCAGGGCTTGCGCCTGCGCCAGGATCTCGGCGCGCATGACGCCTTCAACGCCGCAACGATTCAGATCAGCGGTTAGTAACAAGCCGTTACGCACCAGGAACAGGTTGCTGAATACGCCCTCAATGACACGCCCGGACATATCCAGCATCAAACCTTCGGCATGTTCGGCATCCTGCCATTCAGCACGGGCGAGCACCTGTTCGAGGCGATTGAGGTGCTTGAGACCGGCCAGCAGCGGCTGCTCGGCCAAGCGGGTGGCACACGCAAACAGACGAACACCGTCGGTTCCATGGGCCTGGGGATAGGTAGCAGGCGGACTGCCCTGCAAGATACGACGCACAGGGGCCTCGGGGTTGATGCCGTAACCGCGCAGGCTGTCGCCGCGGGTGAGGATCAACTTGAGGACACCGTCGCCGAGAGCGGCGGCATAGGCCTGCACTTCGCTGCGGACCAGCACTTGATCCACAACGAAAGCGAGGCGCCTGCAGCCCTCATCAAGGCGTTGCAGGTGACGGTCAAGCAGCACGGGCTGCCCGGCCTTGACGGCGACGGTCTCGAACAGGCCGTCACCGTACGCCAGGCCGCGATCTTTCAGGGGCACGCTGTCCGCTGGCTGACCGTCGACCCAGCTGTGCATCACTCGGCGAACCGGCGGAACACCAGGGAACCGTTGGTGCCACCGAAGCCGAACGAGTTGGAGATCGCAACGTCGATCGGCATCTGTTGCGGCTCATGCGGCACGAAGTTCAGGTCGCAGCCTTCGTCCGGCTCATCGAGGTTGATGGTCGGCGGAGCGACCTGGTCCTTGATGGCCATCACACTGAAGATCGCTTCTACCGCGCCCGCCGCACCCAACAGGTGGCCGGTCATGGACTTGGTGGAGCTGACCGCCAGCTTGTAGGCGTGCTCGCCGAACACCGACTTGATGGCTTCGGCTTCCGCCAAATCGCCAGTCGGGGTCGAGGTGCCATGGGCATTGATGTATTGCACCTGGTCTGCATTGACCTTGGCATCGCGCAAGGCGTTGGTGATGCAACGCGCAGCGCCGGCACCGTCGGACGGTGGCGAGGTCATGTGATAGGCGTCGCCGCTCATGCCAAACCCGATCAACTCGGCATAGATGGTGGCACCACGCGCCTTGGCGTGCTCCAACTCTTCGAGTACCAGGGCACCGGCACCGTCGGCCAGTACAAAGCCGTCACGGCCTTTGTCCCACGGGCGGCTGGCACGGGTCGGCTCGTCATTGCGGGTCGACAGTGCACGGGAGGCGCCAAAGCCGCCCATCCCCAGGCCGCAGGCCGCCATCTCAGCACCACCGGCGATCATCACGTCGGCTTCGTCATAGGCGATGTTACGCGCCGCCATACCGATGCAGTGGGTACCCGTGGTGCACGCCGTAGCAATGGCGTAGTTAGGCCCCTGCGCACCCAAGTGGATGGACAGGAAACCGGAAATCATATTGATGATCGAGCCAGGCACGAAGAACGGTGAAATTCGACGGGGCCCGGATTCGTGCAGCGTGCGGCTGGTTTCTTCGATATTGGTCAAACCGCCAATACCCGAACCCATGGCCACGCCGATGCGCTCACGGTTGGCGTCGGTCACTTCCAGGCCAGCGTTACGCACTGCCTGAAAACCGGCTGCCAGGCCGTATTGAATGAACAGGTCGAGCTTGCGGGACTCTTTGATCGAGAGATATTCCTCGACATTGAACCCCTTTACCGAGCCGCCAAAACGGGTGGAATAGGCAGAAAGGTCCGTATGTTCGATCAGACCAATACCACTGCGGCCAGCCAGAATGCCCTGCCAACTGCTCGGCACATCCGTACCCAGTGGCGACAACATACCCATACCGGTGACTACGACGCGTCTACGCGACACAGCACTCTCCTTTTTCTAATGACGACACTTTGCTTCAGAGCTTACTTTTCATCAGCGCTAAAGAAAAAACCGCACGCCGTTACAGCAGTGCGGTTTTTCCCTAACAGCAGGCGACGACTACAAACTATTACGCCTGGTGGTTCGTAACGTAGTCGATAGCAGCTTGAACAGTAGTGATTTTTTCAGCTTCTTCGTCCGGGATTTCGGTCTCGAATTCCTCTTCCAGAGCCATCACCAGCTCAACGGTGTCAAGGGAATCGGCACCCAGGTCTTCTACGAAGGAAGCAGTGTTGACCACTTCTTCTTCTTTGACGCCCAGTTGCTCGGCAACGATTTTCTTGACGCGCTCTTCGATGGTGCTCATACCTTGTTTAACTCCTAATGGACAAATTCAGGCAGCTGGCCAGTGGGTAAGTGTATAGAAAGCCTTTTCAGCTTTTCAACTGAAAGCTTCACCCTGTACCCGGTTTGCCACCTGCCTATAAATTAAGTTGCAGCTTTATAACGGATTTTAGACAGCTCGTATGACATTTTTTTGAAGCGATCCGTCACAATTTAACTCATGTACATCCCGCCGTTCACCGGGATTGTAGCCCCAGTCACGTATGCCGCACCGTCGGATGCCAGGAAAGTGACCACATTCGCGATCTCTTGAGCCTGGCCCAGACGGCCCAGCGGAATCTGCGTCAGCAACGCTTCACGCTGTGCTTCCGGCAGTTCGCGGGTCATATCGGTGTCGATGAACCCTGGGGCCACCGAATTGACCGTAATCGACCGCGAGCCGACCTCACGCGCCAATGCACGGCTGAAACCTTCCAGACCGGCCTTGGCGGCTGCATAGTTTACTTGGCCTGCGTTGCCCATGGCACCCACTACGGAGCCAATATTGATAATTCGACCCCAGCGCGCCTTGGTCATGCCGCGCAAAACACCCCTGGACAGGCGAAACAGACTGTTCAGATTGGTATCGACCACGTCGTACCACTCGTCGTCTTTCATGCGCATCATCAGGTTATCGCGGGTGATACCAGCGTTATTCACCAGAATTGCCGGGGCTCCGAACTGTGCGGTGATCTCGGCCAAGACGGCAGCCACGGACTCATCGCTGGTCACGTTCAGCTCAAGGCCGGTGCCTTGTACGCCGTTTTCCTTCAGGGTCGCGGCGATACGCTCGGCGCCCGAGGCGGAAGTGGCGGTGCCAATCACGACGGCGCCCTGACGACCCAGCTCCAGGGCGATGGCCTGGCCAATGCCACGGCTCGCGCCGGTAACCAGTGCAACTTTACCTTGCAGACTCATGCAGGCTTCTCCTAAGTTCGGGGATCAGGCCAGCGCCGCACGAGCGGCAGCGAAGGCATCCGGGGTATTGAGGTTGGCAGTCGACACGCCGTCGGCGCAGCGCTTGTTCAGGCCGGCCAGGACTTTGCCCGGGCCGCACTCGACCAGCTCGGTGGCGCCATTGGCGGCCAGGGTCTGGACCGACTCGACCCATCGCACAGGCTTGTAGAGTTGCTCCAGCAGGTCGCGCTTGAGGGTGTCGAGGTCGACGGCCACGGCCGCGCTGACGTTCTGCACCAGCGGGATCTGCGGCGCCTGCCAGTTGATGGCCGCGATGGACTCGGCAAAACGCTCGGCAGCCGGGCGCATCAGCTCGCAGTGCGACGGCACGCTCACCGGCAACGGCAATGCACGCTTGGCACCACGTGCCTTGCAGCCCTCGATGGCACGCTCGACGGCCGCCTTGGCACCGGCGATCACCACCTGGCCTGGGGAGTTGAAGTTTACCGCGCTCACCACTTCACCCTGGGCCGCTTCGGCACAGGCTTCGATTACGACAGCATCGTCCAGCCCCAGGATAGCGGCCATCCCGCCCTGCCCGGCCGGAACGGCTTCCTGCATCAGTTGTCCACGACGCTCGACCAGCTTGACCGCTTCAGCAAGGGTCAGGCTGCCCGCCGCCACCAGGGCGCTGTATTCGCCCAGGCTATGACCGGCCACGAACGCCGGACGCGCACCGCCTTCGGCCAACCACAAGCGCCACAGGGCGATTGAAGCGGTCAGGATGGCTGGCTGGGTTTTATCGGTTTGATTGAGCTGCTCTTCCGGCCCCTGCTGGGTCAGCGCCCACAGGTCGTAACCCAGGGCCTCGGAAGCTTCCTTGAACGTGTCCAGGATCAGCGGGTATTGCGCGCCCAACTCGGCCAACATGCCGAGGGACTGCGAACCCTGCCCTGGAAAGACGAATGCGAGGGATGTAGACATGTAACAAGCCCCTAATGATCTGGTCGTCGGAAATGGTCGCTCCTCGGTGGGAGCGCACGAAACTGACAGATTGGATGGTCAATTGAACTGGCCGGTCACATTTAAGCATTCCCAGGCCAATTCGCCTAAGGCAACAGATCCTCAAGACGTCCGTGCAAGCGTTGCGGCAGGTTCTCCTGGATCTCGATCAAGGCCCGCGCAATCGCACTCTGGAAGCCTTCGACGCCTGCGGAACCGTGGCTTTTCACCACAATGCCCTGCAACCCGAGAAAGCTCGCGCCATTATGCCGCGCTGGCGCCAGATCGGCCTGTAGGCGACGCATCAACGGCAGCGCCAATGCCCCCACCAGGCGCGACGCCAGGCTTTGCTTGAACAACGCTTCGATGCGCGTGGCGATCATGGTCGCCAGGCCTTCGCTGGATTTAAGCAGGATATTGCCGACAAACCCATCACACACCACCACATCCGCTTCGCCACGGTACAAACCATCACCCTCGACAAAGCCGATGTAGTTCAGACCTCGCGCACCTTGCAACAAGGTCGCGGCAAGCTTGACCTGCTGGTTGCCCTTGATGTCTTCGGTACCGATATTCAGCAAGGCCACGCGCGGACGAGCCACGCCCAGCGCTTCGGCGGCCACAGAGCCCATCACGGCGAACTGGAACAGGTGCTCGGCACTGCAATCCACATTCGCGCCCAGGTCGAGCAACTGGCAATAGCCTTTCTGCGTCGGAATCGCCGCCACCATCGCCGGCCGGTCAATTCCCGGCAGCGTCTTGAGCACATGCCGCGACAACGCCATCAGTGCACCGGTGTTGCCGGCGCTGACACAGGCTTGCACCTTGCCATCACGCAGCAGCTCCAAGGCCACCCGCATCGAAGAGTCAGGCTTGCCGCGCAGGGCCGTCGCCGGCTTTTCATCCATGGTGATGGTTTCGCTGGCTGGCGTAACAGTCAGGCGCGCGCGATCCACCGCCGGATGGCTGGCAATCAGTTCTTCAAGGAGAGAGGGTTGACCGACGAGGGTCAGGTGCAGCGAGGGCGTAGCAGACAGGCTGGCAATGCAGGCCTGAACAATGCTGCGGGGACCGAAGTCCCCGCCCATTGCGTCAATCGCGATGACTTGAGCAGACAAGTGATTACTCGTCAGCGCCCTTGTCGATCACTTTACGGCCACGGTATACGCCTTCTGGCGATACGTGGTGACGCAGGTGAATTTCACCGGTAGTTTTTTCTACAGACAGAGTGCTTGCCGTCAGGGCGTCGTGCGAACGACGCATGTCACGGGCAGAGCGGGATTTTTTGTTCTGCTGAACAGCCATAATTGATTAACTCCTAAACGTTTGGGTCACGCTTTAACTGCGCCAATACACTGAACGGGTTGGACCGCGTTACCTCGTCCTCGCTCGGTTCGGACTCGTCATCGAGACCCGCCGGCTGCTGGCATTCTTCCGGATGATGAGCAGGCACAATGGGCAAGGCGAGCAGAAGCTCCTCCTCGATCAGTGCATGCAGATCCAAAGGATCTTCGCCCAGTTCCAGCACGTCATAACCTTTCGGCAACGACTGGGTATTCGCACCCTCCTTTACCACAGCATAACTGCACTCGCTGTGAATCGGCAGGGTGACCAGCTCAAGACAACGCTGGCAAACCATTTTGACCTCGGTGTCGATAAAGCTGTGAATTACCACAGATTTACGTTCATCTCGTTCAAAAACGAATTTGGCCTGCACCGTACCGACAGTGTCGGAAAGCGGGTCGCAGAGTCTCTCCAAATCGGCCAGCAGCAACTCACCTTGAAGGGAAGTGCCACGATCAGCCAATTTGCGCGGGTCAACGTGAGGTGGAATCGGGTCATTCAACATAGGCGCAGCATTATAGGGATGCACCCAGCCATGTCAAAGGAAATTCAGCCCTGTGCGTCGGCCGGTCGCCCCGCTAGAATCGGCGGCCGCCTTGAGGAGACGTATATGCTGCCTTTATTACTCGCTTCCAGCTCGGTTTATCGCCGGGAATTGCTCAGTCGCCTGCACCTGCCATTCATCTGCAGCTCGCCGGATATCGACGAAAGCCACGCTGCAAATGAGTCTGCCATCGAGCTGGTCAAGCGCTTGGCCGAAGCAAAGGCCCGCGCCCTCGCCGCCAGCCACCCAGGACACCTGATCATCGGCTCAGACCAGGTCGCCGCGCTGGAAGGCCGTATCATCGGCAAGCCCCACACGTTCGAAAATGCGCGCGAGCAGTTATTGGCCGCCAGTGGCAAGCGTGTCAGCTTCCTCACCGGCCTGGCCCTGCTGAACAGCGAGACCGGGCACTGCCAGGTGGACTGCGTGCCTTTCACTGTGCAAATGCGCGAGCTGGATGCAGCGCGCATCGAGCGCTACCTGCGTATAGAGCAGCCGTATGACTGCGCGGGCAGCTTCAAGGCGGAAGGGCTGGGCGTGAGCCTCTTCCAGAGCACCGAAGGGCCGGACGCGACCAGCCTCGTCGGCTTACCGCTGATTCGCTTGGTGGACATGCTACTCAGCGAAGGCGTGCAAATCCCTTAAGAACACCGCTAAACCAAATGTGGGAGGGGGCAAGTCGAATCGTCGCACCGCCCCTCCCACATTTTGATCTACGACAGACTTGAGATATTAGCGCAGCGTCGGGCCCTGGAAGCCCATATACAGCGCCAGCTTCTCAGCCACGCTGGCACCGAGCTTCTTGGAGAAACGATCAAACGGCGACTCTTCAACGGTGAAGTCCACCAGCTCTTTCTCGCCAATCACATCCCGCGCCACCAGGCTGGCACTGCCCAAGCCATCGATCAGCCCCAGCGGCAATGCTTGCTCGCCCGACCACACCAACCCGGAGAACAACTCCGGATGCTCTTTATCCTTCAGGCGATCCCCACGCCCCTGCTTCACGCTGGCGATGAACTGGCGATGGGTGGTATCGAGCACCCCCTGCCAAAACTGGGTTTCATCGGCCTTTTGCGGCTGGAACGGATCAAGGAACGACTTGTGCTCGCCCGAGGTGTAGGTGCGGCGCTCAACACCCAGCTTCTCCATAGTGCCAACAAACCCGTAACCGGCCGCGGTCACACCAATGGAGCCCACCAGGCTGGCCTTGTCGGCGTAGATCTGGTCAGCGGCACTGGCAATGTAATACGCGCCCGAGGCCCCCAGGTCGGAAATCACCGCGTACAGCTTGATATCCGGGTGCAGGCCACGCAGGCGGCGAATCTCGTCATACACATAACCCGATTGCACCGGACTGCCGCCTGGGCTGTTGATGCGCAGGATCACGCCCTTGACCTTGGGGTCTTCAAACGCAGCACGCAGGCTGCTGACGATATTGTCGGCGCTGGCAGGTTCCTTGTCGGCAATCACCCCACGCACTTCGATCAATGCGGTGTAGTTGGCGCCACGGGTCGCACTCTTTTCCATGTCCATCAGCGGGCTGAACAGCGCCAGCATGAGCAATAGGTAAGTGAAGGTCAGCAACTTGAAGAAAATCCCCCAGCGCCGCGCACGACGCTGCTCCTGGACGCCAGCCAGGAGCGTCTTCTCCAGCAGTTTCCAGCTCTTGTCGTCACCGCTTTCAGCCTTTTCAGGCGCTTTCCACTCGTCACTCATGCCATCAACCCCAGCAAAGACTTATTGAGCCCGACCGAGCCAGGCCTGCAATTTAGAAAAATGATCAATCGTGACCCTAGGCTCGTATTGCTGCAACGCCTCAGCGGACTGGGCACCATAGCTGACGGCCACGCTGTCCACACCGGCGTTGCGCGCCATCATCAGGTCGAAGGAGGCATCGCCCACCATCAGTGCCTGTCGCGGCGAAACGCCGCAATGGGCAAGGATCTGCTCCAGCATCAGAGGGTGAGGTTTGCTGGCGGTTTCATCCGCGGCGCGGGTGATGTCGAAATAATCTTCAAAATCGTGCGCTTTGAGCACCCGGTCCAGCCCACGACGGGCCTTGCCGGTGGCGACGGCCAGGTGATAGCCCTGGGCGCGAAAAGCCTCCAGAGACTGCAGCACACCGTCGAACAACGGCGAAGGCGTGGCTTCCAGTGCAATGTAGTGATCCGCGTAATGGTCGCGGAACGTCACCAGCTCAGCGTCGCTGATCTGGGGATACAAGGTACGGATCGCCTCAGGCAAGCCCAGGCCGATAATGCCCTTGACCTGCAGGTCAGTGCACAACTCAAAGCCCGAGCGGGTCGAAGCCCTGTGCATCGACTCGACAATCCGACCAATGGAATTACACAGGGTGCCGTCCCAATCGAAAATCAGCAGCTTATAGTCAAGGTGCGACACTCAAGCGCTCCACGGTCTTGGCCCACATCTCATCGACCGGCGCCTGCAGCTTCAGCTCGCCGCCGTCAGGCAGCGGCACGGTGAGCATGTAGGCGTGCAGGAACAGGCGCTTGCCGCCCAGGTCGCGGATTTCCTTGGAGAAACCTTCATCACCGTACTTGGTATCGCCAGCAATGCAGTGGCCCGCATGCAGGGTGTGCACGCGAATCTGGTGGGTACGCCCCGTCACCGGCTTGGCCTCGACCAGGGTGGCGAAGTCGCCGAAGCGACGCAGTACCTTGAACAGGGTGAGGGCTTCTTTGCCCTCCTCGTCCACTTCGACCATGCGCTCGCCGGAGCGCAGGTTGCTCTTCTGCAGCGGCGCACGGACGCTCTTGATAGAGCTGGCCCAGTTGCCGCGCACCAGCGCCATATAGCGCTTATCCACGCCATCGCCGCGCAGGGCGGTGTGCAGGTGGCGCAACATGCTGCGTTTCTTGGCGATCATCAACAGGCCGGAGGTGTCGCGGTCCAGGCGGTGGACCAGCTCCAGCTCCTTGCAATCCGGGCGCAACTGACGGAAGGCTTCGATCACGCCGAAATTCAGGCCGCTGCCACCGTGAACCGCAATACCGCAAGGCTTGTTGATCACGATCAGCTTGTTGTCTTCGAAGACAATCGACGCCTCAAGGCGCTGCAACAGGCCCTGGGCCAGGGGCACAGGTTCGTCGCGCTCAGGCACGCGCACCGGCGGCACACGGACAATATCGCCCGCCTGCAACTTGTACTCAGGCTTGATGCGCCCCTTGTTCACGCGCACTTCGCCTTTGCGCAAGATGCGGTAGATCAAGGTCTTGGGCACACCCTTGAGCCTGGCCAGGAGAAAATTATCGATGCGTTGGCCGGCATATTCCGGCGAGACCTCAAGCAGCTGGACGCTGGGGGTCTGGGGGGCGGTAGTCGTCATGGCGGCGATGATAACAATTTTTTATGGAATTGAAGCACTTAATCATTGCTGCTATAGTCGCGAACGCCGCCAAAAGCGGCCTGGACAGAGGACTAGCGGCAAACTGCCGGCCCTGACCATCGCAATTCATCAGGACGCGAGGCCGTCCTACGGGGCGTTCGCCACCCTGGAAGGCTTGAGATTGTAACAAGCGCAGGTGACATGAGGCCTGAAGCGAGTGCAGAAAGCAGAGTGAATACTCGCGTTCTGCGCCGATATTTACGGCCAGTTCACAAAGTGCAGTCAGTCTTGAGCCGGACCACGGCGAATGCTTCGGAAACAACGCCTGTTAAGAGCTGAGTGGGAGCGCAGTCGCCCACACTCAGTCTTGTTTAGCCATGAGCGTGGACTCCCCATTGGAGAACACGGTAAATGCCAACCCGCTGCGGATTCTGCGCGCGGCAGCACCCGAATTATCAGGGATACGTGTAGGGTGGAGATGCACAACCGTCGGACCGTGTAGCACTAGGCTTATATTTAGACGCTTCATCTCGTCCACAGTCGCCGGTTGATTCCTCCTCCTGACCTTAGCTTTTGTTGAAGTGGTGCCTTTGTCACCACCGCTAACAAGCAGGACGCGTCCGTCGCGATACCGGCCCAATTGGCCGATTTTGCTGGACACTGGAGTGGCCAACCACTCTTGACGCACCTGACACCGACCGTGAGAAGTCGTGTGTGCCGAACGCCGTTTCCGGCAGCCCGGAAACCGACGGTACAACATGAAAAGAATGCTGATTAACGCAACTCAACCCGAAGAGTTGCGTGTTGCACTGGTAGATGGCCAACGCCTCTACGACCTGGACATTGAGTCCGGTGCACGCGAGCAAAAGAAGGCCAACATCTATAAAGGCCGTATTACTCGCATCGAACCAAGCCTTGAGGCTGCCTTTGTCGATTTCGGCTCCGAGCGCCACGGCTTCCTGCCCCTCAAAGAAATCTCCCGCGAGTACTTCAAGAAAGCCCCCGAAGGCCGCGTGAACATCAAGGACGTCCTGAGCGAAGGCCAGGAAGTCATCGTTCAGGTCGAAAAAGAAGAACGTGGCAACAAGGGCGCCGCCCTGACCACCTTCATCAGCCTGGCCGGCCGTTACCTCGTGCTGATGCCGAACAACCCACGTGCCGGCGGCATCTCCCGTCGCATCGAAGGCGAAGAGCGCAACGAACTGCGTGAAGCGCTGAACGGCCTGATCGCACCGGCCGACATGGGCCTGATCGTGCGTACTGCCGGCCTGGGCCGCAGCAGCGAAGAAATGCAGTGGGACCTCGACTACCTGCTGCAACTGTGGACCGCCATCAAAGAAGCCTCCCTGGATCGTTCCGCGCCGTTCCTCATCTACCAGGAAAGCAACGTGATCATCCGCGCCATCCGCGATTACCTGCGCCAGGACATCGGCGAAGTGCTGATCGACAGCGTTGAAGCCCAGGACGAAGCCCTGACCTTCATCCGCCAGGTGATGCCGCAGTACGCCAGCAAGATCAAGCTGTACGAAGACAGCGTACCGCTGTTCAACCGTTTCCAGATCGAAAGCCAGATCGAAACCGCTTTCCAGCGTGTCGTCGAACTGCCTTCCGGCGGCTCCATCGTGATCGACCCGACCGAAGCCCTGGTGTCCATCGACATCAACTCGGCGCGTGCCACGAAGGGTAGCGACATCGAAGAAACCGCCCTGCAGACCAACCTGGAGGCGGCTGAAGAAATCGCCCGCCAGCTGCGCCTGCGTGACATCGGCGGCCTGATCGTGATCGACTTCATCGACATGACCCCAGCCAAGAACCAGCGCGCCGTGGAAGAGAAAGTCCGCGAATGCCTGGAAGCCGACCGTGCCCGCGTACAGGTCGGGCGCATCTCACGCTTCGGCCTGCTGGAAATGTCCCGTCAGCGCCTGCGTCCATCCCTGGGCGAGAGCAGCGGCATCGTCTGCCCGCGTTGCAACGGCACCGGCATCATCCGTGACGTTGAATCGCTGTCCCTGGCGATCCTGCGCCTGATCGAAGAAGAAGCCCTGAAAGACCGCACCGCCGAAGTCCGCGCACAAGTGCCGATCCCGGTTGCCGCTTTCCTGCTCAACGAAAAACGTAACTCGATCACCAAGATCGAACTGCGCACCCGTGCCCGTATCGTGATCCTGCCGAACGATCACCTCGAGACCCCGCACTTCGAAGTGCAGCGCCTGCGTGATGACAGCCCGGAAGCCCACAGCGGCCAGACCAGCTACGAAATCGCTGCTGCCGCTGCCGAAGTGGAAGAAGTCCAGCCAGCCGCCGCGACCCGCACCCTGGTGCGCCAGGAAGCTGCCGTGAAGACCGCGCCGGCCCGTGCCAACGCACCGGTTCCGGTTGAAACCGCCGCCCCGGTTGCCGCACCGGCCGCCCTGCCTGAGCCAAGCCTGTTCAAGGGCCTGGTGAAGTCGCTGGTCAGCCTGTTCGCCACCAAGGAAGAGCCTGCGGCACCGGTTGTGGTTGAAAAACCTGCAACCGAACGCCCGGCGCGTAACGAAGAACGTCGTAACGGTCGCCAGCAGAGCCGTAACCGCAACGGTCGCCGTGACGAAGAGCGCAAGCCGCGTGAAGAACGTGCGCCTCGCGAAGAGCGCGCACCACGTGAAGAGCGTGCACCTCGCGAAGCGCGTGAAGAAACCCCGGCCGTGGCCCGTGAAGAACGTGCACCGCGTGAAGAGCGCGCACCACGTACCCCACGCGCTCCGCGTGAAGATCGCAAGCCGCGTGGCGAGCGTGAAGAACGTGTGCGTGAACTGCGCGAGCCACTGGATGCCGCCCCTGCCGTTGCAGGTGCTGCAGCCACTGCCGCTGAAGAGCGTCCGGCTCGCCAGCCGCGCGAAGAGCGTGCGCCACGTGAAGAGCGCCAGCCGCGCCCACCGCGTGAAGAGCGTCAACCACGTGCCGAGCAAGCCGCTGCAGCCAGCGAAGAAGAAGTACTGACCGGCGAAGAGCAACTGCAGGAAGACGGCCAGGACAACGCCGAAGGCGATCGTCCACGCCGCCGCTCCCGTGGCCAGCGTCGTCGCAGCAACCGTCGTGAGCGTCAGCGTGATGCCAATGGCAATGTGATCGAAGGCTCGGAAGAGGCCGGCGAGAACGCAGAAGGCGCCACCAACGAACCGACCGCTGCCGAACTGGCTGCCGGCCTGGCCGTTACCGCAGCGGTTGCCAGCTCTGTGATCAGCGCACCTGCTGAAGCCCAGGCTAACGAACAGGCTGAACGCGCGACTGCCGCTGTCGAAGAAACCACTGCCGTTGAAACGCCAGTTGCCGAGACCCCAGTGGTTGAAGCACCAGTCGTTGAAGCAACTACCCCTATCGAAGCCCCAGTGGTTCCGGAAGTGGAAGTGGCACCGACCCACGACGCCCAGCCAGAAACCGAAGTGATTGCGGTAGAACCCGCTCCGGTTGTTGAGCCTCAGCCAGTGGTTGAAGCCGCTGCTGAAGCGCCGGCTGTCGAAGAAGCTGCCCCGGCAGTGCGTGAAGTTCGCGAAGAACAGACCGCCTTCCAGTGGACTGCCGAACCTGCCGCCCCGGTTGAAGCACCAGCGCCTGCCCCCGTGGTAGAAGAAGCGCCTGCGCCGGTTGCCGAAGCAGTGGTTGCCGAGCCTGCGCCAGCTGTCGAGGCTGCACCAGTGGTTGTTGAAGCACCGGTGGTAGCCGAAGTCGAAGCACCAGTGGTAGAAGCCGCACCGGCCAGCGCCCTGACCGAAAACGGCCGTGCGCCGAACGACCCACGTGAAGTGCGTCGTCGTCGCAAGGAAGCTGAGGCAGCTGCCGCCGCTGCTGCTGCTGCCGCCCCAGCCGTAGTCGAAGCTGTCGAGGCGCCAGCCCCGGTTGCTGAAACCGTGGTTGAGCATGCTGCTGCTGAAGAAGTGGTAGAGCACAAGGCCCTGGAAGAAGAACACGAGCCTAAACCCCTCGCCTGATTCCATCAGCCACTAAAAGCCCCGCCTGAGTGATCAGGCGGGGCTTTTTTATGCCGATAACAGCGAAGATCAAATTTAGTCCGCGCTAAAACTCAACCGTTTCGGCAGATCTACATCCCACAGAACCCCCGCATCCTCCACCTGCACTTCCCGAACCCTGGCACGTGCGAACAATGGCTTGCCTCCACGATCACCGGTCAGCGCCATCAAGTCCGAACCCAAAGCGCGACCAAAGGCCACCGGATGCCCATATTCACCCGCCTGCACCGGCACGCTGATGCCATCCTCCTCCAGCACTTCAATCACTCGTTCAATGCTCGATGATTGGATAAACGGCATATCCCCCAAGACCACCAGCCAGCCATCCGCCGACGCACTGGCCGCGACGGCTGCGGCGATGCTTTCACCCATGCCGGCTGGCTGCAGCAGCAAGACCTGGCAGCCGTACGCTTCGGCCAACCGAATGACCTCCGTGCGATCCGGCGAGGTCACCAGCCAGCGCGCCACCAGGCTATCCGGCAAATTCACCAATACCTGCTCGATCACCGGACGCATCACGCCATCACGGCCCACGCAATCGGCCAGCAACTTATCCTGGTCAGCCCCCGCCTCGGCTCGGAACCGGCTGCCCTGCCCCGCCGCCAAAACAATCGCCGTCAGCATTACTCAGCAACCACCGGGAGGGGCTTTTTCTGCATCGGCGCCACGCCGTTCTTGATAGCGACAATTTCCGCCATCAACGACAAGGCGATCTCCGCCGGCGTATGGCTACCGATATGCAGGCCAATCGGCCCATGTAAACGCGCAATCGCGTCCGTCGACAAACCCAACGCAGCCAGGTTCTCACGACGCTTCTGGCTATTGACCCGCGAACCCAGCGCGCCGATGTAGAAGGCACTGGAGTTCAGCGCCGTCAGCAACGCCATATCGTCAAGGCGCGGGTCATGAGTCAGGCAGACAATGGCCGTGCGCTCGTCGGTTTGGATATTCAGCACCGCCTCATCAGGCATACCCGGCACGAAGCGGCCGTGCTGCTCTTCCCAGCCGTAGACAAACTCGCTACGCGGATCGCATATCAGTACTTCGAAATCCAGCAGGCGCGCCATTTCCGCCACGTAGCGCGACAGTTGCCCGGCACCGATCAACAACAGGCGCCAGCGCGGGCCATAGATAGCCCGCAGGCGTTCGCCATCGAAGGTGACCACATCGGTCTTGTTCGCACTGCTCAGGCTCACTCGGCCCGTCGCAAGGTCCAGTTCGCGCGCGACAATTTCATGGGCCTCACAGCGTGCGAGCAACTCCGTTACCCATGCCCAATCGTCCACACGCTCTTCGGTGAGGCGCAGCGTACCGCCACACGGCAAGCCAAAACGCGCCGCCTCATCGCGCGTCACACCGTAGGTCACCAACTGCACCGGTGGCCCGTCATGGGCCAGACGGCCATCCTGCAAACGGGCGATCAAGTCGTCCTCGATACAACCGCCGGATACCGACCCAATAACCACGCCGTCACCACGCAAGGCCAACATGGCGCCCGGTGGACGCGGCGCGCTGCCCCACGTCTGCACAACGCTATACAACACCACTTGCTGCCCGGCGCGGCGCCATTCGAGCACGCTGCGCAGGACATTTAAATCAACGCTGTCCATAACTTCTCCTGCCAGTCTGCGTTTGGAACGTACCGCGTGGCGCGAATTTCATCGAGTCATTGACTGTAAGTCAAAATATTCCAAAAAAGTAATCCCACACAAACGCAAACGCCCCGAACCAGTCGGGGCGTTTGCGAATAGCTGTCAGCGTGGGTTCACGCCATCAGCGGCTTACTTGATCACCGGTGCAGGGCCTTCGGCCACGCCCAGGTCATCTTCTTCACGGGTGTCGGAGATACCGCGACCACCGGAAGCCAACTCGCTTTGCAGTTGGTCGGTGTCCAGTTCCTTGACCCACTTGGCCACAACGAGGGTGGCAACGGCGTTACCTACCAGGTTGGTCAGCGCACGGGCTTCGGACATGAAGCGGTCGATACCCAGGATCAGCGCCAGGCCGGCAACCGGCAGGTGGCCGACAGCCGACAGGGTGGCAGCCAGTACGATGAAGCCGCTACCAGTCACGCCAGCAGCGCCTTTGGAAGACAGCAGCAGCACCAGCAGCAGGGTGATCTGGTGGGTGATGTCCATGTGGGTGTCAGTCGCCTGAGCGATGAACACGGCAGCCATGGTCAGGTAGATCGAGGTACCGTCGAGGTTGAAGGAGTAGCCGGTCGGGATCACCAGGCCTACTACGGATTTCTTTGCACCCAGACGCTCCATCTTGATCAGCATGCGTGGCAGTGCGGACTCGGAGGAAGAAGTACCCAGTACGATCAACAGCTCTTCACGGATGTAGCGGATCAGTTTGATCACGCTGAAACCGTGAGCGCGGCAGATACCGCCCAGCACCACCAGCACGAACAGCAGGCAAGTGATGTAGAAGCAGATCATCAGCTGGCCCAACTGCACCAGGGAACCTACGCCGTAGGCACCGATGGTGAACGCCATGGCGCCCAGGGCACCGATTGGCGCGAGCTTCATGATCATGTTGATGATGTTGAACATCACGTGGGCGAAGCGATCGATGAAGTCCAGCACCGGCTTGCCGTAGGCACCCAGGCGATGCAGGGCGAAACCGAAGATCACCGAGAACATCAGCACTTGCAGGATGTCGCCGTTGGCGAAGGCGCCGACGATGGTGTTAGGAATCACATTAAGGATAAAGCCAACGATGCTCTGGTCTTTACCGGCAGTGACGTAGGCCGCGACTTTGGAGGCGTCCAGGGTCGCTACGTCGATGTGCATACCGGCGCCCGGTTGCACAACGTTCACCACAATCAGGCCGATCAGCAGTGCGATGGTGGAAACGATTTCGAAGTACAGCAGCGCATAGCCGCCGGTTTTGCCGACCGATTTCATGCTTTGCATGCCGGCGATGCCGCTGACAACGGTGCAGAAGATGATCGGGGCAATGACCATTTTGATCAGCTTGATGAAGCCGTCACCCAGTGGCTTGAGCGCCACACCGGTCTGCGGGTAGAAATGACCGAGCAAAATACCGATAACGATTGCAACGATCACCTGGAAATACAGGGATTTGTAGATTGGCTGACGAGTCGTCATTGCAAAATTCCTCAATCGTCCCGTGTGGCAAATATCCGCCATTGCCCACGACACTTGAATTGCGAACCCTCCTGCACTGGAGGGATTTGTTGTTTGCGAAGCCTGTAGGACCAGGCCTGCGCTGTAATCCTTATCGCAAACGCCGTGCCACTTTGCTGAAAATCCCTGAGGGCCTTAAGACATCAGGGCTGCGGATTTTAAAGCACCCACTAAAGTGCCGAATCAGCTGGCGGATTTCCGCCGCACCGCCCAATCCCGTCCTACAATTTGGCGGATATCCGCCTTGTCGCCCTGCCAGGGGATGACTACCATCCGCCATTCCATGGACGAGGGCCCCGCATGCGTGAACGTACCATCGCCAGTCATTACGCCCGGGCAGCCCTCGGCGGTGCGCGTCGAGCCGGTTACGACTATTCGGGCCTGTTGCAACAGCTGGGTATCACCCCGGAACTGTTGACCGAACCCCGCGCCCGCATTGCACCCGAGCAATTTACCCGGCTGCTGCAAATGCTCTGGCTGGCACTGGACGATGAATACCTGGGGTTCGCCGACGGGCCGAGCAAACGCGGCACCTTCGCCATGATGTGCCATGCGCTGATCCACTGCCGCACCCTGGAGAAGGCTCTGGAGCGCGGCTTGTTATTTTACAGCCTATTCCCACAAGGCCCGCGCTGGCATCTGACACGGGAAGGCGAAATGGCCCGTTTGATCCTGGATGATTCTCAACTGTGGGACCCGGATCACTTCCTCAGCGAATGCCTGCTGGTGATCTGGCACCGCCTGGGCAGTTGGCTGATCGGCCAGCGCATTCGTTTGCACCAGGCCACGTTCAGCTACCCGATGCCGACCCACGCCGCTGAATATGACCTGCTATTTCCCTGCGCCCAGGTGTTCGGTGCCCCGCACAGCAGCCTGGTGTTTCCCGCCCGCTACCTGAGCCTGCCGCTGTTGCAGGACGAGCGCACCCTCAAGCATTTCCTTGAGCGCTCCCCCGCCGACCTGCTGTCACGCCCGGATGAAGGAGACAGCTTGAGCAGCCAGTTACGCCGGTTGTTAAGCCGCGACCGCCCGCCTTGGCCAGACCTGGAAGCCGTCGCTCGGCACTTGCACGTCAGCCCGCAAACCCTGCGTCGACATTTGCGCGAAGAAGGCACCAGCTTTCAGGCGCTCAAGGATGAATTGCGGCGGGACATCGCCATC
Source organism: Pseudomonas sp. B14(2022) (assembly GCF_012030485.1). Classification (NCBI taxonomy): domain Bacteria; kingdom Pseudomonadati; phylum Pseudomonadota; class Gammaproteobacteria; order Pseudomonadales; family Pseudomonadaceae; genus Pseudomonas; species Pseudomonas sp. B14(2022). Next base: position 180,748 of record NZ_JAAUVM010000011.1, read on the forward strand.
TACCACCTGGGGCGGGCGGATCTGTCCTTGCAGGAGATCGCCGAGCAGTTGGGGTTCTCCGAACCGTCGGCGTTTCATCGGGCGTTCAAGAAGTGGACGGGGCTGACACCGGGAGACTATCGGGCGCAGGAGAGTTAGCGCTGCGTCGTTTGTGAGGGCCTCATCGGGGGCGAGCCCCCTCCCACCTTTGACTGTGTTTACAAAGTCTGATGCGTGAATAAATTCAAACTGTGGGAGGGGGCTTGCCCCCGATAGGGCCAGCCCAGCCACCAAAGATCACACAGACGGAAAGTGAATCTTGAACGCCGCGCCACCCAGCGGTGAATCCCCCAGCGTCAGTCGCGCGCCGTAGCTTTCTATGATGTCCTTGACCACCGCCAACCCGATCCCCTGCCCCGGATGCTGACGGTCCAAGCGCTCGCCCCGTTGCAGAATCCGGGCACGCTGGTCCGGCGGCACTCCGGGGCCGTCGTCCTCGATGCACAACTCAATGCCTTCAGGATTTTCAACCAGGCTGATGCGCACTTCACTCAGGCACAGCCGATAGGCGTTTTCCAGCAGGTTGCCGAGCAATTCAAGCAGGGCGCCCTTCTCGATCGGTACATCGCATTCGTCCGGCAACTCAAAGGCCGCCGTGACGGCCTTGTCGCGGTAGACCTTGCCCAGGGTATCGCAGAGGCTTTGCAACACCGGCTCCAGGCGCACCTGATGGCGCACCAGGCCGCTTTTGCGCAGGCTCGCACGCTGCAACTGGTAGCTGATCTGCTGGCTCATGCGCTCGATCTGGGATTGCAGCACCCAGGCCTGATCACGATCTTCCGGGCGTTGCGCCATGTCTTCGCTCACGCTTTGCAACACAGCGAGCGGCGTTTTCAGGCTGTGGGCCAGGTCATCGAGGGAATCTCGGTAACGCGTTCGCTGCTCGCGCTCGCTGTGCAGCAGGCGGTTAAGGGAGCCCGTGAGACGCAGCAATTCGCGAGGGTGTTGTTCGGAGAGGCTTTCGCGGGTACCGCCTTCGATCTGGTCAAGCTCCTGGCTCAACCGCCGCAGGGCTTGCAGGCCCCAGGTCAGGCCCAACCACAGCAACGTCAGCAGTACCAGAAGTGCCGCGCCGAAGCCCAGGTAAAGGTTTTCGCGCAGGCCTTCGAGGGTCAATTGGTATTCGCGCACCGGTTGCAGGGCCACGATACTGAACGCCGCACTCTTGCCGCCAAGCAGCTTGACCTCGACGTCGTAGACGAAGAACTCCTGACCGTCGGCCTCGCGAATCCGCGCAAACTCGTTGCCGCGCCCGTCATAGCGCGGCTTATAGTTGATGTTTTCGTCCCGGGTTGCCCGCGAACGCCACACCAGGTGGCCTTCGCGGTCATAGATATAGCCGAGCAACCGGCTATCGGTGAGGTTGAAGCGTTCATCCGGCAACTGCGCCGGCATCTGCAGGCGATTGTTTTCCACCCGCGCGGCGGAGATCAGTGTGGTGACGTCCGACGCCAGGCGCTGCTCGATGGAATCCTGCAATGCCAGGCTGAACGCGCCCTGCATGGCGGGCAACAGGCCCAGCATAAACAGCACGGCCAGGGTGGCGGCCGCCAGCATCAAGCGCACACGTAGCGAGCGAATCAACGGCAGCGCTCATTGAACAGGTAGCCCAGGCCGCGCACGGTGTCGATCGGCTTGAACCCCGCCGGGCCTTCCAGCTTGCGGCGCAGGCGGCCGACCAGCACTTCAATCACATTCGGATCGCGCTCATCGTCGTCGGGGTAGAGCTGCTCCATCAGACGGTCCTTGGCGACGACCTGCTGGTGATGGCGCATCAGGTATTCGAGGATGCGATATTCATAGGCGGTCAATGCCAGGGGCTGTTCATCGAGGGACGCTTGCTTGCGATTGAGGTCCAGCAGCAAGGGCCCGGCGACGATGGTCGACTGGGTAAACCCGCTGGAGCGGCGCAGCAAGGCGTTCATCCGCGCCTCCAGCTCTTCGAACTGGAACGGCTTGACCACGTAGTCGTCGGCACCGGCGGCCAGGCCTTCGACCTTGTCCTGCCAGTTGCCGCGCGCGGTGAGGATCAGGATCGGAAAGGTCTTGGCCTGGCTGCGCAGTTGGCGGATCAGGTCCAGGCCGCCCATGCCAGGCAGGCCCAGGTCGATGATCGCCAGGTCATGGTTGAATTGACCGGTCTGGTACAGGGCCTCTTCGGCATTGGCCACGGCTTCGACCACGTGGCCGCTGTCGGTCAGGCGGGTAAACAGGTGATGACGCAGCAGCGCCTCATCTTCCACCACCAGCAATTTCATAAGGCTCTCCAAAGCAAATCAACTGTCCGACAGAGGGATATCATAGCGGCCCTGCAGGTCTTGCGGGCGCAGTTTAATGCCGTTGAACTGGCCGGTCAGGTGTTCATAGCCGGCGCGATAGCTCGGCTGCGGGGTGGCCTGGCCCAGAGACTGGCCCCAGGGCGCGGGCTGACTGCCGACGTCTTCGATACTGACACGCTGCATCACGATGCTGGATTTCTTGGTTTTCTCACGGCCGAATGCAGCAAAGGCACCCTCGGAGGCCTGAACCCCAGCGGTAGCACTGAGCATGGTTAACGCCAACATCAGCTTTTTGATCGCAGTCATGGTGTTACCTCATTACGCGTTTGGCTGTGAGGCCAGACTACGCAGGCGCCCCTGAACTCCCCCTGAACAGGCTCTGAACCTCACCTGAACCACGGCGGGCTATCCTCTTGTGCATCAACTCGGCAAAATACCGCCCCATGACGCCCCTACCCGCTTGCTGCACCCCACTCGACGCCCATTGGCCGCTGCCCGACCCCTTGCCGGGCACGGTGTTTCTCAGCACTCGGTTCGACCCCGCATTGCTGGCACCCGGCGACTTCCAGCACTGCGCCGTGCCGCCACCGGCAAGCATCCAGCGCTCGGTGGCCAAGCGTCAGGCCGAGTTTCTCGCCGGCCGCCTGTGCGCGCGCGCGGCCCTGCAACAGCTCGATCACATTAACTGCATCCCGGCGATCGGCGAAGACCGCGCACCGGTGTGGCCCGCCCATATCAGTGGCTCCATTACCCACAGCACCGGGCATGCTGCCGCGATTGTCGGGCACAAGGCGCAATGGCGCGGGCTGGGGATGGACCTGGAGAATGTACTGAGCCTGGAACGGGCAGAGCGCCTGGCCGGGGAGATTCTGACTGCGCAAGAACTGCAGCGTATGGCTGACCTGCCGCGAGAGCAGATCGCCTTGCTGGTGACGCTGACGTTTTCGGTCAAGGAGAGTTTGTTCAAGGCGCTCTACCCGATCGTGCAGAAGCGCTTCTATTTTGAGCATGCCGAGGTGCTGGAGTGGTCGGAGGCCGGGCATGTGCGCTTGCGCTTGCTCACCGACCTGTCCAGCGAGTGGTGCCACGGCAAGGCCCTTACCGCACAGTTTGCGCTGAATGAGGGGCAGTTGTTGAGCCTGGTTGCCATCAGCGCTTGATACACCGCCATCAGAGTTTATCTTGATCCCGGGGCCAACTCAGGCTGAAGCACGCTCCGCCCAGGTTGTTGCTCTTGCTGATCAACGCCCGTCCGCCGTGCCAATAAATGATGCGCCGCACAATCGACAACCCCAGCCCGTGCCCGCCCGAGGCACGTGTGCGGCTGTCGTCCAGGCGCAGGAACGGGGTGAAGATACGCTCCCAGGCACTTTCCGGTACACCGGGTCCGTCGTCCTCCACATCAATGCGACAGCGCACCTGGCCCACCTGATAACTGATCAGCACCTGGCCCTGAGCGTGGCGCATGGCGTTGCTCACCAGGTTTTGCAGGGCGCGGTGCAAGTAGCGCGGCTCGGCATCGACCCAAGCGTCGTCCCAATGTGCCGACGACAGGCAAATACCCCTGGCCACGTTCACCTGCGGACGCAGTGGCGATAATTCGCCTATCACCTGGTCAAGCAGCGCATCGAGGTCAACCCGTTGGAAAATCAACGCCGGCGCACCCTGCTCAAGCCTTGCGTAAGTGAGCATTTCATCCACCAGCCCATCGAGATCCTGGATATCACTGTCCATGCCTTCCAGGTACTTTCTCCGCGCTTCAGGCGTGGCAGCGTCGCCGATCATCTCCAGGCCGAAGCGCAGGCGTGCCACCGGTGTGCGCAGTTCATGGGACACCGCGCGCACCAGTTCGCGCTGGATTGCCAGCAGTTGCTGCAGGTGCTCGGCCATGCCATTAAAGGCCGCCGCCAGGCGCCCCACCGAGTCGGCACCCCGGGCTGGCACACGCACCTCGAGATTGCCTTTGGCGATGCGCGTGGCGGCGGCTTCCAGGCCTCGAAGCCTGCGTTCAAGCTGACGCACCAATAAATAGACAATCAGGCCGATCAGGGTCAGGCCGATCAAGGCGATCAGGACCAGCCATTGCGCCGGGTACGGACTCATCTGATACAGCGGGCCGAGCTCCAGCACCCAGGGTGTTCCGACCATACCGGCAAACACGCGGATCGAATCGCCGCCCTTGCCCAGGGCCATGACCGTATCGCCCTCCGATACGCGGCGGCGTTGGTCGTCGTCCATATCAGCCTGATCGAGGGTCATCAGGTGCATTTCGAAACCAAAGCCCTTGGCTTCCTTTATATCCGCCAGCCGTTGCGGCTGCTCGGCCACGGGGAATCGCACCAATTCGTCGGCCAGCAGGTAAATGGTCGCGCGGGCCAGTTGCTCGCTGATCTGCTGCACCTCTCCCGTAAGCACCCACTGTTCCTTATCGCTGACCAGGCGCAACACCCGGGCAGCGTGGGGGCCGGTCTGCTCCACCAACACCTGGCCGCGTTGCAGGCGCGTGCGCTGGCTGAGGTCCAACTGGGCATCGGTGAGGCTGCGTAATTCCAGGGGAATACCGAGCAAACGCTCCCACACCGCCAGGGCGCGCTGGCGCTCGATGGCGCTCATGGGCTGCAGGTTATCGCCCATCAAGGCAAAGGTGCCGTGGGCCAGGCGCTCGCGGTATTGGCCACTGCGCACCTCGTTGAGCAGGTGCAGGGCCAGCACGCCGAGCAGCGCCACCAGAATCAGCGCCGCGCACATGCCGCCATAGATACGCAGGAAGATCGAGTTCACAACGGCATATCGGCAGCGGCTTCAGGGACGAACAGATAGCCTTTGCTGCGGATGGTCTTTATCAGCCGTGGGTGGATCGGGTCATCGCCGATTTTCGGGCGAATCCGTGAGATGCGCACATCAATGGAGCGGTCCTGGCCGTCGTAGCCTATGCCGCGCAGGGCGATAAAGATTTCTTCGCGGGACAGGATCCGCCCGGCATTCGCCACCAGCAGCCACAGCAGGTCGAACTCGGCACTGGTCAACTCGATACCTTCACCCTGCAGCCAGGCTTCGCGCAGGGCGTTGTCCACCACCAGCGGGCCGAATTGCAGGCGCCGCTGGCTTTCCACGCTGGCGGGTTCCGCCGCCTCACTGCGGCGTAACAGGGCCTGGATACGCGCGAGCAACAGGCGCGGGCGCACCGGTTTGCACACGTAGTCGTCGGCACCCATGTCCAGGCCGAGCACCTGGTCCATGTCGTCGGTGCGGGCGGTGAGCATCAGGATCACGCCGTCGTAGCGTTCGCGCACTTTGCGGCAAATGCTCAGGCCGTCTTCGCCGGGCAGCATCAGATCGAGGATCACCAGGTCCGGTTGCTCGGCGACGATCCGCGCCGCGGCGAGGGCGCCATCACCTTCCACGCAGACCCGCAGGCCGTGGCTCTCCAGGTAATCGCGGGTCAACTCGGCGAGTCGCTCGTCGTCCTCGACGATCAGGATTTGCCAGGCTTCTTGCTCCACGGGTGAACCTCGTTGTTATAAAGGGATGCGTTGGCCGAGCAGGCCACACCTTATTTGTAATGTTTTGAGGGCATAACAAAGGCCGATTGTAGCCATGGTCAAGCCCACTCGCACAAGCCGGGAAATCCATTCGGTGATCGCGCTTTTCTGTGATAGGGTTCGCGCCCTCAAAAATCCAACCGGCTGTTTTCAACTTGGAATATTCAGTGACAAACGGCCGAATCCAGCAGTGCTGCGGCCTACACGGGTGTTCCACGTTTCATACACATTTTACCCACAACGTTATCCACAGGCAGTACGTTGCTAAGCCCCCCAAAACGCATTATCTTGTAGCTCGGCGCTAAAAAAACCCTACATGTAGGGTTTTCAGCGAAAAGACCCAACACAAATCAGACAAGAAACTCAAGCCCTTTCTTGCTCCTGTTTGGTCTAATCCAAGCATTTTTTGAAAGCCCAAACCGCTCAAGCGGATGGCAGCCGTTTTCCAGCTCCAACAGCGGAAAACGGTACGGGTGTTGCAGTGCTTGAACCTGGCAACTGTCACCCACCAGGAATACGGCCAAGGGCGTTTGAGCCCCGAACCGAAGACTTCGGCATGGAAGCGGCGCGATCAGCTCCCTTCCTCCTGTCCCGAAGTTGTTATGCCAGGCCCAGGCCTGCTGTAAGTGCTTCAGGACGGAACGGTGGGCACCGTGATGGTGCCCAAATAAATATAGAAATGTGGAGACAACCCCCCATGCAAACCGACACAACTCGCGAGAACCCGCAAGGCTCCGTGCCGCAGGCCGCTGATTCGAATATGGATCTGTCCGCCACTGCACCTGGCCAATTGCGCGTGATCAAGCGTAACGGCACTGTCGTTCCTTACACCGATGACAAAATCACCGTCGCTATCACCAAAGCGTTTCTTGCAGTTGAAGGCGGCACCGCTGCTGCCTCGTCGCGCATCCACGACACCGTTGCCCGCCTGACCGAACAGGTCACCGCGACCTTCAAGCGTCGCATGCCGTCGGGCGGCACCATCCACATCGAAGAAATCCAGGACCAGGTCGAACTGGCCCTGATGCGTGCCGGCGAGCAGAAAGTGGCCCGCGACTACGTGATCTACCGCGATTCGCGCGCCAAGGAACGTGCCGTCCGCACCCCGGCCGAAGAAGCCGCCGTGCAAGCGCACCCCTCGATCCGCATCACCCTGGCCGACGGCAGCTTTGCCCCGTTGGACCTGGGCCGCCTGAACACCATCATCACCGAGGCCTGCGAAGGCCTGGAAGAAGTCGACGGTGACCTGATCCAGCGCGAAACCCTGAAGAACCTGTACGACGGCGTGGCCCTGACCGACGTCAACACCGCCCTGGTGATGACCGCCCGTACCCTGGTTGAACGCGAGCCGAACTACTCGTTCGTGACCGCGCGCCTGCTGATGGACACCCTGCGTGCCGAAGGTCTGGGCTTCCTGGGCGTGGCCGACAGCGCCACCCACCACGAAATGGCCGACCTGTACGCCAAGGCGCTGCCTGCCTATATCGCCAAGGGTATCGAATTCGAATTGCTGAACCCGGTCCTGGCCACCTTCGACCTGGAAAAACTCGGCAAGGCGATCAACCACGAGCGCGATCAGCAGTTCACCTACCTGGGCCTGCAAACCCTGTACGACCGTTACTTCATCCACAAGGACGGTATCCGCTTCGAACTGCCGCAAGTGTTCTTCATGCGTGTGGCCATGGGCCTGGCGATCGAAGAGAAGCACAAAGAAGACCGCGCAATCGAGTTCTACAACCTGCTGTCGTCCTTCGACTACATGTCGTCCACACCGACCCTGTTCAACGCCGGCACCCTGCGTCCACAGCTGTCGAGCTGCTACCTGACCACCGTGCCGGATGACCTGTCGGGCATCTACCACGCGATCCACGACAACGCCATGTTGTCCAAATTCGCCGGTGGCCTGGGCAACGACTGGACACCAGTGCGTGCACTGGGTTCGTACATCAAGGGCACCAACGGCAAGTCCCAGGGCGTTGTACCGTTCCTGAAAGTCGTGAACGACACCGCCGTAGCGGTCAACCAGGGCGGCAAGCGCAAAGGCGCAGTGTGTGCCTACCTGGAAACCTGGCACATGGACATTGAAGAGTTCATCGAGCTGCGCAAGAACACCGGTGATGACCGTCGTCGTACCCACGACATGAACACCGCCAACTGGATCCCTGACCTGTTCATGAAGCGCGTCTTCGATGACGGCAAGTGGACCCTGTTCTCGCCATCCGAAGTGCCGGACCTGCACGACCTGACCGGCAAGGCCTTCGAAGAGCGCTACGAGTACTACGAAGCCCTCACCGAGTACCCTGGCAAGGTCAAGCTGTTCAAGACCATCCAGGCCAAAGACCTGTGGCGCAAGATGCTGTCCATGCTGTTCGAAACCGGCCACCCATGGCTGACCTTCAAGGACCCATGCAACCTGCGCAGCCCGCAGCAGCACGTGGGCGTGGTCCACAGCTCGAACCTGTGCACCGAGATCACCTTGAACACCAACAAGGACGAGATCGCCGTTTGCAACCTGGGCTCGATCAACCTGCCGAACCACATCGTCAACGGCAAGCTGGACACCGCCAAGCTGGAGCGCACCGTCAACACCGCCGTACGCATGCTCGATAACGTTATCGACATCAACTACTACTCGGTGCCACAGGCGCAGAACTCCAACTTCAAGCACCGTCCGGTCGGCCTCGGCATCATGGGCTTCCAGGACGCGTTGTACCTGCAGCACATTCCTTACGGTTCGGATGCGGCGGTCGAGTTCGCCGACAAGTCCATGGAAGCGGTCAGCTACTACGCGATCCAGGCTTCCTGCGACCTGGCCGACGAGCGCGGCGCCTACGAGACGTTCCAGGGCTCGCTGTGGTCCAAGGGCATCCTGCCGCTGGATTCGCAACAGATCCTGATCGAGCAGCGTGGCCAGAAGTACATCGACGTTGACCTGAACGAATCCCTGGACTGGGCACCGGTACGTGCCCGTGTGCAGAAAGGCATTCGTAACTCCAACATCATGGCCATCGCACCGACCGCGACCATCGCCAACATCACTGGCGTATCGCAGTCGATCGAACCGACCTACCAGAACCTGTATGTGAAATCGAACCTGTCGGGCGAATTCACCGTGATCAACCCGTACCTGGTCCGCGACCTGAAAGCCCGCGGCCTGTGGGACTCGGTCATGATCAACGACCTGAAGTACTACGACGGTTCCGTGCAGCAGATCGAGCGCATCCCGCAGGAACTCAAAGAGCTCTACGCGACGGCGTTCGAAGTGGACACCAAGTGGATCGTCGACGCCGCCAGCCGACGCCAGAAGTGGATCGACCAGGCTCAGTCGCTGAACCTGTACATCGCCGGCGCATCGGGCAAGAAGCTCGACGTGACCTACCGCATGGCCTGGTACCGTGGCCTGAAAACCACTTACTACCTCCGTGCCCTGGCCGCGACCAGCACCGAGAAATCGACCATCAACACCGGTAAGCTGAACGCTGTTTCCAGCGGCAACCATGGTGATGATTCGGTGCTCGCCGCACCGGCCGGCCCGGCGCCAGTGCCAAAGGCCTGCGCGATCGACGAGCCGGATTGCGAAGCTTGCCAATAAGATGAGGCACTTTCAGGTTTAACTATCTGAAACAGCCAGCCCCCTGTAAGTCCAGGACTTCAACCAGGCTTACAGAGGGCTTTTTTTTGCAAAAAATCTCTCTTCTTACTTACGCATATCCCCGCTTAAAGCCCCAGGCAATCAAATTGGGATCAGTGCGTGTATCGCGGAATCTCGTACCCCATCGATCCTCACTACGGCCCATTACCGCCACCGAATGTGTCGAGTTGTCCAAGGTACCGGGCCTGCCACTGGCCAATTCAGAAGGACTGACTCTCTCAACAAGATTTTTATAGCCCAACCGATCAAAAGTCTCCTTAGCCCACTCCCCATCATTGATGCTGTCAATGGCTTCGCTGAAACTTCTCCCGGAAACCCCATCGTTACGCTGGTTCATTGCCTGAACGTTGTTCACGGCCAACATAAGATTCATAAACCCAAGCAACTTGGGATCCTGTCCCCATAGTTGAGCCTTTGCTGCTGACTCACGGTACTGCGCTTGTGTAACCCGGACATGCTTGCCGTCTTTGAGGGTTACATCATAATTGCCCGCCGAATCGCGCTTGATATCTTTAAACACACCCGCCGGCCCATACTGCGCAATCATCGCCTTACAGGCCGAGATAGCTCCGCAATTGCCTGCTTGCCCCTGATAAGCACCGGAAAAAAGATCTTTCGGCATTTCACCAGGTTTGTAGCTACCCGGCTCGAAATTGGTTTGATGAGTTCCCGCCGTGACCGGCAAGTTACCCATCCTCTCTCCTAACGCTAAGCCCCCACGGTCTACCCCCCCGCCCTCGTAGCGACCGCGTCCACCACCGCCACCACCTGAACCACCGACACCTCCCCCGCGGCCTGCCTGCGATTCAGCATCAGTAGATACGTCATCTGGAAACAGCTCAGGAAACAGTGCCTTCATAAACTCAAGCCAACTGTTAGGCGCGTCTTTCTTTAGCTGCTCAATAATCTCCTTGAACTTCTCCTCCCCCAACTTCTTGCGCAAATCATTCAGCTTGTCACGCAAGTCTTGAACAGTTTGGTTCTTGGAGGTTTTCTGAGCCTCCTCCAGTTCCTTGAGTAGTGTTAAAACGGCGTCCTTATCTTTAGTTATGCTGTCTTGGGTTTCCTCGGTGCGCGGTGCACCCGTTCCACCATGCCAATACACCTGATCCCTGTTGCCCGATATCAATCCGCCCCACATAGCCGTCGCCCTTTACAGACCTATGGCCCAATGGGTGGAGCAAAAGGTGTAGGCAGTTCCATCAAAACGTGCGGCCTCTTGAGCAGGCAGCCCCTCCAAAAAATCAATGCAAAAAAAAACCCCTCGGCCGAGGGGTTCTTTCTTTTTGGGGGTCAGACCAACAGCATCAGGTCATCTGAATGATGGTCTGCATGATGGTGCTCTGGGTGGAGATGGTCTTGGCGTTCGCCTGGTAGTTGCTCTGGGCCTTGATCAGGTCCACCAGCTCGTTGGTCAGATTGACGTTGGAGTTCTCCAGGGAGTTGGCCACGATCGAACCCAGGGTACCGGATTGCGGGGCATCGTAACCTGGCTGGCCCGAGGCGAAGGTCTCTCTCCAAGTGGTGCCGCCCGATGGCTGCAAGCCTTGCTCGTTGTTGAAGCTGGCCAGGGAGATCTGACCGATGGCCTTGCTCTGCTGGTTGCTGAACGTGGCGAACAGTACGCCGCTGCCGTCGATTTTCAGGCCGGTGATCTGGCCGGTGGCGTAGCCATCGGTGATCGGAGGGTTACGGTAGCTGGCCGAGTTGTGCTGGGTGATGTTGGCCATGTTGATGGCGATTCCCGCTGGGTTCGCCGTCGCACCGTTTGCCTTCCAAACACCAGCGGTCACTGTACCGGGGACCCAGCCGGTAATGGTCAGGGTGTTATTGGCCACACCGCCCGTCGTGACACTGGTGAGCGCGCCCGAACCGTCAAAGGCCAGCGTCGACGGTACCGGTGGGGTGGCCGGGGTGCCGCCCGTCGGCGGCGAACCGTCTGGGTTACGGCCATCAATCAGGGTGTAGGCGTTCCACTTGTTGCTGTCTGTTTTCACCAGGTATTGCACCATCGGGTGTGCGTTGCCTTGGGCATCGTACAAGGTGGTGCTGTACTGGGTGGTGAAGGTACTGGTGTCCGTCGGGTCGAATGGCTTGAGCGTCTGGTTGATCACCGGTTCCGAGGAGTTCAGGTTACTGGTGGAGTCCACCTTGGTAGACGCCTTCGGCGGCAGGTTCGACAGGTTCAATTGCAGGTCGGTCAGACCGCCCTTGATGATTTTGCCCTCATCGTCCGCGGCGTAGCCTTGCAAGCGCGAGGTACCGGTATTGTTGGTGATATAGCCGTCTTTATCGGCACGGAAAGCACCGCTGCGGGTGTACTCCAGCGAGCCGTCGCTACCTTTCTGCACGAAGAAGCCGCCGCCCTGGATCGCCATGTCCAGGATGCCGCCACTGCCGTTGACGTCGCCCTGGGTGAACTGTTGGGACACCGCTGCCAGGTTCACACCGTTGCCGATGCTGTTCTGGCCGGTGCCCAGTTTGGACGCGGCGTAGATATCCGCGAATTCCGCACGGGACGACTTGAAGCCAGTGGTCGCGACGTTGGCGATGTTGTTGCCGGTCACGTCCAGTTGTTTGTTGGCCGCATAGAGGCCGCTAAGGCCGATGTTAAAAGACATGTTTCTCTCCCTCTGCCGTATTTAGCCGGCTCTATGTACCGATAGTCTGAATTTGCGACAGCTTGACGCTGCCCATGCCACCTGCAAGGTTCAGCAGCATTTCGCCGCCGGTCTTGCTCAACGTCACGCTGGTCACCGTTGCCGGCAACGAAGTCGCCATGGCCACCGATTCGCCCTTGTCGTTCTTGGTCGTCGCCGCAAAGGTGTAGGTGCCGGCTGGGGCGACCTCACCGTTGTCGCTCTTGCCATCCCAGATGAAGTCGGAGTTACCCGCACTCTGGGCACCCATATCTATGGTGCGGACCACATTGCCGTCTTTGTCAGTGATCTTGATGGCAACGTTGCCCGTCGCCGCAGTCACCGCCACCGAACCGGTCATGCTCTTGCTCGTGTCCACCAAGGCCTTGTTGGTCTGGGTGATGATCGAACGCCCTACCAGAGACGATGCCTGCAGCGCTTGCGACGAGCTGAAATTACTGGAGATCGCATTCACCGAGTCGTTCAGGGTGTTGATGCCTTCCAGGCTGCTGAATTGCGCCAGCTGAGCCACGAACGCGCCGTTGTCCTGAGGCGACAGCGGGTCCTGGTTTTTCAGTTGGGTCACCAGCAGTTGCAGGAACGCGTCCTTGCCCAGGGACTGGCTGCCCGTCGCGGTCTTGGTAGCGTCGGCGACGGTGGTGTTGTCTGTAGCGGTCTTGACCTTGGAGTTAAAAAGGTCCTGGACTGCCGAATTGGTCGTGGTATCAACGATGGCCATTATTTGGCGCCCCTTATCACTGACCCAGGGTCAGGACCTTCTGCATCATGGTTTTGGCGGTGTTCATCATTTCCGCGTTGGTCTGGAACGAGCGGCTGGCGGAAATCATGTCTGCCATTTCCTCGACCACGTTGACGTTGGGGTAATAGACATAACCCTTTTCGTTCGCGGCAGGATGGTTCGGCTCGTAACGGGCCTCGAGGTTGCTCTGGTCTTCGACCACACCGAGCACCTGCACGCCCTGGCCGGCGGCATCCTGGTTCTGGAACAGCGAATCGCTGCCACCGCTCTGGCCGCCCTGGAACATGGTGGCGAACACCGGGTGACGGGCGCGGTAGGTCTGGTCGATGCTCGAAGACACGGTCTCGGCGTTGGCGATGTTACTGGCGACGGTGTTCAAGCGCGTGGTCTGCGCGCTCATGCCACTGCCGGCAATATTGAAAACACTGGACAGGGACATGGCTTACTCTCCACGCAGGGCTGACATCAGCCCTTTGAATTTACTGTTGAGCAGGGTAAAGCTGGCCTGAAAGTTCACAGAGTTCTCGGCGTAGGCCGATTGCTCCAGCTGGGCGTCGACGGTGTTCTGGTCGATCGACGGCTGCATCGGCGTGCGATACAGCAGCGACTCGTCCCCACTGCTCAGGCCTTGCGCTTCGATATGACGGCTATTGGTCATGTTCAAGGCGAAGGTGCCGTTCTTGGTCTTGTCCTGCTGTGCGGCGAGCACGGCGGAGAAGTCCAGGTCCCGAGCCTTGTAGTTCGGGGTGTCGGCGTTGGCAATGTTGTTGGCCAGGACTTCGGCACGCTGGGCGCGGAAGCCCAGGGCTTGTTCGTGGATACCGAGCGCTTTATCGAAGCTGATGCTCATGGCGGAAACCTTTAGGCTGACCTGCTGTTCGTTAACAGGGTTATAGCAAGGCGCATGCCAATATCTGAAAACACAGTAAATCAAGGGGTTGCGCGGAGCTTGCCGGGCGGCAATGCCAGAAAAGCGGCAATGGGCTTCCGCGTGGCGCCAGTAAAGCGGCAATGGGGTTTGCCGCTTTCTTCAACTTTGTCGCAGAAACAAATGTGGGAGGGGGCTTGCCCCCGATAGCGGTTGATCAGTTGATGTCTCTATCACTGATACACCGCTATCG
>NZ_JAAUVM010000012.1:0-174294 GCF_012030485.1 Pseudomonas sp. B14(2022)
CGATAGCGGTGTGTCAGTCAAAGAGGCTCCAACTGAACCACCGCTATCGGGAGCAAGCCCCCTCCCACAGTTCTTGACCGCGTTGGGTCAGTAGCCGACGGTAAAGCGCTGGCGCGAGTGCTTCGGTGCTTCCACTTCGTCGATCATGGCGATGGCGTAGTCGGCAAAGGTGATCGAGCTGGTACCGTCACTGCTCACCAGCAAGTCATCCTGGCCCAGGCGGAATTTACCGGTGCGCTCGGTGCCATCGAACAAGGCCGATGGCGACAGGAACGTCCAATCCAAGTCCTTTTCCTGGCGCAGCACGTCGAGAAACGCGGCCCCTGCACTGGCTTCGGTTTTGTATTCAGCCGGGAAGCCCTCGCTGTCGATCACACGTCCGCCACCGGGCAGCAGCAACGAACCGGCGCCGCCCACCACCAGCAGACGTTTCACCCCGGCTTGTTTCACCGGGCCGATCACGGCGCTGGCGGGCAGGGTGGCGAAATGTGCCGCACTGATCACCACATCGCTGCCGCTGATGGCTTGTTCCAGGGCATTGGCATCCAGTGCATCAACCTGCTTGACGGTGACGCCGGGGCGTACAGCCAGCTTGTCGGTGTTACGCGCGATAGCCACCACGCTATGCCCGCGACGCAGTGCTTCTTCCAGCAGTTGGCTGCCGGCACGGCCGGTGGCCCCAATGATTGCGATCTTGCTCATGACGTTCTCCAGTACGGTTAGGGTTTAAAGCCATTCACCACTTCATTTCGCCCTTGGCGACTTTGGCGCTCAGTTCCAGCGAGCTTTCGTCGGCGAGGGAGGGGTAACGTTTTTTCATGGCCGCGATCAGGGCGGCGGCGTCCTTGGCCTTGGCGGTTTCTACGTCGAAGGCCTTGATGTAATCGGCAGTAAAGGCCACCGATTTCGGCGATGGCGTGCCCAGGTAGTGGCCCGGAATCACTGTGCGTGGCTGCAGCTGTTCGATGCGTTGCAGGGTCGCAAGCCAGTCTTTATGGGATTGCGCGCTTTGGGTGTCGGCCATCCACAGGTGAATGTTTTGCGCGACCACCACGCCCCCGACCACGGCCTTGATCGACGGGATCCACACGAAGCTGCGGTCCGGTTGCGGGCCGTCCAGGCCGATCACCTCCAGTTGCTGCCCTTCAAGGGTTAGGCTGTGGCCTTGCAGCACTTGGGGCACGAGGGTTTTGCCCGGTTTGTCGGCACCCATTTTCGGGCCCCAGAACTCCAGTTTACCGGCCACGGTGGCGTTGATATGGTCGACCACCGGTTGCGGCGCCAGCACCTTGGCGTCGGGGAACGCGGCTGTCAGGGTGTCGAGGCCGAAGTAGTAATCCGGGTCGCCGTGGCTGATGTAGATGGTGGTCAGGTGTTTGCCGCTGGCGCGAATCTTCTGCACCAGTTGCTCGGCCTGGCCCTTGCCGAATTGCGCATCCACCAGGATCGCGTCTTTGGCGCCGCTGACCAGCACCGAGCTGACCGGGAAGATTGCCGCCTCGCCTGGGTTGTAGACATCAAGGGTCAGGTCGGCCGCCGCTGCATGGCCGGCAAACGCCACGGCAGCGGTGAAGGTCAAGCGCTTGAGGGTTGAGAACATCGGGCAGCTCCAGCAGTCGATTCAAAGGATGCACAGAGCTTAGTTGCACTAAACCGAACTAAAAATGCGATGCTGGGACATAGTTTGTTTCTGAAATCGGGCAAATCATGGATCGTCTTCAAGCAATGCGCGTATTTGTCACGGTGGTGGACCTGGGCAGCCAGTCCGCTGCTGCCGACCATTTGGACCTGTCGCGCCCGGTGGTGTCGCGTTACCTGGCCGAGTTGGAAGACTGGGTCGGCGCGCGCCTGTTGCACCGCACCACGCGCAAACTCAGCCTTACGGCGGCCGGTGGCGAAACCTTGCCACGCTGTCGGCAACTCCTGGAATTGTGCGGCGATATGCAGGCCGCCGTCAGTGAGCCTGATAATGCGCCCCGTGGCCTGTTGCGCCTGAGTGTCAGCACCTCGTTCGGCCAGGCGCAATTGGCCGAGGCCATCGCCGAGTACGTCAAGCGCTACCCCTTGGTGACCATTGACCTGCAAATGCTCGACCGCACGGTGAACCTGGTGGATGAGCGCATCGACCTGGCCATCCGTACCAGTAACGACCTGGACCCGAACCTGATCGCCCGGCGCCTGACGGTCTGTCGCTCGGTGGTGTGCGCAACCCCGGCGTACCTATTGGAGCACCCGGCGCCGCAGAAAGTCGAAGACCTGGCCCGGCACAACTGCCTGACCCACTCGTACTTCGGCAAAAGCCTGTGGCATTTCGAAGAGCACGGCGAGCACGTGTCGGTGCCGGTGCACGGCAATATCACCGCTAACGAAGCCAGTACGTTGTTACGCGTGGCGCTGGCTGGGGGCGGGGTGGCGATGTTGCCCAGCTACCAGGCCGGCGAGCACATCCGCCGTGGTGAACTGGTACGTCTGCTGCCCGAGGCCGAACCCCGGCAGATGAACATCTACGCGGTCTATGCATCGCGCAAGCACATGCCTTCGGCGCTGCGCAGCCTGCTGGATTTCCTGGTGGTGAGGTTCCCCGAGGAGCCGTTGTGGGATATTGGTCTCTAAGGCGACATAACCCTGTTGAATGTCGTCCAATAATGGCAACTCGCCCTGCTTGGCCTATGCTTTAAACAGCACCCTGTAGATCCGTTCAGAGGTCTGTGCCATGAGCATCAAAACCAGAAAATACCTGATGATTTTCACCCTCTGCGCCCTGGCCAGCGCACTGTACGGAACTGCCGCCTACCGCGTGGAACAGACCCGTATGCAGCCGACCTTTGCGATCAGCTGTCATCAGGATCATTGCGTTCCCCATACCGGTAGTTTCAGTGCACTCAGGTAAGCGGCTGTTCGGCTTTGAGTTGCTCGCGAAACGCCTTGGGTGAGAACCCGACCCGTCGGCGGAACAGCCGAGAGAAGTTGGTCGGGTCGGAAAAACCCAGTACTTCCGACATTTCGTTGATGGTCATGCTGGTGTAGGTCAGCAGGCGCTTGGCTTCGAGTAATTGGCGGTCATGCATGATCTGCAAGGCAGGCTGCCCGCCCAGTTCCCGACACGTCCCATTCAGGTGTGAGACCGAGATACCCAGCTTGTGGGCCAGATCCTCAATCTTCGGGTGTTCCCGATAGTGCTGTTCAACCAATTGCGTAAAGCGCCGGAAGTACTCGCGGCCCCTTGGCGCGCGCGGGTGGCGGCGCTGGATGGCCTGTCGGCTGATCCACACCAGCAGCACACTGACCAGCGCGTGCATCAACATGTCCCGGGCCGGTTGGTCGTCGGCGTATTCGTCCTGCAGGCGGGCGAACTGGCTGTTGAGGTAGTCACTGTCCTGGCCCGCCGGGTAGCTGCCCAGGGTCTGCAAACCGCCTGCCGTTGCGCCCAGTTGGGCTTGCAAGTGGCTGACCAGCGGAGCCGCGAGGGTGACCACATAGCCTTCGACATCTTCGGCAAAGCGAAACCCATGCACGCACAACGGCGGCAAGACCTGCAGTGTGGCTTCGTTGAGCGTGGTGCGCTGACCTTCGATTTCTAACTCGGCCTGGCCTTTGTGCACATACAGCAGCTGGCACAGATCCGCGTGCCGGTGGGGCTGGATTTCCCACTGGTATTCCCGACTGCGGCGGGAAATGGTTTCGCAGTGCAACAAATCGGGGGTCGGCCATTGCTGGCTTTCTCCGTAAAGCTTGAAGACCGGAATCGCGGTGTTGGTCATGGTTTCAATCCGATACTCAGGACAGTGGTGCGGTAATCGCCCGAATTGGCAAAAAGCGCAGGTTTTATCGCAGTTTTCACCTTCTTATACTGCGCACTCAAGTGAAAACTGTCAGCTACCAGATCAATGACAACTCTTTCACTCGATCCGTTCGTGTGGAATTTGCGGGCGATAAAAACAATGAAAACGCTGAAAACCCAAGTCGCCATCATCGGCGCCGGTCCCTCCGGGCTGTTGCTTGGCCAACTGTTGCACAACGCCGGTATCCAGACCCTCATCCTGGAGCGCCAGAGTGCCGACTACGTGCAAGGCCGCATCCGCGCCGGGGTGCTGGAACAGGGCATGGTCAACCTGCTGCGCGAGGCGGGCGTCAGCGAGCGGATGGATGCCGAAGGCCTGGTGCATGATGGCTTCGAGCTGGCGCTGGACGGTCAACTGACCCACATCGATTTGAAGGCGCTGACGGGCGGCCAGTCCGTGATGGTCTACGGCCAGACCGAAGTCACCCGCGACCTGATGGCCGCCCGCGCCGCCGCTGGCGCCACCACCCTGTATGAAGCGCGCGACGTGCAGCCCCATGATCTTAAAAGTGATCGACCCTGGCTGACGTTCGAGCATCAGGGCGAAGCGTTTCGCCTGGAGTGCGACTACATCGCCGGCTGTGATGGGTTCCACGGTGTGGCGCGCCAGTCGATCCCGGCTGAATCGCTGAAGGTGTTCGAGCGGGTCTACCCCTTCGGCTGGCTGGGCATCCTCGCCGACACCCCGCCGGTGCACGCGGAACTGGTGTACGCCAAGCACGACCGAGGCTTTGCGCTGTGCAGCATGCGTTCACCGACGCGCAGCCGCTATTACCTGCAAGTACCGGCCGAGGAGCCGGTGGGCGAATGGTCGGACGAACGCTTCTGGGCGGAACTGAAAACCCGCCTGCCCAACGCCTTGGCTGAACAGCTGGTCACCGGCCCATCAATCGAAAAAAGCATCGCGCCACTGCGCAGTTTTGTGGTGGAACCGATGCAGTACGGGCGCCTGTTCCTGCTCGGCGATGCGGCCCATATCGTGCCACCCACCGGGGCCAAGGGCTTGAACCTGGCGGCCAGCGACGTGAGCACGTTGTTCCGGATTTTGCTCAAGGTGTATGGCGAGGGACGGGTGGACTTGCTGGAACGTTATTCCGCCATCTGCCTGCGTCGGGTGTGGAAGGCCGAGCGGTTTTCGTGGTGGATGACCTCGATGTTGCATCAATTCCCTGAGTCCGACGGATTCAGCCAGCGTATCGCCCAGAGCGAGCTGGAGTACTTCATTCACTCCGAAGCCGGACGCAAGACCATTGCGGAAAATTACGTCGGACTTCCTTACGAGCCTATCGAATAGCCTGCTATCGTATCGAGCATTCCCGCGGGGCGCCTTTTCCCGCGGGCCCTGCTCGAAGGTTCTGCCGTGACTCAGCTCAATCAGCCCGCGCCACCGCTTCCCGCGGTGCGCAGTATTCTCGCCTCGTTGATGATGGCGATCTTCCTCGGTGCCCTGGACCAAACCATCGTCGCCGTGTCCATGCCCGCCATCTCCGCGCAATTCCACGACGTCAACCTGCTGGCCTGGGTGATCTCCGGCTATATGGTGGCGATGACGGTGGCAGTGCCGATCTACGGCAAGCTCGGCGACCTCTACGGGCGGCGGCCGATGATGCTGGTCGGCATGGGCCTGTTTACCGTCGCTTCGTTGTTCTGCGGCATGGCCCAGAGCATGGAGCAACTGGTGCTGGCGCGGGTGCTGCAGGGCATCGGCGCGGGGGGGATGATCTCGGTGAGCCAGGCGATCATCGGCGACATCATTCCGCCCCGTGAACGCGGTCGCTATCAGGGCTATTTCAGCAGCATGTACGCAGTGGCCAGCGTGGCCGGGCCGGTGTTGGGCGGCTACATGACCGAGTACTTATCCTGGCGTTGGGTGTTCCTGATCAACCTGCCGTTGGGGGCCGGTGCCTGGTACGTGGCCCATCGCACCCTGGTGGGGCTGCCGGCGCCGCAACGCAAGCCGATCATCGATTACCTCGGTACCGTGCTGATGATCATCGGCCTGACCGCCTTGCTACTGGGCATCACCGAAATCGGCCAGGGCCATCATTGGCGTGACCGCCAGGTGCTGGGGTTGTTGGCCTGTGCGCTGGTGGCATTGACCCTGTTTGTCTGGCACGAGCGCCGCGCGCGGGAGCCCTTGCTGCCGATGCACCTGTTTGCCAACCGCAGTGCGGTGCTGTGCTGGTGCACGATTTTCTTCACCAGCTTTCAGGCGATTTCCCTGACGGTGCTGATGCCCCTGCGCTTTCAAACAGTGACCGGAGGTGGTGCCGACAGCGCGGCCTTGCATTTGCTGCCCCTGGCGATCGGCCTGCCCATCGGTGCGTATTGCGCCGGGCGCATGACCTCGGTGACCGGGCGCTACAAACCGATGATCCTCAGCGGCGCGCTGTTGAGCCCGCTGGCGATCCTGGGCATGGCCTACAGTGCGCCCCAGGACGTGCTGCTGACCGGTGTATTCATGCTGTTGTGCGGGATTGCCGCCGGTATGCAGTTCCCCACTTCTTTAGTCGGCTCGCAGAACTCGGTGGAACAACGGGACATCGGGGTCGCCACCAGCACCACCAACCTGTTCCGCTCTTTGGGCGGGGCGGTGGGGGTGGCGTGCATGTCGGCGTTGCTGCTGGCGCTGTTGCAGGACTCCAGCTTCGCCCACCTGGCCAGCGGTGCGCTGGTGGCGGAGGGCAGTTCCGGCAACGTGCTGCTCGATGGCCTGAACGCCGCGCCAGGCCCGACGCAGGATGCCCTACGCGGGGAATTGGGGGGGACGTTCCGGCATTTGCTGCTGGTGAGTGCGGGGGTGTCGCTGTTGGGGTTGGCGGCGGCGATCGCGATGCCCAATCGCATGCTGCGCGGGCGTGAAGACAAAATCCGCTGACTGACACAATAGAGACCTAGTGTGGGAGGGGGCTTGCCCCCTCCCACAGTTGAATGCATTCCAGTTCAGATCAGGGGCTGTAGTAACCCACCGCAACCATGAAGTGCCCGACCTTGCGCACATAAGCGTGTTTGTTCTCGACCTTGCCCGTCACCGGGTTTTTCCAGCGGTACTTGTATTCCCCCTGGTCCTGCTCGGCCATCAGCTTGAGGATCGGCTTGCCCACCGGCTTGCCGTCGGGGTCCTTGATCTTGCTGAAGTCGGTGTTGATCAGCCGCAGGTTGGTGCCGTGGGCCACGTAGCGTCGGGTGTTCAGGTCCACCACAAACACATAGAGGTCATCCTGCAGGAAGCCGCCCTGCAATGAGTTGATGGCCTTGAGCGTGCCGGCTTCATCCTTCTCCAGCGCGTTCACCGCATTGTTGCGCAGGGCGCGGGCCTGTTCGGGTGTGGCGCGCGGCAGGTAGTAACCCACGGCCAGGATGCGCTCGCCGACGCGCTGGTAAAACACATGCTTGTGCTCGACCTTGCCGTCGTTCCAGTTCTGCCAACGGTAGTCGGCCTGCTGGATACCCTGGCTTTCCGGCACCTTGAGCGCGTCCTTGAATGACTGGCGCAAGTCCGGTCCCAGCACTTCGGACACATCGCGACCGATCAAGGCGGAGGAGGGGCCGCCACTGGCCAGCAGCACGCCCTGGGTGTCGACCACGAACACATAGCGGTCGTGATCGATGAACTCGCCCTGGCGGCTGAACGCCGCGAAGGCCTTGTCACCGTTGGTCTGGTAGTAGGCCAGGGCTTTTCCCAGCAAGGCCTTGGCGGCCTGGGCGTCCTCACCCGGCGTGTCGGCGTGCACCTGGCTGAAACACAACAGCAGCAGCCAGGTGGCGCGGAGCAGTCCCTTCATGTCCCGTCCCTCGTTCTTATTGATGTGACCACAGCGTAGACGGCTCTGGCTCAGGGCGCCGCCAACCATTGGTTGACGATGCCGTCATAGACACCGGTGGCTACGCTCAGGTGCAACCACTGGTCGACATAGCTCTTCCACGCCACATCATCGCGGGGCAGCAAAAAGGCTTTTTCGCTGTACTGCATCTGCCGCTCCGGGTTGACCGCACACAGCCCCGGCTTGAGTTTCTGCTGGTACCGCGCCTCGCTGGCGTCGGTGATCATCACGTCAGCCTTGCCGGCCAGCAGTTCGTCGAAGATGGTCACGTTGTCGTGCAGGCGGATTTGCGCCTGGCCCAGGTGGGCGCGGGCAAAGATTTCGTTGGTGCCGCCCGCCGGTTCGATCACGCGCACCTGGGGCTGGTTGATCTGCTCCACGGTCTGGTAGCGCTTGACGTCGGCGCAACGCACCAGCGGGATCTTGCCGTCGACCCCGAGGGACTGGCTGAAGAAGGCTTTTTTCTGGCGCTCCAGGGACACCGAAATACCGCCCACGGCGATGTCGCAGCGCTGGGCGAGGAAGTCCGGCATCAGGGTTTTCCAGGTGGTGGGCACCCATTGGATCCTGGCATTGAGGCTCTTGGCCAGGGACTCGGCCATGGCAATGTCGATGCCTTCATAGCTGCCATCGGCGCGCAACGAGGTGTAGGGCTTGTAGTCGCCGGTGGTGCAGACGCTGAGGGTGCCGCGCTCAAGCACCTGGTCAAGGCGTGAGGGCGCGGTGTCGGCCAGGGCGGATGTGGCCAGGCTTGCCAGTACGCACAGGGTTATCGTTGTTTTCATGCGATCGAGTCCTTGGGGCATGCTCGGGGGCGGTCATTATTTCCAGCAAGGGCCAAGGTAGCAAGGTGTGGCGAATGTTTAGCCAAGTTGCAACCAAACTCCGCCAACCCTGAATTTAAACACCTATGCGGGCGTGTGACGCTGGGCGCATCTCTATCATTGTGATCCACCTATGGACGGCTCCCCCGACACTCACCCTGCGACATTGCCGTCCGAGCTCGCCTTCTGGGCCCTGTTCCACTGCCGCCACGCGCGCCCGCCAGATTCCTTTCTCCTACGCTGATTTACCCCATGGATGACGCACGCTTGTGTGCGCCTGCCTGAAACCAACGTACGAGAACCCCCATGAGTGTTTTTGCCAGCCTGCACGAAGCCCACGCCTTCCTTGAACAGCATCCGGACATCGAGATGTTCGAGCTGTTTATCCTCGATAACAACGGCGTGCCGCGCGGCAAGTTGCTGCACCGCGACGAATTGCTGGCGGTATATGAAAGCGGGCGGCCGCTGCCGAGCACTATCCTGGGCCTGACCATCAATGGCGACGATGTGGAAAATTCCGGGCTGGTGTGGGAGGTGGGTGATATCGACTGCCGCGCCTACCCGATCAGCGGCAGTTTGCAGCGCATGCCGTGGCGGCTGATCCCGACCGCTGCGGTGCAGGTCAGCATGCACCCCACCGAAGGCCTGCCCGCCACCGTGGCCGACCCCCGGCATTTGCTGGCCAAGGTAATCGAAGGCCTGAACGCCGACGGTTATTACCCGGTGATGGCGGCGGAGCTGGAGTTCTACCTGCTCGACCAGAAACCCGACAGCAATGGCCGCCCGCAACCGGCGCGGGACGTGGACGGCGGGCGCCCGCGCGCGACCCAGGTCTACGGCCTGCGTGAGCTGGAGCAGATCGAGCCGTTCCTCGCCGACCTATACAGTGCCTGCAAACTGCAAGGCATTCCGGCGCGCACGGCGATCTCCGAATACGCCCCGGGCCAGGTGGAGATCACCCTGGAACACCGCGCCGACGCCCTGCAAGCCATGGACGAAGCGGTGCGCTACAAGCGCCTGGTCAAGGGCGTGGCGCACAAACACGGCATGGCCGCGTGCTTCATGGCCAAGCCATTCGACGACCTGGCGGGCACCGGCATGCATATGCACGTCAGCCTGGCCGACGCCGAGGGCAACAACCTGTTCGCCAGTGAGGCCGCCGACGGCACGCCACTGCTGCGCCACGCAGTGGGAGGCATGCTCAGTACTTTGCTCGATTCACTGCTGATGTTCTGCCCCAACGCCAACTCCTATCGCCGTTTCCAAACCAACAGCTATGCGCCGCTGGCCGCCACCTGGGGCGTGGACAACCGCACCGTCAGCCTGCGGGTGCCGGGTGGTCCGGCCCACTCCCGGCATATCGAGCATCGCATCTGCGGCGCCGACGCCAACCCTTACCTGGCGGCGGCCGCGATTCTGGCGGGTATCCATCGTGGCATCCGCGAACAACGCGACCCCGGCGCCCCGGTGGAAGGCAACGGTTACGCCCAAGCGAAGGAGTTATTGCCCACCGATTGGCTCACCACCCTGCGCGCGCTGGAAGCTTCCAGCTGGGCGCGGGAGGCGTTCGGCAGTGAATTCCTGGGCGTGTACCTGGCGGTGAAACGGGCTGAATACCGCCAGTTCATGGGCGAGGTGGGCGAGCAGGATTGGCGTTGGTATCTGCACCAGGCGTGATGGCTTTTACGGTTGTGAGGGCTTCGACCTTTTTTTCACGTTGCAGTGGTTAAGCTGCGAATCAAGGTCGTTCACTCCCGTTCCAGTCACATGAGCCTGCGATGTCGCCACAACCTCCATCCTCCATCGAGATCGAATACGCCGAGCGCTGCGACCGCGAGCACGCCAGGGTCTGCGGTGACACGCGCCCGCCCGGCGTGCGCCAACGCCTGGCCTCATGGCGTGATGCACGGCTGGTGCGCCATGCGCTGAAGGTCGCCGGCGAGCCGGGGCTGATCCTGGACCTGGCGTGCGGCTCGGGACGCTTCTGGCCGGTGTTGGCCGAACACATCAACCGGGTGATCCTGGCGTCGGACAACTCCCAGGACATGCTCGACCACGCCCGCACCCACCATCCGGCGTCCTTGCTCAAGCGCGTCAAGACCTTTCAGGGCTCGGCGTTTTCCATCGGCTTGTCGGCGAATGCGGTGGACTGCATCTTCTGCCTGGAATTGTTTCGTCATGTGCCCGGCACCGAAGGGCGCATGGCCTTGCTGCGCGAATTTCATCGGGTCAGCCGCGATACGGTGATTGTCTCGGTGCAGTCGCGTATCACCGTGGAAGAAGAATTTCGCCAGGCCGGATTCAAGGTCTTGAATCAACAGGAATTCATGCCGGGGTCCAGCCTGTGGCGGGTCTACGTTCTGCGTAAGAAAGGATAACTCCCGCTTGTCGGACTATTCTTCATGTCCTGTCTGAGTTTTCATGGTTGCCTGTGCACTGCGGATGCTCGCTAGCCCCTTTCGCGATATATACTGCGCGCCATTCTTCAAGGGAGAGCCGTGTGGCCATCGATATTCACTGGATCTGCGACAACGATAGCCTCGGCCAGCATTGCGCCGAATGGCAGCAGTTGCCATTCGTCGCCCTCGACACCGAATTCATGCGGGTCGACACCTTTTATCCCATTGCCGGGCTTATCCAGATTGGTGATGGCGTACGCGCTTACCTGATCGATCCCCTGACCATCGACAACTGGCAACCCTTGGCCGCTTTGCTGGAGAACCCGGCGGTGATCAAGGTGGTGCACGCCTGCAGCGAAGACCTTGAGGTGTTGCTGCGCCTGACCGGCAGCCTGCCGGTGCCGCTGTTCGACACCCAATTGGCCGCCGCTTACCTGAACCTTGGCTTCTCCATGGGCTACTCGCGCCTGGTGCAAGCCGTGCTCGATATTGAGCTGCCCAAGGGCGAGACCCGCTCGGACTGGCTGCAGCGGCCATTGTCCGAGACCCAGGTGAGCTACGCCGCCGAAGACGCCGTGCACCTGGCCGAGGTCTACATTCGCCTGCGCCCGCGGTTGTCGGACGATAAATACGCCTGGGTCCTGGAAGATGGCGCCGAACTGGTTGCCAACCTGCGCCGCGAAGTCGACCCGTACGAGGTGTACCGTGACGCCAAGCTGGCGTGGAAACTGTCCCGTGCCCAGCTCGCCGTCTTGCGTGAACTCTGCGCCTGGCGCGAGCAGCAGGCCCGCGTCCGCGACCTGCCGCGCAACCGCATCATTCGCGAACACTCGCTGTGGCCCCTGGCCAAATCCCAGCCGGACAACCTCGCCGCCCTGGGCAAGATCGAAGACATGCACCCGCGTACCGTGCGCCAGGATGGCCAGTTCCTGCTGGACCTGATCAAGCGTGCTGGCAGCGTGCCTATGGACCAGTGGCCGCCTGCCGTGGCTGAACCGCTGCCGGTGGACGCTGCCACGCTGATAAAGCAACTGCGCGCCCTGGGCCAGACGTTCGCCGAGCGCCTGGAGATGGCGCCGGAACTGATGCTGCGCAAGAAAACCCTCGAAGCCCTGGTTAAAAGTGGCTACCCCGATGGGCCTTATAAATTGCCAGACTCGCTGCGTGGCTGGCGCCGCGAGTTGATGGGCCAGGCGCTGCTCGACAGCCTGGCCACTGCCGGAGAACAGCCTTGAAACGTATTTGCTCCATCTATCGCAGCTTGAAAAAAGACGGCATGTACCTCTACGTGCTCAAAAGCGACGCGCTGGAGCGCGTGCCGGAGCCGTTGATGGCGGCCTTCGGTAAACCGCACCACGCGTTCGACATGGTACTGACACCCGAGCGCAAGTTGTCCCGCGAAGACATCGTCGTGGTGCTGGAAAACCTCGACAAGCAGGGCTACCACCTGCAAATGCCGCCGGCCGAGGACGAGTACATCGAGCACTTGCCCGAAGAGCTGCTGCGTCGCAACGACCCGATGTGATCGGGCAGTGCCCCGCCCGGGGCACAGGTTTCAATGGAATCGTATTAGTGGGCGGTGGCCGTAGGGAAGCGGGCGGCCGTCTGCACTGTTTTTGAAAGGTTTGAACCATGCGTGTTCTGATTGCTGAACAGGATCACCCGCTCTACGCCCAATTGCTCAATGACGCCGCGCCGGACCTTGAGGTGCTCACCAGCGGCGACTCGGCCGAGCTCTCACGCCTGGCCGCCGATTGCCCGATATGGCTGGGCCAGCCGGACCTGTTGGCGACGCTGCTGCGCCAGGGCCACCAGCCGCAGTGGCTGCAATCGACCTGGGCCGGCATCACGCCGCTGCTGGCCGAAGGCTTGCCCCGCGACTATCGCCTGACCCGCGCCGTCGGTATTTTTGGCCAGGTCATGGCCGAGTTTGTCCTCACCTACATGCTGGGTCACGAGCGCGAAGTACTCGCGCGGCTGGTCAGCCAGGTCGAGCGCAAGTGGGACAGCCGCACCGGCCAGAGCCTGGCAGGGCGCAAGGCGTTGATCGTGGGCACCGGCGATATTGGCCGCAGCGTGGCAGAGTTCCTCGTGCCGTTTGGCGTCAAGCTGTACGGCATTGCCAGTACCGCGCGGGAACAAGCGCCGTTTATCGAAGTGGCCGGCCTCGACCAACTGGGCCGGTTGGTGGGGGAGGTGGACTACGTGATCAACCTGCTGCCCAACACACCGAATACCCATGATCTGTACGACGCCGCGCTGTTCAAGCAATTCAAGCCGACCGGCCTGTTCATCAACGTTGGGCGCGGTGTGGCGGTGGTGGATGCCGACCTGGTCGAAGCCCTGAAAGAAGGGCACCTGGCCGGCGCGGTGATCGACGTGTGCCGCCAGGAACCGTTGCCGCAACGCCACCCGTTCTGGACCGCCTGGGGCCTGTTGTTGACCGGACACAGCTCCGCGCCGACCTCGCCGTCGATGATGGTGGAGTTGTTCCTGGAAAACCTACGTGCGTACAAGGCCAAGCAAGCCCTGCGTGGGGAAGTGGATTTCGAGCGCGGTTACTGAGCCGACGCGGGAAGAAAATGTGGGAGGGGGCTTGCTCCCACATTTTAATAGTGCGTCAGTTTCAGAGGCTGAAGTCACCTTCCGACACCAACTCGCTCAGCGGCTTGCGCGGGCTTGGCACTTCACGGCCTTGCAGGTACTCCGGCAAGGTCGATTTGTCGCCCAGCTTGCCCACCGCAACGGCGGCATGCAGCGCATAACCCTCTGGAATCTTCAGCTCCTTGCGCGTCAGCTCCTGATCGAAGCCGGCCATGCCGTGGGTGTGCCAGCCGCTGAGGCTGGCTTGCAGCGCCAGGTGGCCCCAGGCCGAGCCGGTGTCGAAGGTGTGCCACAGGGCCGGGGTTTCTTCCGTGGCGCCGGGGGCGATGAAGTCGGTTTTCGAGGCGATGATCACCAGCGCCGACGCATGCTGCGCCCAGCTACGGTTGAATTCATTCAGCAGGCCCAGGAAGCGCTCCCAATCCGGCGTGTCACGGCGCGCATAGAGAAAACGCCAAGGCTGCGAGTTGTAGGCCGACGGTGCCCAGCGTGCGGCTTCGAAAAAACTCAGCAGGGTTTCCTGCGGGATGCTCTCGCCGGTAAAGGCGCGCGGCGACCAGCGTTCGGTGAACTGGGTATGGATCGGGTAATCGGCAACGCGTGTCATGGACAGCTCCTGATCGTCAATTCGGCGCTCAAAGCTACTGCGCCCCCACTAGACTGACAAGTCTTGGAACGCCGTCAGTCGTAAGCGCTTGGCCCCAGGGGCCTTGGGCACTAGACTGGCGGCCTTTTCACCTACCGATACCGATGTAGAGCCATGGCCGCCAAAGTCGAACCTTTCTGGATACGCAAAACCCTTGAACACCTCGACCAGGAGGAGTGGGAGTCGTTGTGCGACGGCTGTGGCCTGTGCTGCCTGCAAAAGCTTGAGGATGAAGACGACAACAGCGTCTATTACACGCGCATCGCCTGCAAACTGCTGGACCTGAAAACCTGCCAGTGCACTGACTACCCCAACCGCCGCGCCTCGGTGCCCGACTGCATCCAGCTCACCCCAGGCCAGGCCGACCAGTTCAAATGGCTGCCGCCTACCTGTGGTTACCGCCTGGTCAGCGAGCGCAAGGACCTGCCGTTGTGGCACCACCTGGTTTGCGGTGACCGCGACGCCGTGCACCACGAACGCATTTCCCAGTCCGGGCGCATGCTCAGCGAAGGCAGCGTGCCCGAAGACGACTGGGAGGATTACCTGATCTTCCGCGCGGGCTGAACAAGGAGTGTGTATGAGGGCGGGAACCAAGCTGGCGGCAAGCCTGGTGTTGCTGGCGTTGAGCATGCCTGCGTGGTGCGCGAAGAAGGTCGATGTGGATTATCACGTCAAGCTGCTGCCCCAGAGCGATCAGGCCGAGGTGCGGGTGAGCCTCTCCCAGGGCTCGGCGGTGCGTAGCCTGAACTTTGACCTGGGGCGCGCTGGCGACTACAGCGACTTCAAGGCCGATGGCCAGTGGAGCGTCACTGATCATCGTGGCCTGTGGCAACCCAGCGCCGGCAAGGCCAGCCTGACCTACCGTGTACGCCTGAGCCACGCGCGCAAACCGGGTATTTATGAGGCGCGGATGACGCCGAGCTGGGCGCTGTTTCGCGGCGAAGACCTGGTGCCCCCCGCACGCCTCGACCAGCAGGACGGTGTGGAGCTGGTCTCGCGCCTGATGTTCGAACTGCCGGCCGGCTGGAAAAGCATCGAAACCGCCTGGCCGCGCATCGGCAAGAACAAATTCCGCATCGACAACGTCTCGCGGCTGTTCGACCGGCCCACCGGCTGGATGCTCGCCGGCACCCTCGGCAGCCGCCGCGTGCGCCTGGGCGAGACCGAAGTGACCATCGCCTCGCCCAAGGGCCAAGCCATGCGGCGTATGGATGTGCTGACACTGCTGACCTTTGTCTGGCCGCAGGTCGAAGCGGCGTTCCCACGTCATCCGGCCAAGCTGTTGGTGGTGGGCGCCAGCGATCCGATGCGCCGTGGTGCGTTCTCGGCGCGCGACTCGATCTACCTCAACAGCCGCACGCCGCTGGTCAGCGAGAACGGCAGCAGCCCGTTGATTCGCGAAGTGGTGCAGGCGATTGGCCGCTTCAACGACCACGACAGCAGCGACTGGATCAGCGAAGGGCTGGGCGAGTACTACGCCATCGAATTGGTGCGCCGCGCAGGCGGGGTTACCGATGAGCGCTATCAGGCGATACAGGCGCGGTTGGCCAAGGAGGGCAAGGACGTGACCAGCCTGCGCGGCGACCACGTCAGCGGCGCGACGGTGTCACGGGCGGTGCTGGTGTTGCAGGAGCTGGACCGCGAGATCCGCGTGAAAACCCACAACAAGCGCTCCCTCGATGACCTCGCGCAAGCGGTGATGCGCGCCAACAGCATCACCACTGCGGAGTTCGTGCAGTTGGCGGAGAGCATCATCGGCGAATCGTCGGTGGTGCTCGACAGCAAGTTGTTACGCTGAGTCTTCGCCATACACAAAACAAAATGTGGGAGGGGTAAGCCTCCTCCCACATTTGAATCTAACCAGTGGTTTTAACGGCCTTCTCAGCCGCCACTTCCGCCTTGGTCTTCAGGCTTTTCAGCTCTGCACCCGCACGCTCGATCTTCGTGCGCACGCTGTTCATTTCCTGGCGGCCCTGTTCCAGCTTGTCTTTAAGCGTACTGTGCCCGGTAAAGCCACGAGCCAGCGCCACACCGCCGATCGCCACCTGAATCAACCCAAAAATCCCGCCACGGCGCAGACCTTTGCCCACCATCATCACGCCACCGGCCACTGAGCCGATGCGTTCCCAGCCATGCACGTTCTGGGTGGGCTGATTTTGGGGAGACGGGTTCTGGAAGGGGGTGTGTTCGATGATAGGTCGCAAGGTTTTGCTGTCGCTCATGATCTGTCTCCAACAAGGGCAAGTGTATGCAGCTGACTGCGTGCAAGCGCCGGATGTTCCCAAAAAATCAGTACTTGGGGCCCGAACGGGTGTTGTTGCCCTTGGCCATGCGGTCGTAGAGCACCACGTTGACGGTGGCAGCGAGGTTCATGCAGCCAGTGGTCGGGATGTACACGACGTCTTCGCACCAGTCGCGGATGTCTTTATCCAGCGACCCGTCTTCAGGGCCGAAGATATACAGCGCGCGGTCGGGGTGGGTGTATTCGGGCAGCGGGCGGGCGCCTTCCACCAGCTCCACGGCGACCGGGATGCAGCCCAGCGGCAGGATCTTCTTCAGGTCATCGATGCCGATCAGCGGAATATCGTGGTGGACCTTCTTGGTGTCGGTGATGAAGTCCCGCGCGCGCTCGTAACGCACGCCGGTGTAGAACACCGAGGCCACGCCGTAGCAGCCGGCGGCACGCATGACCGAACCAACGTTTTCGGGGGATTTGGGGTTATACAGACCGATGCAGCTGTAGCGTTTATTGCCCACGGGGAAGGGTGCCTTGGAGAAAAACGGCGATTATACGGCTTGAAGGTGATGTATTGCTTGGGCTAACGCTATCTGGAGCAAGCCCCCTCCCACATTTGAAAGTGTTCACAACTCAAAATGTGGGAGGGGGCTTGCTCCCGATGAGGCCAGGACAGGCGACAACACTCTTCAGTCGTCTTTCTTCATCAACCCCGCCAACGCCGCAAACGGGTTGTGCGTAGCCTTGGCGATCGTCGGGCTGCTGGTGGAGCCTTCGCCGAAGTACTGCTGGTCGGTGTAGCGCGAGTGTTCGTTGTCGTGGCAGTACAGGCACAGCAACTCCCAGTTCGAGCCATCCTGGGGATTGTCATCATGATTGTGGTTACGGTGGTGTACGGTCAGTTCACTCAAGCGCTTGCCGGCGAACTCACGGGCGCAGCGGCCGCACACGTGCGGGTACATCTTCAGGGCTTTGTCGCGGTAGCCCATTTCCCGGTCGCGCTGGGCATCGGCAAGGATGCGGTCCAGCTTGGCGGTGTGGGAGGGCGGGTTGGTCGAGCTCATCATGGCTCCTGGCTATTTGGTGGTCACGGATAGGGTTGATTCTAGCCGCTTGCGCCGCAAATGACCGCTAGGATCGATTTACTTTACTCATAAGGATCTGAAAAACATGCGTCTGCTTTCATGGACTGTTGCACTGCTACTGAGTGTCGCTACCCTTCAGGCCCAGGCGTTCTCGACGCCCAAACCCGGGCAGGTGGTCGAAGTTGCCCTTGAACAATTGCATCCGACCCAAGCAGTGGTGGGCTTCGACCAGATCTATTACAGCCTGGGCTTGTTCGCCGACAAACCCGCCAAGGTCTTCGATGAATACTGCGAAACCAACGGCCAGGGCGAGGCCGACAAGGTGCCCAACAAGGCTGACCTGCACCAGCCCGACAGCTTCACCTGTAAGGACCCGGTGGGCACCCATCCCGAAGACATGAAAACCGTGGTGGTCGGCCCCGCCGGCCAGCTGTACCTGACCGACGGTCACCACAGTTTCACCACCTTGTGGGAAGTGCCCGGCGGCGGCCCGCGCTTGAAGATGTGGGTCAAGGTCACCGACGACTTCAGCAACAGCCCGAACATGGCGAGCTTCTGGCAGCGCATGGAAGCGGCCCGCAAGGTCTGGCTCAAGGATAACCAAGGCCAGACCTTGCCGCCGGAACAACTGCCGGCGCACCTGGGGTTCAAGAACCTGCAGGACGACACCTTCCGCAGCCTGGTGTATTTCACTCGCAAGGCCGCCTATGGCAAGCCGGATGGCGGCGAGATCGCACCGGAGTTCCTGGAGTTCTATTGGGGCAACTGGCTGCGCACGCAGATTGATCTGGGCCAGTACAACCTGAACAAGAAAGGCGGCTACAAGGACGCTATCGAAGCGGTCGCCAAGCGCATGGTCGGCCTGGCGCCGGGTTCACAGGTGGGTGACAGCGGTTTCACCGCCCATCAACTGGGCGGCATGACCCAGTTGGACCGCGATGAGCTGCAGAAGACCTTCGACAAAAAAGTGCCGTACGTGATCGACTACCGCAAATCCCACGACTGACGGGGATAGAAATGGGGGAGGGGTGTCTTGAGAATCGTGCTCAGCCCTTGAGCTTCTCCGCTATCCAGATGGTGTGCCGGGTGCCCTTGTTGCCGTGGGCAAACACCTGCACTTCCTCGGCCTTGAAACCGGCCTTGCGCAGTTTGTCGCTGAACAGCTTGTCGGCGCTGGCGGACCATACCGCCAGTACGCCCTTGGGCCGCAAGGCCTTGGCGCAGGCGGCCAGGCCACCGGCTGAGTAGAGCCAGCTGTTGGCCTTCTGCGTGAGGCCTTCGGGGCCGTTGTCGACGTCGAGCATGATCGCGTCAAAGCCCTGGGGCTCGGCCTGCAACACCTTGGCCACGTCTTCCATGCGGATCACCGTGCGCGGGTCCAGCAGTGGGCGGCCGGACTTTTCCCCCAGCGGCCCACGGTTCCATTCCACAACACCGGGCACCAGTTCCGCCACCACCACTTCGGCGGTCTTGCCCAGGTGCTTGAGCGCCGAGGCCAAGGTGAAGCCCATGCCCAACCCGCCGATCAACACCCGTGAGCCCGGGCGCCCCGCGACCTTGCGACAAGGGATTTCCGCCAGCGCGTCTTCGGAGCCGTGCATGCGCGTGTTCATCAACTGGCCGCCGTCACCGCCCTGGATCTTGATGACAAAGTCTTCACCGTATTCGAACAGGCACAAGGCACCGCCGTTGTCGGGGATCGGGGTGGTGTCCAGCAGAACGAAACGTTTCATGGAAATCTCATTGGGAAGGGCATTCTT
The DNA here is from genome assembly GCF_012030485.1 of Pseudomonas sp. B14(2022). Lineage (NCBI taxonomy): Bacteria > Pseudomonadati > Pseudomonadota > Gammaproteobacteria > Pseudomonadales > Pseudomonadaceae > Pseudomonas > Pseudomonas sp. B14(2022). The sequence goes on from NZ_JAAUVM010000012.1 coordinate 19,220, forward strand.
GCGCGGTTGGGAGTAGCCTTACGACATTCCGGTCAGGCCATGGAGCCATCGATGAAGTGCAGCATTCTAACGGTCATTGTGTTGAGCGCGCTCGCATTGGGTGCGGCGCAGGCTCAGGAGTTGCAAACCGTACCGGTGGCACCGGCACCTACCCCAGGCGCACCGGGCACGCCGACGCCGACGCTGTATCCGCAGATCACCCCGCCGGCCGTGCCGAAGACGAACGGCTCACCGCCGTTGGTGCCCATCGTATTGCCGACACCGCCGAAGGACCAGACGGTGCCTGGCCTGCAGCAGAACGACAGCAAACCGAAGACGCCCGGCGGTTAAAACGGTTGGGAGAGTAATTGCCCATCGGCCATGCGCAGGCGCTTGGACAACGCGATGGCGATTGCGCGGATGATCTTCGCCGCCACACGCGGCGTTTCATTGAGCATCTTTTCCAGGGCGTCCTTGCCCAGGTTCAACAGCACGCAGTCACTGGCGGCCACGCAGCTGGCCGAGCGCCGCTCACCGTCAAGCACCGCCATCTCACCAAAGGCCCGGCCGCTGCGCAGGGTGGCGATGGTCAGGCGCTGGCCGGTGTGGTTGGTTTTCTGCACCGCCACCTGGCCGCTGTGGATGATGCACATGAAGGTGCCGGCATCGCCCTCGAGGAAAATCACCTCGCCCTCGGCAATGCTGCTGATATTGAAGTAGCCGGCGGCGACGTAAAAGTCTTCCGGCAGCAAAGGGTCGAACAGGCCGCAATCCATGAGCATGTCGCGGATTTCGGTATTCATTAGCGTCGGTAGTGCCATGGCTGCAATCTTGGTCCATCAATCAGTAGGCGGTCCTGTGTTCAGACAGGGCCGCCCCGCTAAGTTCCTTAAATCAGCCCCAGCGCCTTGAACACAAATGCATATTCGAGTGCTACGTCACGTAATCCCTGATAACGACCGCTCATCCCGCCGTGGCCGGCACCCAGTTCGGTCTTGAGCAACAGCAGGTTGTCGTCCGTCTTGGTGTCGCGCAACTTGGCCACCCACTTGGCCGCCTCCCAGTACTGCACGCGACTGTCGTTGTAGCCGGCGATCACCAGCGTGGCCGGATAGGCCTGGGCGCTGACGTTTTCGTACGGCGCGTAGGCCTTGATGCGTTCATACACTTCGGGCTCTTCGGGGTTGCCCCACTCGTCGTACTCGGTGATGGTCAGCGGCAATTCCGGGTCGAGCATGGTGTTGAGTACGTCGACAAACGGCACTTCGGCAATCGCCGCCTGGAACAGCGCCGGACGCTGGTTGAGCACCGCGCCGATCAACAGGCCGCCGGCACTGCCGCCGCTGATGGCCAGTTGCTTGGAGGTGGTCAGGCCCTCGGCGATCAGGTGCTCGGCACACGCGATAAAGTCGCTGAAGGTGTTCTGTTTGTGTTCCTGCTTGCCATTGCGATACCAGGCTTCACCCAGTTCGCCACCGCCGCGCACATGCGCAATGGCGAACGCCACGCCACGGTCCAGCAGGCTCAGGCGTGCATGGGAGAACCACGGGTCGAGGCTTGAGCCATAGGCGCCGTAGCCATACAGGTACAACGGTGTCGGCTTGCCGAGCTGGTCGCGCTTGACCACCAGGCTGATCGGCACCTGGGTGCCATCGGCGGAAGTGGCCCACAGGCGCTGGCTGACGTAGTCATCGGCATTGAACACGCCGAGCACCGGGGTTTCCTTGAGCACCTGCTGCGCGCCGCTGGCCAGTTCCAGCTGGCGCACCTGGGCCGGGCGGTTCAGGGCTTCATAGCGCAGGCGGATCTTGTCGCTGACGAATTCCAGGCTGTTCTGTACGTAGAGGCTGTAGGCGGCGTCGGGCAATTCCACGCGATAGGCCGGCACGCCTTGGGAGTGCACTTCGATCACCGGCAGGCCGCCGATGCGCAGGCTCAGGGTCATGGCGTTGACGTTCAGGCTGACGCCGTCGAGCATCACCTCGTCGCTGTGGGGGATCAGGTTCTGCCACTCATCCTCAGTCGGCACGTCGCCAATGTCGGTAGCCACAAACAGGGCGTAGTTGATGCCATCGCGGTTGCTGCGGATAAACCAGGTCCACGCGCCATTCAGTTGGCCGTGGTCGACATCGTATTCATGGTCCTCGACCCGTGGCGCCAGGCAGGTGAAGTCCAGGTGCGGCTGGTTGGCGTCCAGCGCCCAGATTTCGCTGGTGGTCTTGCTGCCCAACGACAGCAGCAACTGGCGCTCGGAACTGGAACGGTAGCAATGCAGGAAGAAACGCCCGTCGGGCTCATGGAATACTTCCTGCGCCGCCGTGCCATCCAGGCGGTAGCGATACAGCTTGTGCGGGCGGTGGGTGTCGTCCAGCTCGCCGAAGAACAGGGTCAGGCTGTCATTGGCCCAGGTCATGCTGCCGTCGCAATCCTGAAACTCCAGTTCGCTGACTTTGCCCGTGGCCAATTCCTTCACGAACAGGGTGTAGATCTCTTCGCCACTGGTATCGAGGCTGTAGGCCAGGCGCTGGTGGTCGGGGCTGATGCTGAATGCGCCGAGGGAAAAGAAGCCGCCGTTGGCCAGCACGTTCGGGTCCAGCAACAGCTCTTCGCTGCTGTCGTCCACCTGGTTGCTGTCGTCGGCCGGGCGGCGGCAGCGGTAGTGGCGGGCGTATTCGTCACCGGCGGTGGTGCGCGTGTAATACAGGTACGGGCCCCAGGGGGAGGGCAGAGACAGGTCGGTTTCGAGAATGCGGCCCTTGATCTCCTCGAACAGGGTTTCGCGCAGGGCCTGCTGGTCGGCGAGCTGGGCTTCCTGGAAGGCATTTTCGGCCTTCAGGTAATCAAGGACTTCAACGCTGTCGCGCTCTTGCAGCCAGGCGTATGGGTCCTGGCCTGGGGCTTTACGGGCAATCGGGGCGGTCGATGAAGGCATGGAGCACTCTCTGTCTGGCGGAAGGTGGCAGGCATTGCAGCCGCGACACGCAAAAGCCGTTATCATAGCCGCCTGTTTGCCTACCTTGCCATGGACACCATGACCGAGAACGACTATCTGACCGCTTGGGGCCTTTACGCCTTCGCCGCTTTGGGCTGCCTGTTGGTGTGGTGGCGCATGACCCGCTGGATCTGGCGCTGGCTGCGCGAGCCGCTGCAGTTGCTCATGGCGGTGCTGCTGTTGAGCCCGACCATCGTCGACCCGGTCAAGACTCAGTTCGCGCCGGCCGTGGCCATCACGGCGCTGGACCTGGTGCTCAAGGTCGGCAATAACGCCTGGCGGGCCATTTCCGATTTGTTCATGTACACCATGATCGCCTTTGGTGTGTACATCGTGTTTGTGCTGATCCGCTGGCCCATCGAGCGCGCCGCCAACGCCCGCCGTGAGCGCAAGGCTGCCACCGATGCCGCCTTGGCCGCCGAGCCTGTGGACGAAGACGACGAGCCGTTCCGCCGTCCTGCACCGGTGAGCGGTATGCGGGTCGAACCGCGCCTTTAACGTTGTCCGCCCTGCAGTGAGAGCCCTGGCATGTGTGAATTATTGGGCATGAGTGCCAACGTCCCCACCGATATCGTGTTCAGCTTTACCGGGCTGATGCAGCGTGGTGGGCGCACCGGCCCCCACCGCGACGGTTGGGGCATCGCTTTCTACGAAGGCCGTGGCCTGCGCCTGTTCCAGGACCCGGCCGCGAGCAGTGAGTCGGAAGTCGCTCTGCTGGTGCAGCGTTACCCCATCAAGAGTGAAGTGGTGATCGGGCATATCCGCCAGGCCAACGTCGGCAAGGTGAGCCTGGCCAACACCCACCCGTTCGTGCGCGAACTGTGGGGCCGCAACTGGTGTTTCGCCCACAACGGCCAACTGGCGGACTTCACCCCCCGCGCCACCTTCTACCGCCCGGTAGGCGATACCGACAGCGAAGCGGCCTTTTGCGACCTGCTCAACCGCGTGCGCGAAGCCTTCCCCGAGCCGGTGGACATCGAACAGATGCTGCCGGACCTGATCGCCGCCTGTGCCGAATACCGCAGCAAAGGCGTGTTCAACTGCCTGCTCAGTGATGGCGACTGGCTGTTTTGCTATTGCTCGACCAAATTGGCGCAGATCACCCGGCGTGCACCGTTTGGCCCGGCGCGCCTCAAAGATGTCGACGTGATCGTCGATTTTCAGGCCGAAACCACCCCCAACGATGTGGTGACGGTGATTGCTACCGAACCGTTGACCGACAACGAAAACTGGACCCGTTACGAACCGGGCCAATGGAGCCTGTGGCGACGCGGTGAATGCGTCAGCCAGGGCGTTACCGAGTAAGGATATCGACCATGTTGCTCAGTTATCTGCGGTTGGTGCTGTTTGCCATTGGCCTGTTGGTCGGCGTGCAAGTGCCGGGGTTTATTAATGACTACGCCAAGCGCGTCGAAGCCCACCTGATCGAGGCGCAGACCGGCCTGAGCGGGTTTGAAACCACCGCGCGGCAGTTCTTCAAAGGTGACTTGAAGGCCTTGGTGGCGCATTACCGTGCCAGCGATGACCCGGTGTTCCAGAGCGATGCCAACAGCCTGGGCGCGATGCTTGACCGCCAGGTGGCGTTGGACAAGCAATTCCAGGCCATGCAAGGCCCGTGGTACATCCGCGCCCTGCAAGTGGCGGTGGCCGCCGACCCGGATATCCGCCTGGAAACCTGGAACGGCTACAGCTACCAGATCCTGCTGACCCCCGAAGCCATGGGCTGGGGCCTGGGCGGGGCGATGCTGCTGTCGTTCGGCCTGGAGTGCCTGTTCCGCCTGATCGACTGGGTGGTGCTGGGCGGCAAGCGCTTGCGCCAGAGCCGGCCAATCGAAGAGCGGGACCTGAAAGGTCTCTAAAGACCGCCCCTCCCACAGTTTTAATCGAGTTTCGTCAGGAGGTCAGCAGCATCCGCTCTTCGCCGACTTCCTCGGCATAGCGGGCAACGACCTTCTGGCACAGCCCCACAATTTCCTCCACCAACTCCACGCCCACACGCCACGACACCACCACCTGCAGGTTCGGCAGTTTCTGCGCCATCGGCAACATCACCAATTCACCCCGCGCCAACTCTTCCCTGACCAGCACCGGCGGCAGTGCGCCGATGCCAAAACCATCGCGCAACAACCGGGTAATCGCCGACACCGAGTTCACGCAGTTCATCCGTGGCGCGGCCACGCCGTTGGCTTGCATCAGGCTGAGTACGTCCTGGTGCGGATGGGAGTTTTTCGAATAGGTGATGATGCGCTCCTGGGCCAGTTCGGCGAGGGACGCGTAGTCGCGGTTGTAGATCGACTGGCTGGCGACGATCCAGGCCATGGGGTGGCTGCCCAGTTCCAGGCTGCGCACGGTTTCCAGGCGCAGCAGGTCGGTTTGCAGGATCAGATCGAGAAAACCTTTTTGCAGCTGATCGCTGAGGTTAAGTGCGGTATCGGCGACCAATTCGATTTCCACCAAAGGGAAGTGGTCCATCAGCTCCGCCACCAACGGGCTGAGCCAGGTATGGATCACCGTGTCCATTGCGCCGATCCGGATGCGTCCGACCTTGCTGCTGGTGGTTTCCAGGGACTGTTTCAGGCCCTGCATGGTCACCATCATCTGCTCGGCATAATCGAGCACCTTCAAGCCTTCCGGGGTCAGGCTCACACCCCGTGAATCACGCAGAAACAGCTTCACCCCCAGCTCGCTCTCCAGCACGGCGATGCGGCTGGAGATCGAGGCCTGGGTGGTGAACAGCTTCTCCGCAGTCAGGCGGAAGCTCTTGAGCTTGGCCACCCAGACGAAGGTTTCGAGGAACTTCAAATTCATGGGATCAACTTTTTCTTATGCATGGATCGGTTTTTATTAGTTGGACGCCGCACCGGGCAAGCGCCAAAAATCGAGCCATTCCACGATAAGCGCCGTTGGGGTATCAGGACAAGTTGCGAGTTCTGCGTAAAAAATCCCACACTACAAAAAACAAAGCCTACAGGAGCAACCACCGTGAGCCGTCTGCTATTGAATTGCGACATCGGCGAGAGCTTTGGCAACTGGACCATGGGTCTGGACGCCGAGGTCATGCCGTTCATCGATTGCGCCAACGTGGCTTGCGGCTTTCATGCCGGCGACCCGAGCATCATGCGCAAGACCGTCAGCCTGGCGCTCAAGCACGGCGTACAGGTAGGCGCGCACCCGGCGTATCAGGACCTGCAAGGCTTTGGCCGCCGCTCCATGGCCTACACGCCCGAGGAAATCCAGGACCTGCTGCATTACCAGATCGGCGCACTGGATGGCATCTGTCGTGCCCAGGGCGGGCGGGTCAGCTACGTCAAACCTCACGGCGCGATGTACAACGACATGATGGCTAACCCGGCGCAACTGCGGGCGGTGATCCAGGCGGTGGCTGCTTATGGCGACCTGCCGTTGATGCTGCTGGCCACCCGCGACAACAGTGCGGCTCAGGCATTGGGTGATGAGTATGGGGTAATCCTGTGGTTCGAAGCCTTTGCCGACCGTGCGTACGACAGTAACGGCCACCTCGTTTCGCGCCAGTTGCCGGGCGCTGTGCACCATGATCCCGAGGTCATCGTCCACCAGTCATTGACGCTCTCTCGTGGCGAACCCCTGACCGCCAGCGATGGCAGCTCGTTGTTATTGCGCGCCAATACCCTGTGCGTACATGGCGACAACGCCAGCTCGGTCGCTGCCGTAAAGCGCATCCGTGAGGCGTTGAAGCCGGTATGAAGCTACGGATTGAAGTGGTGGCCATCGACTGCCTGATGGTGCGGCTGTTCGACGTGATCGCCGAGGCCAATATGCCGTGGATGCTTGCCGCCACCCAGCGCCTGCGAGCTGGTTTCGGCACGGCACTGGTAGACCTGGTGCCGTCCTACACCACCTTGATGCTGCATTACGACCTCACCGCGTTGAACCCGGCCCAGGCACGGGCATTGATCGACCAGGCCCTCGCCGACCTGCAACCCCAGGCCCAGGGCAGCGGCCAGTGCCATGTGCTGCCGGTTTGGTATGACCTGAGTGTCGGCCCTGAACTGACGTTGCTCGCCCAGCGCAGTGGCCTGGCCGTCGACGAGGTGATCCGCCGCCACAGCGCCCACGAATACCAGGTGTTCGCCCTCGGCTTCGCCCCCGGTTTTGCCTTTATGGGGCTGGTGGATGAGATCCTCGCCACACCGCGCCTGAGCACGCCACGCAAACGCGTGGCGGCCGGCAGTGTGGGCATCGCCGAGCGGCAAACCGCCGCCTACCCGGTGGTGTCCCCCGGTGGCTGGAACCTGATTGGCCGCACCCCGGCCAAGCTGTTTGACCGCGAGCGCGACGGCTACAGCCTGATGCAGCCCGGTGACACGGTGCGTTTTGAATCCGTCAGCCACGCCGAATTTATCAATCTGGGTGGCGATGACACGCCGTTGGAGGCGCAGGCATGAGCCGCTTGATCATCGAGGCCAGCACGCCGCTGTGCCTGTTGCAGGACGCCGGTCGTTTTGGCGTGCGCCACCTGGGCGTAACCCAGGGCGGCGCGCTGGATTGGGTGTCAATGTCGTGGGCCAACTGGCTGTTGGGCAATGCGCTGAATGCGCCGGTAGTGGAAATCACCTTGTGTGGTTTTACCGTACAGGCCGAGGACTACTGTCTGCTGGCGTTGGCCGGGGCGGATTTGGGCGCGTATATCGACGAACGTGCGATCAGTCCCGGGCGCAGTTTTATCCTGCAGAAGGGTCAGCGCCTGCGCTTTACCCAGCCGTTCAGCGGCGCGCGGGCTTACCTGGCCGCGCCGGGCGGGTTTGATGCACCGGATGTGCTGGGCAGTTGTGCCACGGTGGTCCGTGAGGAACTGGGCGGGCCGGACGGTTTCGGCAAGGCCCTGGCCGAAGGCGGGCGCTTGGCCTATTCCGGTACCGGCGGAGCGATGAAAGTGCTGAGCGCACAGGCGTTACCCGCCAAGGCGCCGCTGGACGTGATCGTCGGCGCCCAAATTGGCCAGTTCAGCGGCCAGAGCCTGTTCGATGCCTTCAACACCGACTGGGCCCTGGACAGTCGCGCCGACCGCATGGGCATGCGCTTGCTCGGTACGCCGTTGCAGTACCAAGGGCCGTCGCTGATTTCCGAAGGGATCCCGTTGGGCGGTATCCAGGTGCCGCCGGATGGGCAGCCGATTGTGTTGCTCAATGATCGGCAGACCATTGGCGGGTATCCGCGTCTGGGCGCGTTGACGCCATTGGCGCTGGCGCGGCTGGCGCAGTGTTTGCCGGGGGAGAAGGTGAGGTTGGCGCCGGTGGTGCAGGAAACGGCGCATCGGCAGCATGTCGAGTATTTGCGCCGATTTACATAACACCGCCCCTCCCACATGAGATCTCCTGCATTATGGGGATCGGCGTTTATTTGGAGAGGAAGCGCATCCCTTCCTCAAGCCCGCGCAGCGTCAGCGGGTACATCTGATCCTCCACCAACTCCCGCACAATCCCCGTCGAGGCCGTATAGCCCCACGTATCCTTGGGATACGGGTTAATCCAGATCAGTTTCTTGTACTTGGCCATGAAGCGCTGCATCCACACATACCCCGGCTCTTCATTCCAGTGCTCGACGCTGCCGCCAGCCTGGGTGATTTCATACGGCGCCATCGACGCATCGCCGATAAAGATCACTTTGTAGTCGGCACCGTACTTGTGCAGCAGGTCCTGGGTGGAGGTGCGCTCCGAGGTGCGGCGCTGGTTGTTCTTCCACACCGACTCGTACACGAAGTTGTGGAAGTAAAAGTACTCCAGGTGCTTGAACTCGGTCTTGCACGCCGAGAACAGCTCTTCGCAGATCTTCACGTGGGCGTCCATCGAGCCGCCGATATCGAACAGCAACAGCAGCTTGATGGTGTTGCGCCGTTCCGGGCGCATCTGGATATTCAGCAGCCCGGCATCGCGGGCGGTGTGGTCGATGGTGCCGTCGATGTCCAGCTCTTCGGCCGCACCCTGGCGGGCGAACTTGCGCAGGCGGCGCAGGGCGATCTTGATATTGCGCGTGCCCAGTTCCACCTGGTCATCGAGGTTCTTGTACTCGCGCTGGTCCCAGACTTTTACCGCCTTGCCCTGGCGCTTGCCGGCGTCGCCGACGCGAATGCCTTCCGGGTTGTAGCCGCCGGAGCCGAACGGGCTGGTGCCGCCGGTGCCGATCCATTTGTTGCCGCCGGCGTGGCGTTCTTTCTGTTCTTCCAGGCGCTTTTTGAATTCCTCGATCAGCTTGTCGAGGCCACCAAGGGATTGGATCTGCGCGCGTTCTTCATCGCTCAGCGAGCGCTCGAATTCCTTGCGCAGCCACTCTTCGGGGATCAGCGCCTGCAGGTGGTCGTCGAGCTTTTCCAGGCCGTTGAAATAGGCGCTGAAGGCACGGTCGAACTTGTCGAAATGCCGCTCGTCCTTGACCAGGATCGCCCGGGCCAAGTAGTAAAACTCGTCCATGTCGGCGAAGGTCACGCGCTGTTTCAGCGCGTTGATCAGGTCGAGCAGCTCGCGCACCGACACCGGGACCTTGGCGGCCCGCATTTCATTGAACAGGTTGAGCAACATTAGCGATTACCGCGACGGCTCATGAATGCCAGACGTTCCAGCAACTGCACGTCTTGCTCGTTCTTGACCAAGGCACCCGCCAGGGGCGGGATGGCCTTGGTGGGGTCGCGCTCGCGCAGCACCGCTTCGCCGATATTGTCGGCCATCAGCAGCTTGAGCCAGTCGACCAGTTCGGAGGTGGACGGTTTTTTCTTCAGGCCCGGCACTTTGCGTACGTCGAAGAACACGTCCAGCGCTTCGCTGACCAGGTCTTTCTTGATGTCGGGGTAGTGCACGTCGACGATTTTTTGCAGGGTGGTGCGGTCGGGGAAGGCGATGTAGTGGAAGAAGCAGCGGCGCAGGAACGCGTCCGGCAGCTCTTTTTCGTTGTTAGAGGTAATGATGATGATCGGGCGCTTCTTGGCCTTGATGGTCTCGTCGATTTCGTAGACGTAGAACTCCATTTTGTCGAGTTCTTGCAGTAGGTCGTTGGGGAACTCGATGTCAGCCTTGTCGATTTCATCGATCAGCAGGATCACCCGCTCCTCGGACTCGAACGCTTCCCAGAGCTTGCCTTTCTTGAGGTAGTTGCGCACGTCGTGCACCTTGTCCACGCCCAGCTGCGAGTCGCGCAGGCGGCTGACCGCGTCGTACTCGTACAGGCCCTGGTGGGCCTTGGTGGTGGACTTGATGTGCCAGGTGATCAGCTTGGCGCCGAAGGACTCGGCCAGTTGTTCGGCGAGCATGGTCTTGCCGGTGCCGGGCTCGCCCTTGACCAGCAGCGGGCGCTCCAGGGTAATGGCAGCGTTGACGGCCAGTTTCAGGTCGTCGGTGGCAACGTAGGCCTGGGTGCCTTCGAACTTCATCGGTCATTCCTCGAATTCATCAATGCCTGACTATACCGCGAGGCCCCGGCGACTGTGAACGCAGACGGGTTATTCAGTCTCTGAATGACCGGTCACGGCTCAATCCGCCGAGGGCTTGGGCTGTTCATAGCGCGCATTGAACGCCTGGATAAAACCATTACGTAAAATCGCCAAAAATGCGGAGAAAGCGCTGACATTTTGCTGGTGTACGCTCCCACTCAGCTCCACGCGGGTGGCGAACTGGTTCTTCGCCTGGTTCTTCAGCACGGTCTCGCTGGCGCCCACCACCGCCTCCCAGATCGAGCGGAAGATGTTCTTGTCCTTGTTCTCCACGTCCTGTTGCCAGTCGAAGACCTCCACATCGCGCAGCAGCGGCTTGATGTAGCCGGTCAACTGGCCTTTTTCCGCCTGGGCTTCAATTACCACGTCCCCGGTGCCGGCCTTGAAGTCGAACTTGCCGTAGGCCGAGGCGAAGTCGTTCATGCGCTTGAGCTGCAAGTCCCTGGCGCGGAAGCGAAACTCGAAATTCTCGAAATTGCTCAGCGGGTCGAAAGTGGCGGTGGCTTCCAACGGGGCCTGGCCTTGCAGCAGGGCTTTGCCGTCGAAGCGCGCGTCGCGCCGGCCTTTGACGTCCACCACATTGGTCAGGTTGTAGAAGCTGGCGTTGACGTCGGTCGCGTCGATCTTCACCACAGGTTTGGAACTGAAGTTGTGGAAGGCGATCTTGCCGTCTTCGATGCGCACTTCGTCGAGGGTGATGGGAGCCAACTTACTCAACTGTTCGCGCCAGTCGGTACCCTTACCGGTCTGGGAGGCTTGCTTGTTGGCGCCGCCGTCGACGAAGTTCACTTCGGGCTTGATAAACAGCACTTTGGCCACCACCGCGTGGTCGTACCAAAGAGCGTGCCAGCTCACCGCCAGGTCGATCAGCGGCGCCTTGACGAACGGGACGGGGACCTTGCCGTCGACCTTGATGATTTCAAGGCCATTGATCCGGTACGCGCCACGCCACAGCGCGAGGTCCACGTCGGTCACCTGGCCGCGGTAATCGCCCATGTTCGCGAGCTTGTCATTCAGGTAGTTACGCACCAGATAGGGCAGCGCGATGCTCATGGCGACCAGGACCACCAGCAATCCGGCAATGGTCCATAGTGGCCAGCTGTAGCGACGTTTCATGGGGAGGGTCCTCTGTCCATATAGTGGGGTGGACCTCTGCGACAGGCGCAACGTTCCTTCGACTGGACGCTTTGCAACACGAGGCATACCCTTGGAGCCTTTCTGAAAACCGCCTAATAGGACCCGCCATGAGCCGCATCTTTGCAGACAACGCGCACTCCATCGGTAACACGCCCCTGGTTCAGATCAACCGTATCGCACCGCGTGGCGTGACCATCCTGGCCAAGATCGAAGGACGTAATCCGGGCTACTCGGTGAAGTGCCGCATTGGCGCAAACATGATCTGGGACGCCGAAGGCACCGGCAAACTCAAGCCGGGCATGACCATCGTGGAACCGACTTCCGGCAATACCGGTATCGGCCTGGCCTTTGTCGCCGCTGCCCGTGGTTACAAGTTGCTGCTGACTATGCCGGCGTCCATGAGTATCGAACGCCGCAAGGTGCTCAAGGCCCTCGGCGCCGAGTTGGTACTGACCGAGCCGGCCAAAGGCATGAAGGGCGCCATCGACAAAGCGGGCGAGATCGTTGCCAGCGACCCCGCCACCTACTTTATGCCGGCCCAGTTCGAAAACCCGGCCAACCCGGCCATCCACGAAAAAACCACCGGCCCGGAAATCTGGAACGACACCGATGGCGCCGTGGACGTGCTGGTGGCGGGCGTCGGCACGGGTGGGACCATCACTGGTGTGTCGCGCTACATCAAGAACACGGCGGGCAAGCCGATCCTGTCGGTGGCTGTCGAGCCGATGGTGTCGCCGGTGATCACCCAGGCCCTGGCCGGTGCAGAGATCAAGCCCAGCCCCCACAAGATCCAGGGTATTGGCGCCGGGTTCGTGCCGAAAAACCTCGACCTGTCGATGGTCGACCGCGTGGAGCTGGTGACCGACGACGAGTCCAAGGCCATGGCCCTGCGCCTGATGCAGGAGGAGGGCATCCTGTGCGGTATCTCCTGCGGTGCCGCCATGGCCGTGGCCGTGCGCCTGGCCGAGAAACCGGAAATGCAGGGCAAGACCATCGTGGTGATCCTGCCGGACTCCGGTGAGCGCTACCTGTCGAGCATGCTGTTCAGCGATTTGTTTACCGAGCAAGAAAACCAGGCTTGATTTATGTCAGCCGGTCAGCCTGGGCCTTCTGCATAATGGCCCAACTGTTTATCATGGCCGGCTGTTACGTCTGGTCTCCCATCGCCGGGAGGCTGTTGGCCAGGCGCTTATTTCCAGGAGTTGCTGCATGACCTTTTCTTTGGCCGCCAAACTGTCGGTGCTGTTGCTGTTTATCGGCAGCACGCTGTATGTGCACTTGCGCGGCAAGGCCCGTTTGCCGATGTTGCGTCAGTTCGTCAACCATTCGGCGCTGTTCGCCCCCTATAACGCCTTGATGTACCTGTTTTCGGCGGTGCCGTCCAAGCCGTACCTGGACCGCAGCAAGTTTCCGGAACTGGACGTGCTCAAGGACAACTGGGAAGTGATCCGCGAAGAGGCCATGCACCTGTTCGACGAGGGTTATATCCGCGCCGCCGAAAAGAACAACGACGCCGGTTTTGGTTCGTTCTTCAAGAAGGGCTGGAAGCGTTTCTACCTCAAGTGGTACGACAAACCCCTGCCATCGGCCGAGGCGCTGTGCCCGAAAACCGTGGCGTTGGTGAGCAGCATCCCCAACGTCAAGGGCGCGATGTTCGCGCTGTTGCCGGGCGGCAGCCACCTCAACCCGCACCGTGACCCGTTTGCCGGTTCCCTGCGTTATCACCTGGGCTTGTCCACGCCGAACTCCGACGACTGCCGCATCTTTGTCGACGGCCAGGTGTATGCCTGGCGCGACGGTGACGACGTGATGTTCGACGAAACCTACGTGCACTGGGTGAAGAACGAAACCGAGCAGACCCGCGTGATCCTGTTCTGCGACATCGAACGCCCGCTGAGCAATCGCCTGATGACCCGCGTCAACCGCTGGGTCAGCAAGCAACTGGGCCGTGCCACCGCGCCGCAGAACCTCGACGACGAGCGCGTCGGCGGCATCAACCAGGCGTATGCCTGGAGCAAGACCTTCAGTGACAAGTTCAGCGGCGTGGTCAAGCAGTGGAAGCGCAAGCATCCGAAGGCTTACCGCATTGCGCGGCCGGTGCTGGCGGTAGTGGTGCTGGTGCTGTTGTGGAAGTGGTTGTTCGGCTGATCTGAAGCGTTAAACGCGGTTAAAGTGTGGGAGGGGGCTTGCTCCCGATGGCGGTGGATCAGTCATAGATGTTTTGACTGACATACCGCTATCGGGAGCAAGCCCCCTCCCACATTTGATCTCCTGTGTTCTTAAGAGGCGATCAACTGCCGCAGCACATAGTGCAAAATCCCCCCCGACTTGAAGTATTCCACTTCATTCAAGGTGTCGATCCGGCACAGCACGTCGACCTTCTCGCGGCTGCCATCCTCCCGGGTAATCACCAGCGTCAGGTTCATCCGCGGCACGATCTCTACCTCGGTCAGGCCGAGAATATCGATCTTCTCCTTACCCGTAAGCTTCAGCGCCTTGCGGTTCTGATCCAGCTTGAACTGCAGCGGCAGCACGCCCATGCCCACCAGGTTGGAACGGTGAATCCGCTCGAAGCTCTCGGCGATCACCGCCTTGACCCCCAGCAGGTTGGTGCCCTTGGCTGCCCAGTCGCGGCTGGAGCCGGTGCCGTACTCCTGACCGGCGATCACCACCAGCGGTGTGCCGCAGGCCTGGTACTTCATGGCGGCATCGTAGATCGGCATTTTCTCGCCGGTGGGGATGTACAGCGTATTGCCGCCTTCCTCGCCGCCGAGCATTTCATTGCGGATGCGGATGTTGGCAAAGGTGCCGCGCATCATCACTTCATGGTTGCCGCGGCGTGAGCCGTAGGAGTTGAAGTCACGCGGCTCCACGCCTTGCTCACGCAGGTAGCGGCCGGCAGGGCTGTCGGCCTTGATATTGCCGGCGGGGGAGATGTGGTCGGTGGTCACCGAGTCGCCCAGCAGCGCCAGTACGTTGGCGCCCTTGACGTCTTTGATCACCGGCAGGGGGCCGGCAATGTCATCGAAGAACGGCGGGTGCTGGATGTAGGTGGAGTCTTTCTGCCACACATAGGTCGCGGCCTGTGGCACTTCAATGGCTTGCCACTGTTCGTCGCCGGCGAACACTTCGGCGTATTCCTTGTGGAACATGCCGGTGCTGACTTGCGCTACTGCGTCAGCGATCTCCTGGCTGCTCGGCCAGATGTCCTTCAAATACACCGGATTACCCTGTTGATCGTTACCCAGCGGTTCGCTGCTGATATCGATGCGTACGGTCCCCGCCAAGGCGTAGGCCACTACCAGGGGCGGCGAGGCCAGCCAGTTGGTTTTCACCAGTGGGTGCACGCGGCCTTCGAAGTTGCGGTTGCCGGACAGCACCGAGGCCACGGCGAGGTCGGCCTTCTGGATGGCTTTTTCAATCGGCTCAGGCAACGGCCCGGAGTTGCCGATGCAGGTGGTGCAGCCATAACCCACCAAGTCGAAGCCAAGTTTGTCCAGATATTGGGTGAGGCCCGCGGCCTTGTAGTAGTCGGTGACCACTTTGGAGCCGGGCGCCAGGGAGGTTTTTACCCAGGGTTTGCGCGTGAGGCCTTTCTCCACGGCTTTTTTCGCCACCAGCCCGGCGGCCATCATCACGCTCGGGTTGGACGTGTTGGTGCAGGAAGTGATGGCGGCGATCACCACGGCGCCGTTTTTCAGGCGATAGGTCTGGCCTTCGTATTCATAGTCGGTTTCGCCCACCAGGTCGGCGTTGCCCACGGCCACACCGCCGCCGCCTTCACTTTCCAGGCGGCCTTCTTCCTTGTTGGTAGGCTTGAATTGCAGGTCGAGAAAGTCGCTGAACGCCTGGCCGACGTTGGGCAGGGACACACGGTCCTGTGGACGTTTTGGCCCAGCGAGGCTGGCTTCGACGCTGCCCATGTCGAGGGCCAGGCTGTCGGTAAACACCGGCTCCTGGCCTGCATTGCGCCACAGGCCCTGGGCCTTGGTGTAGGCCTCGACGAGCTTCACGGTGGCAGCCGGGCGACCGGAGAGGCGCAGGTAGTCCAGGGTCACCTCATCCACCGGGAAAAAGCCGCAGGTGGCGCCGTATTCCGGGGCCATGTTGGCGATGGTCGCGCGGTCCGCCAGGGGCAGGTCCGCCAGGCCGTCGCCGTAGAACTCGACGAACTTACCCACCACGCCTTTCTTGCGCAGCATCTGGGTGACGGTCAGCACCAGGTCGGTGGCGGTAATGCCTTCCTTGAGCTTGCCGGTGAGCTTGAAGCCGATCACTTCCGGGATCAGCATCGACACCGGTTGGCCGAGCATCGCCGCTTCCGCTTCGATCCCGCCCACGCCCCAGCCGAGCACGCCGAGGCCGTTGATCATGGTGGTGTGGGAGTCGGTGCCCACCAGGGTGTCGGGGAAGGCGTAGGTGCGGCCGTCCTCGTCCTTGGTCCACACGGTGCGGCCCAGGTATTCGAGGTTGACCTGGTGGCAGATGCCGGTGCCCGGCGGTACCACGCTGAAGTTGTCGAAGGCACTCTGGCCCCAGCGCAGGAAGGCGTAGCGTTCGCCGTTGCGCTGCATTTCGATGTCGACGTTCTGCTCGAAGGCGTCGGCATTGCCGAACTTGTCGACCATCACCGAGTGGTCGATCACCAGGTCCACGGGCGAGAGTGGGTTGATACGCTGCGGGTCGCCCCCGGCCTTGGCCACGGCGGCGCGCATGGCGGCCAGGTCGACCACGGCGGGTACGCCGGTAAAGTCCTGCATCAGGACGCGGGCGGGGCGGTACTGGATCTCGCGGTCGGACTGGCGCTCTTTGAGCCAGGCGGCAATGGCCTTGAGGTCGGCGCCGGTGACGGTCTTGTTGTCTTCCCAGCGCAGCAGGTTCTCCAGCAGCACCTTGAGGGACATCGGCAGCTTGTCCAGGTCACCCAGGCTCTTGGCGGCCTCGGGCAGGCTGAAATAGTGGTAGGTCTTGTCGTCGATTTCTAAAGTTTTAAGGGTTCTCAGGCTATCAAGGGATGACATTACATGACTCCTTATGGTCCGCACGGCTACGGACCTGACGGGACGAACAGAGCTTTCAAACTAGCGCTGTTTTCAGTAGCTGGCTAATTACTGGACTCTATGGACAGAACCAAGGTTCCGAACTCGGCTATCATGCGCGCGTTTTCATGACAGGCATTGCGATAGCGCGACGTCAGTTGAGTCACCAGGAGAGTCGATGAACACCCTTTTTATGCACTGCCGCCCGGGTTTTGAGGGCGAAGTCTGTTCCGAGATCGCGGAACACGCCGCGCGCCTGAACGTTTCCGGCTACGCCAAGGCCAAGACCGGCAGCGCCTGCGCCGAATTTGTCTGCACCGAAGAAGACGGCGCCCAGCGCCTGATGCACGGCCAGCGCTTTGCCGAGCTGATCTTCCCGCGGCAGTGGGCGCGCGGGGTGTTTATCGACCTGCCGGAAACCGACCGTATCAGCGTGATCCTCGCCCACCTGCGTGAATTCCCGGTGTGCGGCAGCCTGTGGCTGGAGATGGTCGACACCAATGACGGCAAGGAACTCTCGAACTTCTGCAAGAAATTCGAAGTGCACCTGCGCAAAGCCTTGTTGAACGCCGGCAAGCTGGTGGACGACCCGAGCAAGCCGCGCCTGCTGCTGACCTTCAAAAGCGGCCGCGAAGTGTTCATGGGCCTGGCCGAGTCGAATAACTCGGCGATGTGGCCGATGGGCATCCCGCGCCTGAAATTCCCCCGGGACGCGCCCAGCCGCTCGACCCTGAAGCTGGAAGAGGCCTGGCACCACTTTATCCCCCGCGACCAATGGGACGAGCGCCTGCATGGCGACATGACCGGCGTCGATCTGGGCGCAGCCCCGGGCGGCTGGACCTGGCAACTGGTCAACCGTGGCATGCTGGTGACCGCCATCGACAACGGCCCCATGGCCGAAAGCCTGATGGACACCGGCCTGGTGCAGCACTTGATGGCCGACGGCTTTACCTTCGTGCCTAAGCAGCCGGTGGACTGGATGGTGTGCGACATCGTCGAAAAGCCGGCGCGCAATGCGGCGCTGCTTGAGACCTGGATCGGCGAAGGGTATTGCCGCGAGGCGGTGGTGAACCTGAAGTTGCCGATGAAACAGCGTTACGCCGAGGTCAAGCGCCTGCTGGAACGTATCGAGGACGGTTTCAAGGCGCGCGGCATTCGGGTGGAGATCGGCTGCAAACAGCTGTATCACGACCGTGAAGAAGTGACCTGCCACCTGCGTCGGCTGGTGGATGTGAAGAAAACCAAGGCCCGCTAAACTGAGCGCCGGTTTCAGGAGTAGACAATGAGCGATATTTTCCACACCGCCGTTGATGGCACCCTCGACGCAACGGGCCTCAACTGCCCTGAGCCGGTGATGATGCTGCACCAGCACATCCGCGACCTGCCGCCCGGCGGCTTGCTCAAGGTGATCGCGACCGACCCGTCAACGCGCCGCGATATTCCCAAGTTCTGCGTGTTCCTTGACCATGAACTGGTGGATCAGCAGGAGCAGGCCGGTACGTACTTGTACTGGATCCGCAAAAAGGCCGATTAACCCCGCGCCTTCTCCAGGCGAATGCGCCGGCGTGCACTGCGCGCCAGGCGCACCAGCAGCATCCCCGCCGCACAGCTCAACCCCACGATCAGCCCTTGCCACAAACCGCTCGGGCCGCTGGGTTCGCCAAGCCAATCGGTCAGCCCCAAAGCGTAACCCACCGGCAGCCCCACGCCCCAGTAGGCAAACAGGGTAAGCACCATGGTCACGCGGGTGTCCTGGTAGCCACGCAGGGCGCCGGCAGCGGTGACCTGAATCGAGTCACTGAACTGGAACAGCGCTGAAAACACGATCAGCGTCGATGCCAGGTGAATGACGATGGGGTCCGGGGTGTAGATCGCCGCAATCTGCTCGCGAAACACCAGCATCAGGCTGCAGGACAGGCAGGCGTACGCCAGCGCCGTGCCCATGCCGACCCCGGCGGCAAAACGTGCTTCCCGCGCCTCGCCACGCCCCAGGGCCTGGCCGACGCGCACAGTGACGGCCATGCTCAGGGAGTAGGGGATCATGAACACCAATGAGCTGACGTTCAGCGCGATCTGGTGCCCCGACACAACCGTGGCGCCCAGGCTGCCGAGCAGCAGGGCGATGACGGCAAAGATGCTCGATTCGGCAAAGATCGCGATGCCAATCGGCAGGCCAATTCCCAATACGCGCTTGATCACCGACCACTGCGGCCAGTCGAAGCGCTTGAACAGTTCACTGCTCTGGTAGGCCGCCCCCCAGCGGGTCCAGGCGGCCATGCCGAGCATCATCACCCACATCGCAATCGCCGTGGCCCAGCCGCAGCCCACGCCGCCCATGGCCGGTAAGCCCAGGTGACCGTAGATGAAGATGTAGTTGAGCGGGACATTCAGCGCCAACCCGCACAGGCCCATGGCCATGCTGGGCAGGGTGCGGCCCAGGCCGTCGCTGAAACAGCGCAGCACGTAATACAGGGCAACGGCCGGCATCCCGGCGGCGATGCCATGCAGGTAGCCCATGGTGGGGGCGATAAGCTCGGGTTCAACCTTCATGGCATGCAGGATCGGCTCGGCGCAGAGCAGCAGCAGCGAGCCGATGATGCCGACCACCACGGCCAGCCACAATGACTGACGCACCAACGGCCCGATTTCACCATAGTGGCCCGCACCGTAGCGTTGGGCGACTTTCGGCGTGGTGGCCAACAGCGTACCAGTCATCAGCAGGTACACCGGAATCCAGATCGAGTTGCCCAGGCCCACCGCCGCCAGGTCCTGGGGGCTGACGCGGCCGGCCATCACCGCATCGACAAAGCTCATGAAGGTGGTTGCCAGTTGGCCGATCATGATCGGCAGTGCGAGGGTCATCAGGCCACCCACTTCCCGGCTGATGCGGGCGGGGCGGGTAAGGGGGGCAGTGGCAGTGTTCACGTACGGGTGTCCAATAGAGAAGGGCGCAAGGCCGGCGGATTCTACGCCTTGACGTAATAGTCAGGAAAAAACCTGTGTTAGCGATTTGTAAGCGAGCTGTCGTGCCACCGCCCCTCCCACATTGAAGATCGCATCCCTGTACACTGCTGATCCGCCAAAGGAGCCTGCCATGCTGATTGTTGCCGACGAAAATATTCCGCTGCTCGATGAGTTCTTCCAAGGATTTGGCGAGATTCGCCGAGTGTCCGGCCGTTCCATCGACCGTGCCACCGTCGAACAGGCCGATGTACTGCTGGTGCGCTCGGTGACCAACGTCAACCGCGCCCTGCTGGACGCCACGAAGGTGCGTTTTGTCGGCACCTGCACCATCGGCACCGACCACCTCGACCTCGATTACTTCAAGCAGGCCGGTATCCAGTGGTCCAGCGCCCCCGGCTGCAATGCCCGTGGCGTGGTGGACTATGTGCTGGGCAGCCTGCAAACCCTGGCCGAGATCGAAGGCGCCGACCTCAATCAGCGTACCTATGGCGTCGTCGGCGCCGGTGAAGTGGGCGGGCGACTGATCGAAGTGCTCAAGGGCCTGGGCTGGAACGTGCTGGTCTGCGACCCGCCGCGACAGATCGCCGAAGACGGCGACTACGTCAGCCTTGAGCAGATCATCGAGCAATGCGATGTGATCAGCCTGCACACGCCGTTGACCAAGTCCGGCAATGGTTCCACCTGGCACCTGTTTGATCGCGAGCGGCTCAGCCGCCTCAAGCCCGGCACCTGGCTGATCAATGCCAGCCGTGGCCCGGTGGTCGACAACGCCGCCCTGCGCGACGTGCTGCTTGCGCGTGAAGACCTGCAAGCGGTGCTGGACGTGTGGGAAGGCGAGCCCGAGGTGGACGTCGACCTCGCCGACCTGTGTGTGTTGGCCACCCCGCACATTGCCGGTTATAGCCTTGACGGCAAGCAGCGCGGTACGGCGCAGATCTATCAGGCGTTCTGCGCGTACCTGGGCCAGGAGCAGAGCATTCAGTTGAGCGACTTGTTGCCGCAACCGTGGCTGGCCGAAGTGCATTTGAACGCATCGACCGACCCGGCCTGGGCACTCGCGACGTTGTGCCGCAGCGTGTACGACCCGCGCCGTGATGATGCGGATTTCCGCCGTAGCCTGGTGGGTACCGTCGAAGAACAACGCAAGGCGTTCGATTTGCTGCGCAAGCATTATCCGGAGCGTCGTGAAATCGATGGCTTGAAGGTGCGCATTGTGAATGGGGAGTCGGCGGTGTTGGCGAGCATCGTGTCCGCATTGGGCGCGGCAACCGTTTAAACACCGAATAAAAAACCCGGCCACCTGGGCCGGGTTTGAAAGAGCGTGGGCGCTTCAGCCTTGCTGGGCAGGCTTGACCAGTCGCTGTTCCAGCTCGCGGCACGCTTGCTGGATCATCTCTTCGGTAATCTGCACTTCGCGGCCCTGGGCGTCGATCACGGAGCAAGGCAACTGCTGTGGCTGGCGGATTACTTCAATTTTGGCATCGCTGCTATTTTGCAAGGTCATGGCCTGTCTCCTCATCAGGTTGTGTACCTACTGTATAACCCCCGAGTGACCGCGCTGTTACAACTCCTTACGAGATCACCCGTTCGAACATCCAGTCCACCAGAAACCGCTAAGGATTTCCAGCCGGGCGTTAGACCGATAGCCTCTAGGGGTCAGCATCGGTGGGCATAATTAACCTGACTCATTGTTATTCGCCCAAGTTCCCCCCATGTAAGCAGGCAGGTACCAACCCTTTCCGATCAGGTGATGCCCCTCATGTTCTCAGTCCGTCAACGCCGCGCGATTCGTCTGGCCAGTCGCTTTATCGCGCCCTATCGCTGGCAGGCACTGGGTGCCCTGATGGCGCTTATCGTCACCGCCGGCATCACCTTATCCATGGGCCAGGGCATTCGCCTGCTGGTGGACCAGGGCTTCATGACACAGTCGCCGCACCTGCTCAACCAATCCATCGGCCTGTTCATGGTGTTGGTGCTGGGCTTGGCCGTGGGCACGTTTGCGCGGTTTTACCTGGTGTCGTGGATCGGTGAGCGGGTGGTGGCGGACATTCGCCGGCAGGTCTTCAACCACCTGATCTACCTGCACCCGGGTTTCTACGAAAACAACCGCAGCTCGGAAATCCAATCACGGCTGACCACCGACACCACCTTGCTGCAATCGGTGATCGGCTCGTCGCTGTCGCTGTTCCTGCGTAATGCCTTGATGGTGATCGGCGGCATCGTGCTGTTGTTCATCACTAACCCCAAGCTCACCAGCATCGTGGTGGTGGCGCTGCCGTTGGTACTGGCGCCGATCCTGATCTTCGGTCGTCGTGTACGCAGCTTGTCGCGCCTGAGCCAGGACCGTATTGCCGATGTGGGCAGCTACGTGTCCGCGACCCTCGGCCAGATCAAGACCGTGCAGGCCTATAACCATCAGGTGCAGGACGAGCAGCGCTTTGCCGTGACCGTGGAAGAGGCGTTCTCCACCGCACGCAAACGCATCGCGCAGCGCGCCTGGTTGATCACCCTGGTGATCATGCTGGTGCTGGGTGCGGTGGGCGTGATGCTCTGGGTCGGCGGCATGGACGTGATCAGCGGGCGCATTTCCGGCGGTGAGCTGGCCGCATTTGTGTTCTACAGCCTGATCGTCGGCAGCGCCGTCGGTACCCTCAGCGAAGTCCTCGGTGAATTGCAACGTGCCGCCGGTGCGGCGGAGCGCATTGGTGAGCTGTTGCAGTCGAGCAACGAGATCCAGGCGCCGGCCACGGGCAAAGTGCAGTTGCCGGAGCGTGTCAGCGGTCGCATGGAGCTGCAGGACCTGCGCTTTTCCTACCCTTCACGGCCGGACAGCTATGCCATCGACGGCTTGAGCCTGACCATCAACGCCGGCGAAACCCTGGCGCTGGTGGGCCCGTCCGGCGCGGGCAAGTCGACGATTTTTGACCTGTTGCTGCGCTTCTACGATCCGCAGCAAGGCCGCATCCTGCTGGAAGGCCAGGCGTTGACCGATCTCGATCCCCTGGACCTGCGCCGCCACTTCGCCCTGGTGTCTCAGAGCCCGGCGCTGTTTTTCGGCAGCGTTGAGGAGAACATCCGCTACGGCAACCCGACGGCCACTCGCGAGCAAGTCGAAGCCGCCGCCCGTATTGCCCACGCCCACGATTTCATCCTGCAAATGCCCGATGGCTATCAGACCCACCTCGGCGACGGCGGCATGGGCCTCTCCGGCGGCCAACGCCAACGCCTGGCGATTGCCCGCGCGTTGTTGGTAGACGCGCCGATCCTGCTGCTGGACGAAGCCACCAGCGCCCTGGATGCCCAGAGTGAACACCTGATCCAGCAAGCGTTGCCGCAGTTGATGCAAGGGCGCACCACGCTGGTCATCGCCCACCGTTTGGCGACCGTGAAGCATGCGGACCGGATTGCAGTAATGGACCAGGGCAAGCTGGTGGCGGTGGGGACGCACCAGCAGCTGATTGCGAGCAACCCGCTGTATGCGCGGTTGGCGGCGTTGCAGTTCAGTGATGGGGTTGAGGAAAGTCTCGAACACTGAATATTGGTGTCCATAAAAAATGCCCGCATCTCTCAATGCGGGCATTTTCATTTCTGCTTCAAACCTTATTGATCATCAAAGTACCGCTCATGCCAATCCACCAACGGCTGTGGCGAGTTGAGCTTCTGCCCGTAGATCACTGAATAAGACAGCACGTTCTGCACATACTGGCGGGTTTCGTCGAACGGGATGCTTTCCACCCATACGTCGAAACTCAGGTGGTCGGCGCCGCGCAGCCATTGGCGCACGCGGCCAGGGCCGGCGTTGTAGGCGGCAGAGGCGAGGACGCGGTTGCCGTTGAACTGGCTGTGCACCTGGCTCAGGTAAGCGGCGCCGAGCTGGATGTTTTTGTCCGGGTCCAGCACCTGGGCGGGGGAGGCCAGGGGGATGCTGAACTTGCGCGCGGTGTCCTTGGCGGTGCCGGGCATCAGTTGCATCAGGCCGCTGGCGCCGACGCCGGAGCGCGCGTCGTCCATGAAGGCACTTTCCTGGCGGGTGATGGCGAATACCCAGCTGGAATGCAGGCCACGGACCTTGGCTTCGCGCACCAGGGTGTCGCGGTGGGCCATCGGGAAGCGGATGTCCAGGTCATCCCAGTACTGCGCCTGGCTGATGGTGCGGATCGCCGGGAAGTACCACTTCATGTCGTAGGCCAGCTTGGCCTGGGCAACCATTTCATCACGGTTGAAGTGGCGGCTGACGTGGTACCACTCGCGGCGGCCATCCACTATCTGACCACGGGCATAGAACTCAAGGGCACGGCGCACGCCGGGGGTGTTACGCACCTTGTTGATCAGTGCCTGGCTCATCACCAACGGCTTGTTGTTCAGCTGGTACGGCGCTTTGGAGCGGTCTGCTGCGAGGAAGCCGTAGAAGTCACGCTCCCGTGACAGGTTCTTGTACAGCACCAGGGCCTGCGGGTTTTTCGGCTCGGCCAGTTCCAGGCTGCGGGCCTGCCAGTAGCGCCAGCGGTTGGTGGTGGCCAAATCCTGCGGGAGTTTGCGCGTCAGTTGGTAGGCATCTTCCCAGCGGGCCAGGCGCAACAGCAGGCGCAGGCGCCATTCGGACACGGTGTTGTCGCGCAACTCGGGGTCGTACTTGGTCATCACCTCAAGCGCGCGCGGGTCGAAGCGCTTGGCCAGGGTCAGGCCGATTTCACGGGCAATTGCCACTTTTTCGTCACGGGAGAAGTGCATGCTGCTCGCGTAACCGTCGAGCAGGGCCATGGCCTTGTCCGGGTCCTGGCGTGCCAGGCGGCGCAGGCCCAGGCCAACGGCGTCAGACATCGCCTCCGTGGCCGGCAGGAAGCGCGACGGGTCGCTGAGCATGCCGGGCTTTTGCGCGACGTCCACCATCAGGCGGCCCTGGGTACCCAGGGTCGGCAGGGTTTTTACCAGGCTGTTGGCCAGCGCGTAGTTGCGTGCTTCAGCGGCGAGTTTGGCGCGGTCCCAGATTTTTTGTTCGGTGAGTTGGCCGTCGGCGGCCCACTGGCCGAAGGTGGCATCACAGGCGGTCGGCTGGGATTTACCGGTCATCCACAGTTTTTCGGTGGTTTTGTAGCCTTCAGCCTTCAAGTTGTGGGTCAGCTGGAACTGGCCATGCAGGCAGTCCAGCTCAACGAAATTGAGCTTGGGGTCGTAGTACTTTTCAAAGGTCTGCCAGTCGCCACGGTCGGCCAACCAGCGCAACCAACGCAGTTTCATCCAGTTGGCCTGGGGCAGGTCGCCGTTTTTGGCGAGGAATTGTTCGATTTCCTCGTTGCTGGCGGTCTTCAACCGAGCGGTCAGTTCGTCGTAGGCCAGGTAGGGCGTCAGCGGGTAGTCGGCCAGGGCCTGGCTGTATTGCATGTAGGGGCCCGTATCGCCCTTGGCCAGGGCGCGTTTGGCTTCATCGTAATATTGACGTTGGGTGGTGAGGTCCACGGCCTGGGCGGATTGAACGGCGGTGGCGGAAAGAAGCAGACAAGATAAAAAGTTGAAAAGGCGACTGCGCATGAGACGTCCGTGCAGAGAAATCACGACTAGCACCGGCACCGCCGACACTGATTGCCCCTAGCTTAGCCTTTTGCCAGCGGCCGGCGAAAGCTTTGCCAGTGGGTTCGTTCAAGTTCGCCGGAAATGTCCTACAGAACGTGTCGGTAGAGAAAATGCTGGCCGCATCCCCCCCTCAAGTCAGGTAGAATGCGCGCCCAGTTTTTGGAGAAGCGTATGACCCTGCTCAAATTCAGCGATGTGTCCCTTGCTTTCGGCGCTATGCCGTTGTTGGACAAGGTGTCCTGGCAGATCGCCCGTGGTGAGCGGGTGTGCATCATCGGCCGCAATGGCACCGGCAAGTCCAGCATGATGAAGCTGGTAAAAGGCGACCAGAAGCCCGATGACGGCTCCGTATGGCGCGCCCCGGGCCTCAAGATTGGCGAATTGCCGCAGGAATTGCCAGTGGCCGACGGACGGACCGTGTTCGACGTGGTTGCCGAAGGCCTGGACGGTGTCGGTGAGTTGCTTGCGCAATACCATCACCTGGCGCAGAACTGCGTCACCGAAGCGGACCTGGACAAGCTGATGCATGTCCAGCAGGACCTCGAAGCCCGTGACGGCTGGCGCCTGCAGCAACTGGTCGACAGCACCCTGAGCCGCCTGCAATTGCCGGCCGACAAGACCCTCGCCGAGTTGTCCGGCGGCTGGCGTCGTCGTGTGCTGCTGGCCCAGGCCCTGGTGTCCGAGCCGGATCTGCTGCTGCTCGACGAGCCGACCAACCACCTGGACATCGGCGCCATCGCCTGGCTGGAAGAAGCCCTTAAGGATTTCCAGGGCGCCGTGCTGTTCATCACGCACGACCGTTCCTTCCTGCAAAACCTCGCCACGCGCATTCTTGAACTGGACCGTGGTGGCCTGATCGACTGGAACGGCGACTACGCCAGCTTCCTGGTGCACAAGGAAGCTGCGCTGTCCGCCGAAGAAACCGCCAACGCCCTGTTCGACAAGAAACTGGCCCAGGAAGAAGTCTGGATCCGCCAGGGCATCAAGGCGCGCCGCACCCGTAACGAAGGCCGCGTGCGTGCCCTCAAGGCCCTGCGCGTTGAGCGCAGCGAACGTCGCGAGCGCACCGGCAAGGCCAATATCCAGCTGGATACCGCCGATAAGTCGGGCAAGCAGGTCATGGTGCTCGAGAACGTCAGCTTCCATCACCCGGATGGCCCGTTCCTGATCAAGGACTTCTCGATGGTCCTGCAGCGCGGCGACCGTATCGGCCTGTTGGGCGCCAACGGTACCGGCAAGACCACCTTGCTCAAACTGATGCTCAATGGCCTGAAACCGACCAGCGGCACCGTGGAAGAAGGCACGCGCATCGACGTGGCCTACTTCGACCAGTTGCGCCATCAGTTGGACCTGGAAAAAACCGTGATCGATAACGTCGCCGAAGGCCGCGACTTTATCGACATCGACGGCCAGAGCCGCCACGTACTCAGCTACCTGGGCGACTTCCTGTTCAGCCCGCAGCGTGCGCGTACGCCAGTGAAAGCCTTGTCCGGTGGCGAGCGTGCGCGCCTGCTGCTGGCCAAGCTGTTCAGCAAGCCGGCCAACCTGCTGGTGCTCGACGAACCGACCAACGACCTCGACGTGGAAACCCTCGAGCTGCTGGAAGAGGTTCTGCTGACCTTCAACGGCACCGTGCTGATGGTCAGCCACGACCGGGCATTCCTCGACAACGTAGTCACCAGCACCCTGGTCTTCGAAGGTGAAGGCAAGGTGCGTGAATACGTCGGTGGTTACCAGGACTGGCTGCGCCAGGGCGGCTCGCCGCGCCTGTTGGGCGTGACAGAGAGCAAGTCCGGCAAGGCCGACCTGACCTCCGCTGTGGTGGCTCCGGTGGAAGCTGCTGCACCGGCCCAGGAAGCTGCACCGGCCGCCAAAAAGAAACTCAGCTACAAGCTGCAGCGTGAGCTGGAAGCCTTGCCGGGTGATATCGACGCCAAGGAACAGCAGATCGCAACGGTAGAAGCGGAAATGGCTGACGCGGGTTTCTACCTGCGTCCCGCGGCGGAAACCGCAAAGGTCATCGCCTCCCTGGAGACGTTGAACCAGGAGCTGGAAGTGCTGGTTGAGCGTTGGGCTGAGTTGGATGCCTGATTGACTTTTGCGCAATAAAAAAGCCCGGCGCTCTTGTATGAGCGCCGGGCTTTTTCATATGAAATGCGCTTCAAATGTGGGAGGGGGCAAGCCGAATCGTCGCACCGCCCTTCCCACATTTGGTCTTCAGCGTCTTTAAGTATTTTTAACCAGTTTCACCGCCAACACATCGCACGGCGCACCGTGCAGCACATCATTGGCAGTAGAGCCCAGCAGCAACGCCAAACCGTGACGGCCATGGCTGCCGACCACAATCAGGTCGCAATGCTGTTCCTTGGCCAGGTGATGGATTTCCTGGCGGGGCTGGCCGTAGGTGAGGTGGGAATTTTCCTTGGTCACTTCGGGGTATTTGACGATCAAGCGGTCAAGGCGCTCCTTGGCCTGGTCGAACTGTTGTTGCTGCAATTGGGAAAGGTCCATGGGCACGTCGCCGCCAAAGGCCATGGCCATGGGCTCCACGATATGCACCAGGGACAGTTTCGCGCCGCTGGCGACGGCGAAGGCACGGGCGCGCTTGATCACTGGATCGCACTCTTCGGTCAGGTCTACGGCGACCAGAATATGTTCGTAGGACATGGGGCGTTCCTCCAGGGGACTGCAATAGATTCAGTATGGCTGCTTTCAAGCGGATAGGGTTGTGTCAGGTCAAATCCGCTCATCAGAAAAATCGGGAGTACACATATGACGGTCTGGATAGTGGTGTCAATCCTTGTCGTGGTTCTGAGCCCTCTGGCATGGCTGCGTCCATCGCGCCATCAGAGCGGGCGCATGGCCCTGCGCATGGAGGCACGCCGCATCGGCCTGGCCATGCAACTGGCGCCCCAGGAGTGGCCGCACTGGCTCAAGCAAGAGCCGCCGAGCCCGTGTGCGCAGTACTGTCGGCCTCGACGCGGCAGCACGCCGGCCGTTTGGAGTTACTGGCAACTGGAGCCGGGCGTGTGGGTCAATCAGTGGCGCGAAGTGTGTGTCGATGAGAAGTTGTTGCCGCATTTTGCAACGCTGCCGGCGAATGTCTACAAGGTCGAGGCTGACAAGCAAATGATCGCCCTTTACTGGGGCGAGAAGGGCGAGGCGAGCGACCTGCTGGCCATTGATAAATTGCTCAAGGCCCTGGCCTGATGCTTCGGTGTTAAACGCCAGGCAATAAAAAGCCCGAAAGCATCATCGGGCTGGAGTTGGCCAGGCAGGCCGGTAAATCTGTGTTTCCCGCGTCGGATGTTCATCCAGGCGCGTTACGGTTGTCGCTAGCCTAGCGGCATATCCCGATCTGTACAGCGGTTTCCCCTATCTTTTTCATTATTGATTTCGTGAATAGTTGAATATTGACGAATCGCGGGCCTGGCCGTGGGGTTCTGAAATGACTGGAAAGTCGCGTTTTTCCTAGCGCTTTCGAGCGATTGACAATTGCTCGGAATTGGATGAAGGTGGCGTACCCAAATCAAACGGGCGTATGAATTGAGCGTTTGTCTGTCAGACCGCTCATACAGAACCCCGACTATCGCATTGGCGGGTGTGCCTGGCGGATTGGCCTGAGCATTGACGAAATTATCAATGTCCAAGCATAGGCCAGCGTCCAATGTGTACTGTTCAGCTTCCATATCGTGGAGATCAGTTGATGATTTACGAAGGTAAAGCCATCACGGTTAAGGCTCTTGAAAGTGGCATCGTCGAACTGAAGTTCGACCTCAAGGGTGAGTCCGTCAACAAGTTCAACCGTCTAACCCTGAACGAACTGCGTCAGGCCGTAGACACCATCAAGGCTGAGGCATCGATCAAAGGCGTGATCGTCTCCAGCGGCAAGGACGTGTTCATCGTCGGCGCTGACATCACCGAATTCGTCGACAACTTCAAGCTGCCCGATGCCGAGCTGGTGGCTGGCAACCTCGAAGCCAACAAGATTTTCAGCGATTTCGAAGACCTCAACGTACCGACCGTTGCCGCGATCAATGGCATCGCGCTGGGCGGCGGCCTGGAAATGTGCCTGGCGGCGGACTTCCGCGTCATGGCGGCCACTGCCAAAATCGGTCTGCCTGAAGTCAAACTGGGCATCTACCCAGGCTTCGGCGGCACCGTGCGCCTGCCGCGCATCATTGGTGCCGACAACGCCATCGAGTGGATTGCCGCCGGTAAGGAAAACCGTGCTGATGACGCGCTGAAAGTCGGTGCCGTCGACGCTGTGGTGGCTCCGGACAAACTGGCCGAAGCCGCGCTGAACCTGATCAAGGGCGCCATCAGTGGCGAATTTGACTACAAGGCCAAGCGTCAGCCGAAGCTGGAAAAACTCAAGCTCAACGCCATCGAACAAATGATGTCGTTCGAAACCGCCAAGGGTTTCGTGGCTGGCCAGGCCGGCCCGAACTACCCGGCGCCGGTTGAAGCGATCAAGACCATCCAGAAGGCCGCGAACTTCGGTCGCGACAAAGCCCTGGAAGTGGAAGCTGCGGGCTTCGTCAAACTGGCCAAGACCTCGGCGGCCCAGAGCCTGATCGGCCTGTTCCTGAACGACCAGGAACTGAAGAAAAAGGCCAAGGCCTACGACGAAATCGCCAAGGACGTGAAGCAGGCTGCCGTTCTCGGCGCCGGTATCATGGGCGGCGGTATCGCCTATCAGTCGGCGTCTAAAGGCACGCCGATCCTGATGAAGGACATCAACGAGCACGGGATCGAACAGGGCCTGGCCGAAGCCGCCAAGCTGCTGGTTGGCCGCGTTGATAAAGGTCGCATGACGGCTGCGAAGATGGCTGAAGTGCTTAACGGCATCCGTCCTACGCTGTCCTACGGCGATTTCGGCCATGTCGACCTGGTGGTCGAAGCGGTTGTCGAGAATCCGAAGGTCAAGCAGGCGGTACTGGCTGAAGTTGAAGGCCACGTTAAAGACGACACCATCCTGGCGTCTAACACCTCGACCATTTCCATTTCGCTGCTGGCCAAGGCCCTCAAGCGTCCGGAAAACTTCGTCGGCATGCACTTCTTCAACCCGGTGCACATGATGCCGCTGGTGGAAGTGATCCGTGGCGAGAAGTCCAGCGAGCTGGCGATTGCCACCACCGTTGCCTACGCCAAGAAAATGGGCAAGAACCCGATCGTGGTCAACGACTGCCCAGGCTTCCTGGTCAACCGCGTGCTGTTCCCGTACTTCGGCGGTTTCGCCAAGCTGGTGAGTGCCGGTGTGGACTTCGTGCGCATCGACAAGGTCATGGAAAAATTCGGCTGGCCAATGGGCCCGGCGTACCTGATGGACGTGGTCGGCATCGACACCGGCCACCACGGTCGTGACGTGATGGCTGAAGGCTTCCCGGACCGCATGAAAGACGACCGCCGCTCCGCGATCGACGCGCTCTACGAGGCCAAGCGCCTGGGCCAGAAGAACGGCAAAGGCTTCTACGCCTACGAGGCGGACAAGAAGGGCAAGCAGAAGAAAGTGGCCGACCCTTCGGTGCACGAAGTACTCGCGCCGGTCATCTACGAGCAGCGTGAGGTGTCCGACGAGGACATCATCAACTGGATGATGATCGCCCTGTGCCTGGAAACCGTGCGTTGCCTGGAAGACGGCATCGTTGAAACCGCCGCCGAAGCCGATATGGGCCTGGTGTACGGTATTGGTTTCCCTCCGTTCCGTGGTGGTGCACTGCGTTACATCGACTCGATCGGTGTGGCCGAGTTCGTTGCCCTGGCTGATCAATACGCTGATTTGGGCCCGCTGTACCACCCGACCGCGAAGCTGCGTGAAATGGCCAAAAACGGCCAGAGCTTCTTCGGTTAAGCGCCCAGACGACTAGAGCGAGAATATTTATGAGCTTGAATCCAAGAGACGTGGTGATTGTCGACTTCGGTCGCACACCGATGGGCCGCTCCAAGGGCGGCATGCACCGCAACACCCGTGCCGAAGACATGTCGGCGCACCTGATCAGCAAGCTGCTGGAACGCAACGTCAAGGTCGACCCGAACGAAGTCGAAGACGTGATCTGGGGCTGCGTCAACCAGACCCTGGAGCAGGGCTGGAACATCGCGCGCATGGCGTCGCTGATGACGCAGATCCCGCACACGGCCGCCGGCCAGACCGTCAGCCGCCTGTGTGGCTCGTCCATGAGCGCGCTGCACACCGCCGCCCAGGCGATCATGACCGGTAACGGTGACGTGTTCGTCGTCGGTGGCGTGGAGCACATGGGCCACGTCAGCATGATGCACGGTGTCGATCCGAACCCGCATATGTCGCTGTACGCGGCAAAAGCCTCGGGCATGATGGGCCTGACCGCGGAAATGCTCGGCAAGATGCATGGCATTACCCGTGAAGCCCAGGACGCGTTCGGCGTGCGTTCCCACCAGCTCGCCCACAAGGCGACCGTGGAAGGCAAGTTCAAGGATGAAATCATCCCGATGAACGGCTACGACGAGAACGGTTTCCTCAAGCTGTTCGACTACGACGAAACCATTCGTCCGGATACCACTCTGGAAAGCCTGGCGGCCCTCAAGCCTGCCTTCAATCCGAAGGGCGGCACCGTGACCGCCGGCACTTCGTCGCAAATCACCGATGGCGCTTCGTGCATGATCGTGATGTCGGCTCAGCGTGCCCAGGACCTGGGTATCCAGCCGCTGGCGGTGATTCGCTCGATGGCTGTGGCGGGTGTGGACCCGGCAATCATGGGCTATGGTCCAGTACCGGCGACACAAAAAGCCTTGAAGCGCGCAGGCCTGACTATCTCCGATATCGACTTCTTCGAGCTCAACGAAGCTTTCGCCGCACAGGCCCTGCCGGTGTTGAAAGATCTGAAAGTGCTCGACAAGATGAATGAGAAGGTTAACCTGCACGGCGGTGCGATTGCCCTGGGCCACCCATTTGGTTGCTCCGGTGCACGTATTTCCGGCACTTTGCTGAACGTGATGAAGCAAAATGGCGGTAACCTTGGGGTTGCAACCATGTGCATTGGTCTCGGCCAAGGCATTTCCACCGTCTTCGAACGCGTCTAAGCGTTGAGTTGACGGAAGCCGGGGCCCAGTGCCCCGGTTTTTGTTTTTTGGAATTTTTAATATTTTTTTTCAACAAATTTTGTAAGGGGGCCAGAGCATGAAAGTCGAACCAGGGCTCTACCAGCATTATAAAGGTCCGCAGTACCGCGTTTTCAGCGTGGCACGGCATTCCGAGACCGAAGAGGAAGTGGTGTTTTACCAAGCACTGTATGGCGATTACGGCTTTTGGGTGCGCCCCTTGAGCATGTTCCTGGAGACCGTCGAAGTTGACGGTGAGCAGGTCCCGCGCTTTGCTTTGGTCCAGGCCGAACCCAGCCTTTTTTCAGGGCAATAACGGCAGGTCGCGCAGAATGCTGCGCTTGACCTCACCTTGTTGCCACTATATATAGCGTTGCCGCGTCAGGCGCCAACTGCCTTTCACTTCTCGAATTCAGGAATTTTCCGATCCATGGGCAAATCGCTGGTCATTGTGGAATCCCCGGCTAAGGCCAAGACCATCAACAAGTACTTGGGCAACGAGTACGTGGTGAAGTCGAGTATCGGCCATATCCGAGACCTGCCCACCAGCGGTTCGGCTAGCGCCAGCAAGGAGCCTGCCGCCAAGCGCGGCAAGGCGGCTGCGGGCGAAGGTCCGGTGCTCACGCCTAAAGAGAAAGCGCGCAAGCAGCTGGTCTCGCGCATGGGTGTGGACCCGGATCATGGCTGGAAGGCCAAGTACGAAATCCTTCCGGGCAAGGAAAAGGTCATCGAAGAGCTGCGCCGGCTCGCCAAAGATGCCGACACCATCTATCTCGCAACGGACTTGGACCGCGAAGGGGAAGCCATTGCCTGGCACCTGCGGGAAGCCATCGGCGGTGATGACAGCCGCTACAAGCGTGTGGTGTTCAACGAAATCACCAAGAAAGCCATCCAGGAAGCCTTCTCCAAGCCGGGCGAGCTGGATATCGACCGTGTCAACGCCCAGCAGGCCCGCCGTTTCCTCGACCGCGTCGTGGGTTATATGGTCTCGCCGCTGCTGTGGGCCAAGATCGCCCGTGGCCTCTCCGCCGGCCGTGTGCAATCGGTAGCGGTCAAGCTGGTGGTGGAGCGTGAGCGTGAGATCCGTGCGTTCAACCCCGAGGAATATTGGGAAGTTCACGCCGACCTGGGCACTGCCAAGGGCGCCAACGTGCGCTTCGAAGTGGCCCGTGAGAAAGGCGAGGCGTTCAAGCCGCTTAACGAAGCCCAGGCCATGGCCGCGCTGGAGAAGCTCAAGGCCTCCAGCTACAGCATCGTCAAGCGCGAAGATAAACCGACCAGCAGCAAGCCGTCGGCACCGTTCATCACGTCCACCCTGCAACAGGCCGCGAGCAACCGCCTGGGCTTCGGTGTGAAGAAAACCATGATGATGGCCCAGCGTCTGTACGAAGCCGGCTACATCACTTACATGCGTACCGACTCCACCAACCTGTCGCAAGACGCGGTGGCAATGGCGCGTACCTATATTGAAAGCGAATTCGGCAAGAAGTACCTGCCGGAGAAGCCGAACGTCTACAGCAGCAAAGAAGGCGCCCAGGAGGCTCACGAAGCGATTCGTCCTTCCGATGCCAACACCGAGCCAAGCAAGCTGAGCGGCATGGAACGCGACGCTGAGCGCCTCTACGAGCTGATCTGGCGCCAGTTCCTGGCTTGCCAGATGCTACCGGCGCAATACCTGTCCACCACTGTCAGCGTCGGCGCTGGCGACTTCGAGCTGCGCGCCAAGGGCCGTATCCTCAAGTTCGATGGCTACACCCGCGTGATGCCGCAGATCGCCAAGCCCGGCGACGACGATGTGCTGCCGGACATGGCCCAGGGCGACACGTTGAAGCTGATCAAACTCGACCCGTCCCAGCACTTCACCAAGCCGCCGGCGCGTTATTCGGAAGCCAGCCTGGTGAAAGAGATGGAGAAACGCGGTATCGGTCGTCCTTCGACCTACGCGGCGATTATCTCCACCATTCAGGACCGTGGCTACGTCGCGCTGCACAACCGTCGTTTCTATTCGGAAAAGATGGGCGACATCGTCACCGAACGCTTGTCCGAGAGCTTCTCCAACCTGATGGATTACGGCTTTACCGCCGGTATGGAAGAGAACCTCGATGACGTGGCCCAGGGCGAGCGCGACTGGAAAAACGTGCTCGACGAGTTTTACGGCGACTTCAAGAAAAAACTCGAAGTGGCCGAAAGCCCTGAGAGCGGCATGCGTGCCAACCAGCCGGTGATGACCGACATCCCATGCTTGACCTGCGGTCGCCCGATGCAGATTCGTACTGCGTCCACTGGCGTGTTCCTCGGTTGCTCGGGCTACAGCCTGCCACCGAAAGAGCGCTGCAAGGCGACAGTCAACCTGGTGCCGGGCGATGAAATTGCGGCAGACGACGAGGGTGAGTCCGAGTCGCTGGTACTGCGTGGCAAGCACCGCTGCCCCATCTGCAGCACGGCGATGGACGCCTACCTGCTGGACGAGAAGCACAAGTTGCACATCTGCGGTAACAACCCGGATTGCGACGGCTACGAGATCGAAGAGGGCAGCTACCGCATCAAGGGCTACGAAGGCCCGAGCCTGGAATGCGACAAGTGCGGCAGCGAGATGCAGCTCAAGACCGGCCGCTTCGGCAAGTTCTTCGGTTGCACCAACCCGACCTGCAAGAACACGCGCAAACTGCTGAAAAGCGGTGACGCGGCCCCGCCCAAGATGGACCCGGTGAAGATGCCGGAACTCAAGTGCGAGAAGGTCAACGACACCTACATCCTGCGTGACGGTGCTTCGGGGTTGTTCCTGGCGGCCAGCCAGTTCCCGAAAAACCGCGAGACCCGAGCGCCGTTGGTGCTGGAGATCGTGCCGCACAAGGACGAGATCGATCCGAAGTACCACTTCCTGTGTGAAGCGCCAAAGAAGGACCCGGATGGTCGCCCAGCCGTGATCCGCTATAGCCGCAAGACCAAGGAGCAGTACGTGCAGACCGAAGTGGACGGCAAGCCTACCGGCTGGAAAGCGTTCTACGACGGTGGCAAGTGGAAGGTCGAGGACAAGCGCCAGGGGGCTTGATCCGTCGGATGCGCTGAAGGTCCAGTGTGGGAGGGGGCTTGCCCCGATAGCGGTATATCAGTCGACATGTGTATGACTGATGCTCCGCTATCGGGGGCAAGCCCCCTCCCACATTTGGATCTGTCTGGATCTGAAAGTCGAGTTTTGACCCGCATAAGCAGCGGTTTATTGCACTTGCAGTAGGCTCGGCTGATCCGTGACACTGTTCAGCCAGCATCACGCTTATTCGTTGTGGAGATTGCCGTTATGGCCAACGAACTCTATACCCGTACCAACCAGAAAATTTACTTCGCGGGTTTGTCCCTGGAAGCCCTTGGCCGTGCCGAGGAAGGGAAGGAGATGAACGCGATTGCGCTGGTTCAGGCCGGGCGTGAAGCGGCATTGTTCCACTTGTATGGTGCGTTACTGGGCTTGTGCCATGAGATCGCCGGGTTCTACCGCTTGCCTCAGGCCGGTTCGCCCCGTGCGGAAATGATCATGAACCGTGAAGTGCTGGAAAGCATGGCGATCCCTGAGCTGGCTGAGCTGGTGGAAATGACCCAGAGCCCCGACAGCTGGGTCGCGCGTCTGCTCAAGGCCCATGCGGACATGTTCCAGCCGCCACGCATTCCCCATGTACCTAAGGGC
Source organism: Pseudomonas sp. B14(2022) (assembly GCF_012030485.1). NCBI lineage: Bacteria > Pseudomonadati > Pseudomonadota > Gammaproteobacteria > Pseudomonadales > Pseudomonadaceae > Pseudomonas > Pseudomonas sp. B14(2022). The sequence goes on from NZ_JAAUVM010000012.1 coordinate 55,117, forward strand.
GACGTCACTCAACCGTTGATCGTAGCGGTAGCGCTGGAAGAGGAAGAACCCAAGCCCCTGAGCCGGGAGGAGCTGGAAGGCTGGCGTCAGGAGCTGAAAAAGATGGCGTTGCGCTTTCGTGAAGGTTTGAACGAGTGCTGAACGTTGGTCGGATTCACGGCACCGTTCATCAAGCCGTAAAGAAACCTCTTCAGATCCTCAACGAAGCCGGGAGGATGACTGATATAATCCCGGCCTTTCGTGGAGAACAGACTTTTATGCCGACGTCCTTTCTGGAAATTGTTGAGTTGCCTGACGGCCGAATCGAGCTGCGCCGGGCTGAGGACGAAGGTTCTCTGGTTATTCTGGATTTTTCCGAGGACGCCAAGGTGTTCCTGCAGGGTCAGCACGTGGAAGTGGCAAAAGCCATGTTGAGCGTTGGTGTGCAGATGGCAGGTCGCCTGGCAGAAGGCGAACCGGAGAAAGAAGACGGCCCGCGCGTTCTTCACTGAGTTTGGCAAGTGGGTTCGCTGTTGTGGCAAGCCCGCTCACCACAACAGGCCCCCTCTAAAGGGATAGCCTGCGGCGCACCGAATTACCCCAATCGAATATTCAAGCTCTGCGCATCGCCTGTACGTGCAGCGCTGATCAGCTGTGCCTTGGCAGTGGCATTCAGCGGGTTGAGCCAGCTGACCACGGTGTGGCTACGGCCCAGGCGCAACGCTTCACAGGTCAGTTGCTGAGCGCTTTGCGTGCCACGTGGCTGCAGCAACAGGATGCGCTCGCGGTTAAGGCCTGCGTCCCGCAGCCAAGCCTGGGTCAGGCTGGCGGGCGGGGCGATCAGCGTCAACCAGCGTGCATCCTGTTCTTCGCTCAGGTCGCGAAGGATCGGCGCCAGCAGACTCAGGCAGCTCCCGGCCGCACCGCGCAACGACAGTTCACTGAACGCCTCAGGTTCGGCGCTCCAGGGCGCCTCGACCGTTTCCTTGAGGATGGGCGCAAGGGGTTGGGCCATAAAGGCCTCGAACAGCGACAGTTGTGTGTGTTGGGGTGTGTGCACGAGCTGCATGATGCCTCCTTTAGCGGCGAATGACGCCGACGCTCAGGCCTTCGATCACCAGGTCCTGATCTTTCAGGTTCACTTCAATCGGGGCGAACTCAGGGTTCTCGGCCAGGAGCCAGACCTTGCTGCCTTCGCGCTTGAAGCGTTTGACGGTGACTTCATCGCCGATACGGGCGACGACGATCTGGCCATTACGGGCTTCGCGGGTAGTATGGACGGCCAGCAGGTCGCCATCGAAAATGCCCACGTCCTTCATGCTCATGCCATGTACCCGCAACAGGTAGTCGGCACGCGGATGGAAGAAGGTCGGGTTGATGTTGCAGGATTCCTCGACGTGCTGCTGCGCCAGGATCGGCGCACCGGCGGCTACGCGACCGATGATTGGCAGTGTCGATTCGTCGGCCTTGGCTTCAAAGCCAGGGATACGGATGCCCCGCGAAGCACCCGGGGTCATCTCGATCGCGCCTTTGCGAGCGAGGGCCTTGAGGTGTTCTTCGGCGGCGTTGGGGGACTTGAATCCCAGTTCCAGCGCTATTTCCGCTCGCGTCGGCGGATAGCCGTTGTCATCGAGGCAGCGCTTGATAAAAGCCAGAATCTCAGCTTGGCGTGGCGTCAGTTTTAGCATGTTGATCGCTCTGTCTTTTTATACAGTGACTGGGATTATATACAGTGAACTGCGCTTGGCAATCATCCTTTTCTACGACGCCGCCGGACGGTCATTCGTTAGCTGTCCTACAAGGCAGAGATGGCACTGCCTACAGACCTGGGAGTCTGTGATTAAATAGCGATGAAATAGATGACTGCCCGGCCGGAAAGCGAACTTGCAGGCTTGACAAGACACACCCTGAAACGTATGTTTCAAACAAGTGTTTGTCAGGCGGAGTATCCATGGCCCAGTCGGAAACCGTTGAACGCATTCTCGATGCTGCTGAGCAATTGTTCGCGGAAAAAGGATTTGCTGAAACTTCATTGCGGCTGATCACCAGCAAAGCCGGGGTCAATCTCGCCGCAGTGAACTACCATTTCGGCTCGAAAAAGGCCCTGATCCAGGCGGTGTTCTCGCGCTTCCTGGGGCCGTTCTGTGCGAGCCTCGACCGTGAACTCGAGCGCCGCCAGGCCAAGGCCGACCACAAGCCCACCCTGGAAGACCTGCTGGAAATGCTCGTGGAGCAAGCGCTGGTGGTTCAACCGCGCAGCGGCAACGATCTGTCGATCTTCATGCGTCTGTTGGGCCTGGCATTCAGCCAGAGCCAGGGCCACTTGCGCCGTTACCTGGAAGACATGTACGGCAAGGTCTTCCGCCGCTATATGTTGCTGGTGAACGAAGCTGCCCCGCGTATTCCGCCTATCGAATTGTTCTGGCGCGTGCACTTCATGCTCGGTGCGGCCGCATTCAGCATGTCCGGGATCAAGGCGTTGCGTGCGATTGCCGAGACCGATTTCGGCGTGAATACCTCCATTGAGCAGGTCATGCGCCTGATGGTGCCGTTCCTTGCCGCCGGAATGCGTGCTGAAACCGGCGTGACCGACTCGGCCATGGCGGCCGCCCAATTGCGCCCACGCAGCAAATCCGCGCCAGCTCCCGCCAAGGTTTGACCGCTCCGGGTGTGCGCGACCGCTTGCATCCGCTAAGCTAGCCGCCCATGCCGAATTCAGCTATTTACTCGCAACCTGTTGTTCTCACTGCGCCTGGTGAGGGCCGCGGGTTGTGTGCGTTATTTAAGGAAGGTTTATGACTGCTGCCCTGCAAGGTTCTTTGATGGTCGACGTGGCTGGCACTTGGCTGACGGCCGAGGATCGTCACCTGTTGCGCCAGCCTGAAGTCGGTGGCCTGATCATTTTTGCACGCAATATCGAGCATCCACGCCAGGTGCGGGAATTGAGCGCGGCGATTCGTGCGGTGCGCCCGGACCTGCTGCTGGCGGTCGACCAGGAAGGCGGTCGTGTCCAGCGCCTGCGCCAGGGCTTTGTGCGCCTGCCGGCCATGCGCGCGTTGGCGGACAACCCCAACGCCGAGTACCTGGCCGAGCAATGCGGCTGGATTATGGCCACTGAAGTACTGGCGGTCGGCCTGGACCTAAGTTTCGCCCCGGTGCTGGACCTGGACTACCAGCGCAGCGCCGTGGTCGGCACCCGTTCCTTCGAAGGCGATCCCGAGCGCGCCGCCGTGCTGGCCGGTGCCTTTATCCGTGGCATGAACAGCGCCGGCATGGCCGCCACCGGTAAACACTTCCCAGGCCATGGCTGGGCCGAGGCCGATTCCCACGTCGCGATTCCCAATGACGAACGCAGCCTGGAACAGATTCGGGCCAATGACCTGGTGCCTTTCGCACGCCTGAGCAAGCAGTTGGCGGCAGTGATGCCTGCGCATGTTATCTACCCGCAGGTGGATGCGCAGCCCGCCGGCTTCTCACGCCGCTGGTTGCAGGACATCCTGCGCGGCGAGTTGCAGTTCGATGGGGTGATTTTCAGCGATGACCTGTCGATGGCCGGTGCCCATGTGGTCGGCGACGCGGCCAGTCGGATCGAGGCGGCGCTGACTGCCGGTTGCGACATGGGGCTGGTGTGCAACGACCGTGCGGCGGCTGAACTGGCACTCATTGCGGCCCAGCGGACGAAGGTTACGCCGTCGGCAAGAATTGCACGTATGCGCGGCCAGGCGATTGCTTCGACGGACTACAAGCAAGATCCACGTTGGTTGACGGCCCTGGCTGCTCTGAGAGCCGCTCAACTCATCGACTGATGCTACGGATTTACGCGGTGTTGGATAAGACGGTATCTATGGGGCGCGTCAGGTATGTTTTTCAGCGCTTTTCCTGCTTATTAGGCAGCGGCGCAAACAACGCCTCGATATCGTCGTTGCCCAGTTGCCAATCCCCCGTCGTACGTCCATCCAGCACGCCCGCCGCCAGGTCGGATTTTTCCTTCTGCAGGTGCTGGATTTTCTCCTCCACCGTGCCCCGCGCGATCATCTTGTACACGAACACCGGCTTCTCCTGGCCGATGCGGTACGCACGGTCGGTGGCCTGGTTTTCGGTGGCCGGGTTCCACCAAGGGTCGTAGTGAATCACGGTGTCAGCTTCGGTCAGGTTCAGGCCCACACCGCCTGCCTTCAGGCTGATCAGAAAAATCTGCAACTTGCCGCTCTGGAAATCCTTCACGGGGGTGCGCCGATCGCGGGTCTGGCCCGTCAGCAGGGCGTAGGCGACACCGCGTTTTTTAAGCTCGGCTTCGATCAGGCTCAACATCGAGGTGAACTGGGAAAACAGCAGGATCCGACGACCTTCCTCAAACAGCTCTTCGAGCATTTCCATCAGGCTGTCGAGCTTGCCCGAGGTGCTGCCACGGGCGGGCAGGGTGGCGTCGTTGACCAGGCGCAGGTCGCAGCACACTTGGCGTAGCTTGAGCAGCGCTTCAAGAATGATGATCTGGCTGCGCGCTACGCCTTTGAGGGTGATTTCGTCACGGACCTTCTTATCCATGGCCAGGCGCATGGTCTCGTACACATCGCGCTGGGCTTCATTGAGGTCGACCCAGTGAATGATCTCGGTCTTGGGCGGCAATTCCGTGGCCACCTGTTCCTTGGTACGGCGCAGCAGGAAGGGTTTGATCCGACCATTGAGGTGCTGCAGTCGTACCTCGCTGGCGCGTTTTTCGATGGGAACGCGGTAGTCGCGGTTAAAGCTTTTGACGTCACCCAGCCAGCCCGGCAGCAGGAAGTGGAACAGCGACCATAACTCGCCCAGGTGGTTTTCCAGCGGTGTGCCGCTCAGGCACAGGCGCTGCCGGGCATTCAGCTCGCGCGCGGCTTGGGCAGCCTTGCTGGAAGGGTTCTTGATGTACTGGGCTTCATCGAGGATCAGCACATGCAAGGGTAGGGCGGCCAGTTGTTCGATGTCCTTGGGCAGCAGCGCGTAGGTGGTCAACAGCAGGTCGTAGTCTTGCAGGCTGGCGAAGTGTTTTTTGCGCGTGGCACCGTACAGCGCCAGGACCTTGAGTTGCGGGGTGAAGTGCGCCGCTTCGTCGAGCCAGTTGGGGATCAGGCTGGTGGGCATCACCACCATGCACGGCCGGTCCAGGCGCCCGGCGATCTTTTCACTGAGGATATGCGCCAAGGTCTGTAGGGTTTTGCCCAGGCCCATGTCATCCGCAAGAATGCCGCCCACCTCCAGCTGGCGCAGCGACTGCATCCAACTCAAGCCTTCCAACTGATAAGGCCGCAACGTCGCGTTCAGGCCTTCGGGTGCCACGCAGGTGAAGTCCTTGATATCCCGCAGGCGCTGGGCAAAGTTGCGGATCTTCTCGCCGCCCTCCCATTGCAGGGGCAGGTCTTCCAGCGGGTTGAGGCGAATCGCATCGGCCTTGGCCAGGCGCAGCGCGGTGGTGCCGGGTTCCTGCAGGTAAAACTCACCGAGGGTCGCCAGCACCGGTTTTAATCGGCCATAGGGCAAGGCTACTTGCAGCGGGCCGTGACCGCCATTGGGCAGCCCGGGGATATTCACCAGGATCAGTTCGTCGTCGCGGCGCCGGGCAACTTTCTCCGGGTTGAGGATCTCGGTGTGGGAGCGCATCAGGTTGAGCAGGATCGGCAGCAGGCTCAGGCGCTCACCGTTGACGATAATCCCCAGCTCCAGGTCGAACCAGTCGCGCTCCGGGCCTTCATCGACGGTGGCGTACCAGTCGTCGACGGCGCTCAGGTCAAAACCGAAGTCTTCATCGATCTGCAGCTCCCAACCTTCTGCTCGCAGGGTCGGCGATGCATTGAGGGTGAAGTTCAGCCAGGCGCTGTCATTGACCATCTCGAACAGTTCGCCGGCGCTTTCCGGCAATGCCTTGCTCTGGCGCGTGGCGATCTTGAAACCGAGCACGCGCAGTTGCTCGCGATAGGGTTGCTCCAGCTCAGGGTGGCGCTTGATGCGCAGGCTCTGGGTTTCCTGGCGCACGATGATGTCGGCGTTCTTTTGCCCGCTGACATAGTTGCCCAAATAGTTGAACGACAGCGCCGCACGGTGCTGGATATAGCGCTGCATCTTGCCGTTGCGCGGTTCAAACGCGCTGAACTCGACGCTGGCCAGCCACAGGCGCGGCACGGGCACGACGTCTTCCATCACCACCTGCGGCAACACTACGCGGTTATCCAGCACGGCCTGGAGCTTTTCCAGCAACTCGGCATCCTTGGCGGCTGCCGGGTAGGCCAGGGTTTCCTGGACCTTGAGCAGCACCGCCGCGATGTGTTTGCAGTTGGTGTGCACCGGGCAGGTACAGCGGCTGTCCACCAGGATCAGCGCGCCCTTGGCCGATTCGCGCAATGAGATGGTCTGCCGGTAAACGTTGCCCCCCGAGCCTTCGCAACTGGCGATGATGGTGCTGTCGCCGGACTCGACGATGCGCACACGGTTTTCCAGGGCGTAGCGTCGCCCGCGCTCCAGGCTTTGCTCTTTGAAGCGATTGGCCCACGAAGGGGCCAGGGGTTTGGTCAGCGACGACGTCAGGGGCATGGCGCTGGATCAGTCCTGAATGTCGGGCGGGGGGGCGCTGGGTGGCTTGGCGGTCAGCGACGTGATCTTGATCAACAGTGCCAGGTGGCCGCCGTCCAGGTAGTTGAGCTGGTTGTTCTTGGTGCGCACGTCTTTCTGGCTCAGGTGTTCGCTGGCCACCACGCTGCCGTTGCTGTCGAACGTGTTGAGCCAGAAGTCCGCATCGATATCCGTGAAACGCCCCAGTTGCAGGCTCAACACCCCCTCGATGGGGAACTGGCCGAACTGCTCCTGGCCGTCGGTGATCGCGATTTTGACCGGCTGCTCGCCAAGGTTCTGTTCCCAGGCCTTGTGCGCCAGCACGGTGAAGCTGTTATCGGCGTTGAGTTTGTCGACGATATTGTTCAAGCGCGGCGGGCTCAGTCTGTCGCCCAACCGCTGCGCGCCTTCATCCCAGTTTTCCGGCGCAGCGCGGCTGTTGAGCGCCGGCTCCGCGTTCTGGCGTATCAGGATCATTTCCACCTGGTACGGACTGTCGGCAAATGCCGAAGGCGCGAATACCACCAATAACAGGCTCAGAATGCGGAACAGGCGCATTGGGGCGTCCTTCAAACAGATTTCGGGATGAGGCGCTCGAACAGCGCCTCCAATGTATTAAAGCGTTCTTCGGCACGTTCCATCGGCACCATGAACTTGAACAGCGTAGCCCCTTCGAACTTGTAGCGGTTGGGCTGGCCCTGGATCAACTTGATCAGCACCAGTGGGTCCACCGGTGTCTGCGCTTCGAACTCGATACGCCCGCCCTGGGGCCCGGCGTCGACTTTCTTGATCCCAAGCTGCTCGGCCTGCAATTTGAGCAGGGTCAGGCGCACCAGGTTCTTGGTCGGTTCGGGCAGCAGGCCGAAGCGGTCGATCATCTCCACCTGCAGGTCCTTGAGGCCTTCTTCGTCGGTGGCCGAGGCGATGCGCTTGTACAGGATCAGCCGTGCATGCACATCCGGCAGGTAGTCTTCGGGGATCAACGCCGGCAAGCGCAGGTTGATTTCCGGGCCGCCGCCCAGGGGTTGATCGAGGTTCGGCTGCTCGCCCTTGCGGATGGCTTTCACCGCGCGTTCAAGCATCTCCATATACAAGGTGAAGCCGACTGCCTGGATCTGCCCGCTCTGGCCATCGCCCAGCAGTTCGCCTGCGCCGCGGATTTCCAGGTCATTGGTGGCCAGGACAAAACCGGCGCCCAGGTCCTGGGTGTTGGCGATCGCTTCCAGGCGCTTTTCGGCGTCCCCGGTGATCTGTTGGCGGGGCGGCGTCAGCAGGTAGGCATACGCCTGGTGGTGACTGCGCCCAACCCGGCCGCGCAGCTGGTGCAGTTGGGCCAGGCCGAACTTGTCCGCCCGTTCGATGATGATGGTGTTGGCACTCGGCACGTCGATGCCGGTCTCGATGATGGTCGAGGCGATCAGCACGTTGAAGCGCTTGTGGTAGAAGTCGCTCATCACCTGTTCGAGATCGCGTTCGCGCATCTGCCCATGGCCGATGGCGATGCGTGCTTCCGGCACCAGTTCGGCAAGGTCGGCGGCGCATTTCTCGATGGTTTTTACGTCGTTGTGCAGGTAGTACACCTGGCCGCCGCGCAGCAGTTCCCGCAGCAGCGCTTCCTTGACCGTGCTTTTGTTCTGCTCCATGACGAAAGTGCGCACCGACAGGCGCCGTGCCGGTGGCGTGGCGATGATCGACAGGTCGCGCATGCCCGACACGGCCATGTTCAGCGTGCGCGGAATCGGCGTGGCGGTGAGGGTGAGGATGTCGACTTCACTGCGCAGGGCCTTGAGCTGTTCTTTTTGACGCACGCCGAAGCGGTGTTCTTCGTCGATGATCACCAGGCCCAGGTTCTTGATCTTTACATCGTCCGACAGCAGCTTGTGCGTACCGATCACGATGTCGATCTTGCCTTCGGCAAGGTCGGCGACGGCGGCATTCACTTCCTTGGCGGACTTGAAGCGGCTCATCACTTCCACGGTCACCGGCCAGTCGGCAAAGCGGTCGCGGAAGCTGTTGTAGTGTTGCTGGGCGAGCAGGGTGGTCGGCACCAGGATCGCCACTTGCTTGCCGCCGTGTACCGCAATGAAGGCGGCGCGCATGGCCACTTCGGTCTTGCCGAAGCCCACGTCGCCGCAGACCAGGCGGTCCATCGGCTTGGGCGCGAGCATGTCGGCGCGCACCGCTTCGATGGTGGTTTGCTGGTCCGGGGTTTCTTCGAAGGCGAAGCCGGCGCTGAAGGTGGCATAGTCGGCTTTTGGGTCGGCGAAAGCATACCCTTCGCGCGCCGCACGACGGGCATAGATGTCGAGCAGTTCGGCGGCGACATCGCGCACCTGTTCGGCGGCCTTGCGCTTGGCTTTCTGCCAGGTCTCGGAGCCCAGGCGGTGCAACGGCGCCAGGGCGTCGTCGCTGCCGGTGTAGCGGGCGATCAAGTGCAGGTTCGCCACTGGCACGTAGAGCTTGGCGCCCTCGGCGTATTCCATGGTGAGGAATTCGGCGGCCTGGTTGTCGATCTCCAGGGTCTGCAGGCCGAGGTAGCGGCCGACGCCGTGGTCGATATGCACCACCGGCGCGCCTTCGCGCAGTTCCGTGAGGTTTTTGATCACCGCGTCGTTGTTGGCGTCGGCGCGTTTTTCACGGCGACGACGTTGCATCACGCGCTGGCCGAACAGTGGGCTCTCGGCGATCAGCGCCAAGGCCGGGTCATCCAGCAGCAGGCCCTCGTCCAATGGCGCGATGGTGATCGCCAGGCGCTCTTTGCTGGCGACAAAATCCGGCCAGCTGTCGACGGTTTTCGGCCGCAGCTTCAGGCGTTCCAGCAGTTCCAGCAGCACTTCACGGCGCCCGGCGGACTCGGCGGTGAACAGCACGCGGCCGGGGAAGTCGCCGAGGAAGTTCGAGAGTGCTTCCAGTGGTTGCGTGGCTTTGGCCTGGATTGCCAGGTCCGGCAGCGTCGCCGCAGGGAAACGTTCGCGGCCGCTGCCGGCGTCCACATCCTGCTGGCTGGCGACCACGCGCGGCCAGTTTTTCAGGCGGGCGAAGCAGTCTTCCACCGGCAGGAACAGCTCGGCGGGCGGCAATAGAGGACGGGAGGGATCGACGCGGCGCTCTTCATAGCGGTTGCGCACGTCGTTCCAGAAGTTTTCTGCGGCTTGCTCGATGCCCGGCAGCGAGAACACTTGTGTGTCCTGGGGCAGGTAGTCGAACAGGGTCGAGGTTTCGTCGAAGAACAGCGGCAGGTAGTACTCGATGCCCGCCGGGGTAATCCCGCTGCTCAAGTCCTGGAAGATCGGGCAGCGGCGGAAGTCCACATCGAAGCGTTCCCGGAAGCGTGCCTTGAAGCGCGTGACTGCGTCCTTTTGCAGCGGGAATTCCCGTGCCGGCAGCAGCTTGATCGACTCGACCTTGTCGATGGACCGCTGGTTTTCCGGATCGAAGGTGCGCAGGGTCTCGATTTCGTCATCGAACAGGTCGATGCGGTACGGCAACTTGCTGCCCATCGGGAACAGGTCGATCAGCGCGCCGCGCACGGCGAATTCACCGTGCTCATACACCGTGTCGACGCAACGGTAGCCGCTGGCTTCCAGGCGCGTGCGCATCTGTTCCACGTCGAGCTTCTGGCCGATATCCAGCACCAGGCTGCTGCCCAGCAGGAACTTGGTCGGCGCCAGGCGGTGCAGGGCGGTGGTGATCGGCACCACCAACACGCCGTGGGCCAGTTCCGGCAGGCGGTACAGGCTGGCGATACGCTGGGAGATGATGTCCTGGTGCGGCGAGAACAGGTCGTAGGGCAGGGTTTCCCAGTCGGGAAAATGCAGCACCGGCAAATCGGGGGCGAAGAAGCTCAGCTCCTGCTCCAGCCGTTCGGCGCTTTGGCTGTCGGCGGTGAGCAGCAGGGTAAAGCGCTTGGCTGCGCTGGCAGCCTCGGCAATGGCCAGGCTCAGGGCTGCACCGGGCAGATTGCCCCAGTGCTGTTTACCTGCCGCGGCAGGGAGAAGCGGTAGACGCAGAACGGGCACGGAAGGTTGAGCTCCAAGCGTTGCGACAAAGTCGGTAATTGTAACGGCCCGAGGTGCCGCCTGTCAGTTGCTGACTGAGCCTATTACGGTTTGTAGGAAATGTAGTGGCTAAGACAAACAAAGCGGCCTTTTGACTCATTATGTAGTGCCGTTTTGCACGGATGTTTCGGAGAGTTACGGACAAGTTGGCGGCGCTGCGCCATTGGTGGCCTTCTGAAACCCGCGTGTTTCCTGGCCTCTAGCGGGGTGGTATTTTTTTGCAAGGGCTTTTTGTTGGGGTTGGCGCATTGCTCAACGGGCGGTCGGACGACATAATGTAGCCCCTTTTTTCAGCCCCTACATGTGGAAGGTTCCCGTGACTCAGAAGCCCGACCAGTGTCTTGGTGAATGGATCGACCGTGAAGCACTCGCAGAAGCGATGATCCCGCTTATCGGTCAGCTGTACCGCAATAACAATGTGGTGAGCTCGATCTATGGCCGCAGCCTGATCAACCAATCAGTCATCGCGATTCTCAAGGCGCATCGCTTTGCTCGCCATCGTTCTGCCGACGACAGCGAACTCTCCGTCCACGAAACATTCCCCCTGCTCAAGGCCATGAGCGAGCTCAAGCTCGGCGCGGCTTCGGTAGACCTGGGCAAGCTGGCCTACAAATTCCGCAAGGAAGGCGCCGGCCGTACCGCCGAGCAGTTCGTGCGTGAAGAAATGGCCGATGTGGTTGGCCAGCAAAACGCCGCTGCCCGCAAAGGCACCGACGTTGTCCTGTACGGCTTCGGTCGTATCGGCCGCCTGCTGGCGCGCATCCTGATCGAAAAAACCGGTGGCGGCGACGGCCTGCGCCTGCGTGCCATCGTGGTGCGCAAAGGCGCCGAGAACGACCTGACCAAACGCGCCAGCCTGCTGCGCCGTGATTCGGTACACGGTTCGTTCAACGGCACCATCACCATCGACGAAGAAAACAACACCATCACCGCCAACGGTAACCTGATCCAGGTGATCTACGCGAAGAACCCGACCGAGGTGGATTACACCCAGTACGGCATCAAGGACGCCCTGCTGGTGGACAACACCGGTGTATGGCGTGATGCCGAAGGCCTGGGCCAGCACCTGACGTGCCCGGGTATCGATCGTGTCGTGCTGACCGCGCCTGGCAAAGGCAAGCTCAAGAACATCGTGCACGGTATCAACCACGGCGAAATTACCGCTGACGACAAGATCGTGTCCGCCGCTTCCTGCACCACCAACGCCATCGTGCCGGTGCTCAAGGCTGTGAATGACAAGTTCGGCATCGTTAACGGCCACGTTGAAACCGTTCACTCGTACACCAACGACCAGAACCTGATCGACAACTTCCACAAGGGTGATCGCCGTGGCCGCAGCGCCGCGCTGAACATGGTCATCACCGAGACCGGTGCTGCCACCGCCGCTGCCAAGGCCCTGCCTGAGCTGGCCGGCAAGCTGACCGGTAACGCGATCCGTGTGCCGACGCCTAACGTGTCGATGGCCATTCTCAACCTGAACCTTGAGAAAGCCGCTACCCGTGAAGAGATGAACGAGTACCTGCGCTACATGGCGCTGCACTCCGATCTGCATAAGCAAATCGACTTCGTCAACTCGCAGGAAGTAGTGTCCACCGACTTCGTTGGCTCGCGCCACGCCGGTGTGGTGGACGCGGAAGCGACCATTACCCAGGACAACCGCGTTGTACTGTACGTCTGGTACGACAACGAGTTCGGCTACAGCTGCCAGGTGGTTCGCGTGATGGAAGACATGGCTGGGGTTAACCCACCGGCGTTTCCGCGCTAAGCATCTGCGTTGAATGAGAAAGCCCCGACTGGTTCGGGGCTTTTTTATGGCAGCAGGTTTTATGTTGTCGATCAGGGCCTCATCGGGAGCAAGCTCCTTCCCACATTTGAATGTATTCACACGTCGAAAGGTGGGAGGGGCCTGCCCCCGATAGCGGTCGTTCAGTGGATGCATGCCTCACTGGTGGGCCATTTTCATTTCAGCAGTTTGCCGCGCAACTCATCAGACAAACCCTTGGGCGCCAGCCAGATGCCCAGGTAGGCCCTTGCCAGCGCGTCATTGCTGCTGCTGAACACCACCTGCCCATTGATCTCCAAATTCAGGCCACGACCTGGCCGAAAATCCAGGGCATAACGATCCCCGTTACGGATATTGCGAAAGCGCGCATGCAGCTGATCCAGCTCGGGCTTCAATCGAGCACTGGTTTGCTGGCGCTCCAACGTCGCCGTGGCAGCCTTGATCACATCCTTGCGGTCGATGTTGCGAAAGTAATACAGCACCAGGCGCAGATCCTTTTGTTGTGCCCAGGCCTGTCTGGCGCTTACATCCGCAGAGGCATACAGTCCGGCGGCGTAAACATCCGCCCAGAGATAGTTGAACACCGCCTGGTTTTTCAGCGTCAGTCCCTCAACCTGCGCCGGGAAGCCCGCTTGCTTGAGTCGCTCCGCTTCATTGGCGTGCGCTGTGATCGACACCATCAGCATCAAACAAAAAAATAGTTGTCGCATAATGGCTCATCCTGAAATCGGCGCTGATTTGCGTCATGTAGTATGGCAAAACTGGCCTACGACGCGACCAAGGGTTAATGTGCGCGGCGTTGAGCCTTATATAGACTGTGCCCCGGCTCACACACTTGAGCCAAATTGTCCTTCATGACCGCTGGCCGCGGCATGATTTAGCCAGGCGCCCAACCGTGCGCCTGGCCTGTTCTGAGGAGTACGCATGGCTGTCTACAACTACGACGTGGTGGTACTGGGTTCCGGCCCGGCTGGAGAAGGTGCGGCGATGAACGCCGCGAAGGCAGGGCGCAAGGTGGCGATGGTCGATAGCCGTCGCCAGGTCGGCGGTAACTGCACCCACCTGGGTACCATCCCGTCCAAGGCTTTGCGTCACTCGGTGCGCCAGATCATGCAGTTCAACACCAACCCGATGTTCCGGGCGATTGGTGAGCCGCGCTGGTTCTCGTTCCCGGACGTGCTGAAAAGCGCCGAGAAGGTCATCTCCAAGCAAGTCGCTTCGCGTACCGGGTACTACGCCCGTAACCGTGTCGACCTGTTCTTCGGCACCGGCAGCTTCGCCGACGAGCAAACCGTCGAAGTGGTGTGTGCCAACGGCGTGGTCGAGACGCTGGTGGCCAAGCACATCATCATCGCCACCGGTTCGCGCCCATATCGCCCGGCGGATATCGATTTCCACCACCCGCGCATCTACGATAGCGACACCATCCTCAGCCTGGGCCATACCCCGCGCAAACTGATCATCTACGGCGCCGGTGTGATCGGCTGTGAATACGCCTCGATCTTCAGCGGCCTGGGTGTACTGGTGGAACTGGTGGACAACCGCGACCAGTTGCTGAGCTTCCTCGACTCGGAAATTTCCCAGGCGTTGAGTTACCACTTCAGCAACAACAACATCACCGTGCGTCACAACGAAGAGTACGAGCGGGTTGAAGGCCTGGACAACGGCGTGATCCTGCACCTCAAGTCCGGCAAGAAGATCAAGGCCGACGCCTTGTTGTGGTGCAACGGCCGTACCGGCAACACCGACAAGCTGGGCATGGAAAACATCGGGGTCAAGGTCAACAACCGTGGCCAGATCGAAGTCGACGAGAACTACCGCACCTGCGTGACCAACATCTACGGTGCCGGTGACGTGATCGGCTGGCCAAGCCTGGCCAGTGCGGCGCATGACCAGGGCCGTTCGGCGGCCGGCAGCATCGTCGACAACGGCAGCTGGCGTTATGTGAACGACGTGCCCACCGGGATCTACACGATTCCCGAGATCAGCTCGATCGGCAAGAACGAGCACGAACTGACCAAGGCCAAGGTGCCTTACGAAGTGGGCAAGGCGTTCTTCAAGAGCATGGCGCGTGCGCAGATCGCCGGTGAGCCGCAAGGCATGCTGAAGATCCTGTTCCACCGCGAAACCCTGGAAGTCCTCGGCGTGCATTGCTTCGGCTACCAGGCCTCTGAGATCGTGCACATCGGCCAGGCGATCATGAACCAGCCGGGTGAGCAAAATACCCTCAAGTATTTTGTGAACACCACGTTCAACTACCCGACCATGGCCGAAGCCTATCGGGTAGCGGCCTACGACGGCCTCAACCGGCTTTTTTGAGCGGCTCCGGCCGGTGGCCTGAGCCGGCCGGGGAGACCGATTTCAGTAATTCTCGAGGGTGGCAGTGGCCAAACCGGGAAAGTCTGTAATCAGGCTATCTACGCCGAAGTCGGCGAGCCTGCGCATCAGCGCAGGTTCGTTGACCGTCCACACGGACACGTGCAGGCCCTGGCGCTGGGCTTTTTCCAGACGTTCGGGGGTGCACAACGTCCAGTTCAACGCCAGAATCTCACAACCATAGTTCTGCGCGACCTTCAACGGGTCGAGCCAGGCATATTCGGCGACCAGTCCGCGTGACAGGTCGGGGGTGAGTTCAACCGCTGCTTTCAACACTTCCCGCGAGCTTGAGGTCACGGTGACCTTGTCCATCAGGCCGAAACGCACGGCCATCTCACGGATGGCCAGCACGGTGGTCGCGGCGCGGGTGCGCGAGGCGCTTTTGACTTCCAGTTGCCAGTGATCGAAGTCGCACTGTTCGAACAATTCTTCCAGGCGTGGAATCGGGCACGGCTTGACCCAGCCCGGGCCGCCCTTGCGCGCGTCCATCTTGACCAGGTCTGCCGCCGAATACTCGACGACTTTGCCGCGTCGGTCGGCGGTGCGCTTGAGGGTCGGGTCGTGGATGACCATCAGCTCGCCGTCCATGGACAGGTGCAAATCCAGTTCGCAACGGCGTACACCGTGCTTGAGACACTCCTGGAAGCTGGTCAGGGTGTTTTCCGGTGCTTCGCCTTTGGCACCGCGGTGGCCGTAGATCAGGGTCACAGTTGCTCCTTTACGCCAGGTTGTCTGGCGGGGTAAATACGAATTCAGGTGTCCTGGGCGTCGCTCTGTTCCCGCGCCAGGCGCCGTTCCTGCGCCTGTTTCTGCAGGATGTAGCGTGCCAGCAGCTGGCGTTGGGCATCGGTCATGGCTGCGAATTCCGTGCCGATGTCAAAGCCTGTGCCCTTGGGATCGCAATGGGTGACCCGCGCGCGCAGCAGCAGGCCGAGCGCCTGGGGCATCAGCACCAGCTTGACCGCCAGGTTCGCACCCACCGTCAGGGGGGAGGGGTGTTGGAAATCGATGCCGCCCTCGGAAATGATCACCGGCTGCGGGGCGCCGACCTCATCCAGCAGGCCGCGGGCCATGATTTGGCTGAGCAAATCCAGGCGTTTGTTCTGCACGCGGAGAAAGGCGACGAGGGTGCGATCCTTCTCGCTGAGCTGGCGCAGCAGGTGCTGGGCTTCAAATTCGCTCAGGTGCAGTTCACTGAGCAGATTGAACAGCGGTGAATCATCCAGCAACACTTCCTTGCTCGCCGCTTCGGGGGCAGACAGGCTTTTGATTTGGAGTGCGATCATGTCGTCGATACGGTAGTATTCGCGGCGCTCTTCTTCATCTAATGTCGACATGGCGAACCCCAGGTAACGGTAATGGTCTGAGTGTAAAGCTGCTTACCAGACCCCGCCACCGGGACGTCTTCTTTTCCTCCGAACAAGCCCCGACATGTTCAGACCTCTCTTCGTATTTATTGGCACGCGTTATACCCGTGCAAAGCGTCGCAATCATTTTGTGTCGTTCATTTCCTTGACCTCGATGATCGGTCTCGCCCTTGGCGTGGTCGTGATGATCGTGGTGCTGTCGGTGATGAACGGCTTCGATCATGAGATGCGCACCCGCGTGCTGGGCATGGTGCCCCACGCGACCATCGAGGGCGATGCACCCATCAGCGACTGGCAAAGCCTGGCCGCCAAGGTCAAGCAGAACCCCAAGGTAGTGGCCGTCGCGCCGTTTACCCAGATGCAGGGGCTGCTGACCAATGACGGCAAGGTGCAGAAAATCCTGCTCAATGCCATCGACCCGGCCCAGGAACGCAACGTCTCGATCATCGATAAGTTCATGTTGCAGGGCAAACTCGACGATCTGGCTCCCGGCAGTTTTGGCATTGTCATCGGTGACAAGGCAGCGGCCAAACTCGGCGTGGGCATCGGCGACAAGCTGACCTTCGTCGCCCCGGAAGTCACCGTGACGCCGGCCGGCATGTTCCCGCGCATGAAGCGCTTTACCGTGGTCGGTACCTTCCACGTCGGCGCCGGCGAGATCGACGGCTACCTCGGCCTGACCAACCTCACCGACCTGGCCCGCCTGCATCGCTGGCAGCCAGACCAGGTGCAGGGCCTGCGCTTGAAGTTCAACGACCTGTTCGATGCCCCGCGCGGCGCCTGGGAAATCGCCCAGCACCTGGGTGAAAGCCAGTACTACGCCCGCGACTGGACCCGCACCCACGGCAACCTGTACCAGGCCATCCGCATGGAAAAAGCCATGATCGGCCTGCTGTTGCTGCTGATCGTCGCCGTTGCCGCCTTCAACATCATCTCCACGCTGGTGATGGTGGTGAATGACAAGAAGGGCGACATTGCCATCCTGCGCACCCTGGGCGCCACGCCCGGGCAGATCATGGCGATCTTCATGGTGCAGGGCACCGTGATTGGCGTGGTCGGCACCTTGATCGGTACCGCGGTAGGCATTTTGGCCGCGCTGAACGTCAGTGCCGCCATCGCCTTGCTTGAAAAGGTGATCGGCCACAAGTTCCTCAACGCCGACGTCTACTTCATCGATTACCTGCCGTCCCAGGTGCAAGCCCAGGACGTGCTGATGGTGGGCGGCGCCGCGTTGGTCCTGAGTTTCCTTGCCACCCTGTATCCAGCCTGGCGCGCGGCACGTACCCAGCCAGCACAGGCCTTACGTTATGAGTGAATCGGGCATGAGTGAAAAAGCAATCCTGAGCTGCCGCAACCTGGGCAAATCCTACGAGGAAGGCCCGGAGTCGGTTGTGGTGCTGTCCAACCTGCAACTGGAACTTCATCCCGGCGAGCGCGTGGCGATCGTCGGCAGTTCCGGTTCCGGCAAAAGTACCTTGCTCAACCTGTTGGGCGGCCTTGATACGCCGTCCCAGGGCAGTGTATGGCTGGCCGGTGAAGAACTGTCGGCCTTGAATGAAAAGGCCCGTGGCCAGTTGCGCAACCGCTCGTTGGGCTTTGTGTACCAGTTCCACCACCTGTTGCCGGAATTCACCGCCCTGGAAAACGTGTGCATGCCGCTGTTGATCGGCAAGACCGCGATCCCGGAAGCGCGTCAGCGTGCCAAGGCGTTGCTCGAGCGCGTCGGCCTCGGCCATCGCCTGGAGCACAAACCGGCCGAACTGTCCGGCGGTGAGCGCCAGCGTGTGGCGATTGCCCGTGCCCTGGTGAACAACCCGGGGCTGGTGATGCTCGACGAGCCCACCGGCAACCTCGACTCTCACACCGCCCAGGGCATCAAGGACTTGATGCTGGAACTGAGCACCCAGATGCGCACCGCGTTCCTGGTGGTGACCCATGACATGAGCATGGCCCGCCAGATGGACCGCGTACTGCATCTGCAGGAAGGTCATCTGGTCGCCATCTGACCTGTTTCAAGCCCGGTGCCTGACGCCGGGTTTTCTATTTTTCCAACGGTGCCCGCGAATGTTCAGACCGTTATCGATTTTCATCGGCACGCGCTATACCCGCGCCAAGCGCCGCAACCGTTTTGTTTCGTTTATCTCGATGACCTCGATGATCGGCCTCGCCCTGGGCGTGCTGGCGATGATCGTGGTGCTGTCGGTGATGAACGGCTTCCAGCGCGAAATGAGCTCGCGCATCCTTGGCATGGTGCCCCACGCCACCATCGTCGGGGTGAACCCGATCGATGATTGGCAGCCGGTGGCCGCTGCGGCGATGAAGAATCCGCAAGTGACTGCCGCCGTACCGTTCACGCAGATGGACGGCATGTTTTCCTACAAGGGCGCGATGCAGCCGATCGAGATCAGCGGCGTCGACCCGGCCCAGGAAGGCAAGGTGTCGATCGTGGCCCAGCATATCGTGCAGGGCAAACTGGAAGACCTGAAGCCTGGCGAGTTCGGCGTGGTGGTCGGCGAAATCACTGCCCGGCGTTTTCGCCTGAATGTGGGTGACAAACTGACCCTGATCGTCCCGGAAATCAGCAGCGCGCCGGGGGGGATCACCCCGCGCATGCAGCGTCTGAACGTAGTGGGTATCTTCAAGGTCGGCGCCGAGCTGGATGGCTCCATGGCCCTGATCCACATGGCTGACGCCGCCGAGATACAGCATTGGCAGCCGAACCAGGTGCAGAGCGTGCGCCTGGCGTTGAAAGACCTGTACGCAGCGCCCAAGGTCTCGGCAGATATCGCCGCCAGCCTGGGCAGCGGCTACAAGCCCGATGACTGGACTCACACCCAGGGCAGCCTGTTCAGCGCGATGAAGATGGAAAAGACTATGATCGGCCTGTTGTTGCTGATGATCGTCGCCGTCGCGGCGTTCAACATCATCGCCACGCTGATCATGGTCGTGAACGACAAGGGCGCGGACATCGCGATCCTGCGTACCATCGGCGCCACGCCACGGCAGATCATGGCGATCTTCATGGTACAGGGCACCGTGATCGGCGTTGTCGGCACCCTGATCGGCGGCTTGCTGGGCGTGATTGCGGCGCTGAACGTGAGTGAACTGGTAGGTTGGCTGGAGCGGGTGAGCGGGCAGCATATCTTCAGTTCGGACGTGTACTTCGTCAGCAACCTGCCTTCCGAGCTGCAAAGTGGCGATGTGGTGCTGATTTGTACGGCCGGGTTCGTGTTGAGCTTCCTGGCGACGATTTACCCGGCGTATCGGGCGGCGAAGATTGAGCCGGCGCATGCCCTTAGGTATTCGTAGTCTTTAAGTCCGCTATCGGGGGCAAGCCCCTCCCACATTTGAATGTATTCACAGATCACAGTGTGGGAGGGGGCTTGCCCCCGATAGGGCCGGCCCGGCTTGCATCAATTTACCTTCGGCAACTCAATCACAAACCTTGTCCACCCCGCCCCGGATTCACAAAAAATCCTCCCACCATGGGCCCGCACAATCGACTGGGTAATCGCCAACCCCAGTCCTGCATGCTCGCTGCTGCCTTCATGGCGCGCCGGGTCCGCGCGGTAGAATCGGTCGAACAACCTCGGTAGCACGTCCGCTGGAATACCTTCCCCGCTGTTCTCTACCGTCACTGTCACGCCCCGTACGCCTTCAACCATCCGCACGCGCACTTGGCCGCCGGCCGGGGTAAACCTGAGGGCGTTATCCAGCAGGTTCGACAGGGCTCGGCGCAGCATGCCGCGATCGCCGGCTGTTTGCGCGCTGCCTTCGCGTACCAGCGAGACCTGTGCGTCTTCTGCCAGCAACGCGAAAAACTCCAGCAACGTCTCCACTTCATTCGCCAGCGCCAACGGCTCGCACTTGGGTATCAGCAAGCCGTGGTCCGCCTTGGCCAGGTACAGCATGTCATTCACCAACTGCGCCATCCATTGCAGCTCTTCCAGGTTGCTGTGCAGCGCTTCGCGGTAATCCTCCAAGGGGCGCGGTTGGGTCAGGATGACTTGGGTCTGGGTCAGGAGGTTCGACAGAGGCGTGCGCAGTTCATGGGCAATGTCGGCGGAGAAGGCCGACAGGCGTTGGAATGCATCGTCCAAACGCCCCAGCATGGCATTGAAGGCCTGGGCCAGTTCGGCCAATTCCGCCGGCATTTGCTGTTGAGGCAGACGCTGGGTCAAGGAGTGGGCCGAAACACCGGCAGCCACTTCGCCCATGCGCCGCAACGGGCGCAAGCCACTGCGTGCAGCCCAGGCACCGAGCACGGCGGTGGCGAGGGCGGAGAGACCGACGGTGAGCCAGATCAAATGCTGCATGCGTTGCAGGAAGTGCTGGTGGTGGGTGATGTCGAGCACCAGGCTGAGTTGCGGCGAGTCGGGTTGGCCCGCCATCAGCGGCACGTTGTAGACGCGGTAGTCGGTTCCGGCGTTTTGCAGGCTATGCAGTCCGAGGCCCTCGGGCAGTGTGACGCCGGGCGCATCATCAAGCCAACGCTGGCCGCCTGCGGTTATACGCAGGGCGAGTTCGGGCTGGCGATTGAGCTCCACGCGCAACTGTTGCTCGCGCTGGGCAAACAACGCAGGCGAGTTGACCCCCTGCAAGGTACTGCGCAGCGCTACCAACTGGCTGTCGAGTTGCTGCTGGTCCAATTCAATGAAGTGCGCCTCGCTGGCACGGTTAAAGAGTACGCCCGCAAGCAACGAGACCACCGCAGTGCACGCTGCAAACAGCAGGGCCAGGCGGCTGGCCAGGGACAGACGCTGGATCAATGGCTCCGCTCCTCCAGTACATAACCCATGCCGCGCACGGTATGGATCAGTTGGGTGGGGAAGGGATCGTCGACTTTCAGGCGCAGACGCCGGATCGCGACTTCGATGATGTTGGTGTCACTGTCGAAATTCATGTCCCACACCTGGGAGGCAATCAGCGACTTGGGCAGTACTTCGCCCTGGCGGCGCAGCAGCAGTTCCAGCAGGGAGAACTCTTTGGCGGTGAGGTCGATGCGCTGGCCGTCCCGTTCGACGCGGCGGCGGATCAGGTCCAGGCGCAGGTCGGCCAGTTGCAGGGCGGTTTCCTGCGGCGTGCTGCTGCCACGGCGCAACAGGCTGCGTATACGCGCCAGCAGTTCGGAGAAGGCGAAGGGCTTGACCAGGTAATCGTCGGCGCCCAGTTCCAGGCCATGCACGCGATCTTCCACGGCATCCCGGGCGGTCAGAAACAGCACCGGAATCTCCAGGCCGGCACTGCGCACCGCTTGCAGGATTTGCCAACCATCGCGACCGGGCAGCATCACATCCAGGATCAACAGGTCATAATCGCCGGTCAGCGCCAGGTGCTGGCCGCTGGTGCCGTCGGCCACCAGTTCGGTGGTGAAACCAGCCTCGGCCAGGCCTTGGCGCAGATAGTGGCCGGTTTTCGGTTGGTCTTCGACGATCAGCAATTTCATGGGCGGCTCTTGGCAACAGTTCACGAGGGGCTTTATACCTTGGGTGCCAGGGGAAGGGCGCAACCTGACAAAGTTGTAATCTAGCAGTCAGCTGGCTGGCAGCGGCGCACTCTTAGAGTGCTGTCCAAGCAGATTGCACACTTTTTGGAGAATCGAGATGGCATTGCGTACACCCCTGTTGTTGGCGGGCTGCCTGTTGGCGTTGAGTTTCGATGCCATGGCGGATGCGGCCCATACCTACGCGTTCGGCCAGCCGGCACCGACTGAAAAGGCCACGCGTACTGTGGAAGTGACGCTGCAGGATATTTCCTTTTCGCCCAAGTCCCTGGACGTCAAGGCCGGTGAGACGGTGCGCTTTGTACTGATCAACAAAGGTCAGTTGTTGCATGAATTCAACCTCGGTGACGCGGCGATGCACGCCGAACACCAGAAGGAAATGTTGCAGATGCAGGCCAGTGGCATGCTCACCTCCACGGGGATGGGCAAGATGGATCACAGTGCCATGGGCCACGGTGAAATGGGCGGCATGAAGCACGACGATCCCAACAGCGTATTGGTGGAGCCCGGCAAGACCGCTGAGCTGACCTGGACGTTCACCAAGGCCACCGGCCTGGAGTTTGCCTGCAACCTCCCCGGTCATTACCAGGCGGGCATGGTCGGCAAGCTGACCGTTGAGTAAGGCGTTTCTTAAGGGCGGTGGCAAAGGCTGGTAGACTGGCGCGGTTTATTTAGCCAGGTTTCCGCCATGCATCCCGCAGCCGAACATTCGCCGCTGGGCAAGTCCAGTGAATACATCTCCACCTACACCCCTTCGTTGCTGTTCCCGATTCCACGCGCCGCCAAATGGACCGAGCTGGGCCTGAGCGCCGAGACCCTGCCGTACAAGGGCGTGGATTTCTGGAATTGCTTCGAGTTGTCCTGGTTGCTGCCGTCGGGCAAGCCGGTGGTGGCCATCGGTGAGTTCAGCATCCCGGCCGACTCGCCGAACATCATCGAGTCCAAGTCGTTCAAGCTGTATCTCAACTCGCTCAACCAGACCGCGTTTGCCGATGTGCAAAGCCTGGAAGCGACCCTGCGTACCGACCTCAGTGCCGCCGCCGGCAAGCCTGTTACCGTGCGTATCCGCAGCTTGGCCGACATTGAGGCCGAAGGCGTGATGGCGTTGCCGGGCGTGTGCATTGATGATCTGGATATCAGTGTGAGCAACTACGAACACCCACGCCCGGAGCTGCTGCGTTGCGATGACTCGCGCATTGTCGAGGAGAGCGTGCACAGCCACCTGCTCAAGTCCAACTGCCCGGTCACCAGCCAGCCCGACTGGGGCAGCGTTGTGGTGGAGTACCGCGGTGCGGCGTTGGATCACGGGAGTTTGCTGGAATACCTGGTGAGCTTTCGCCAGCACTCGGATTTCCATGAACAGTGCGTGGAGCGCATTTTCCTCGACCTGCAGCGTTTGCTGAAGCCGGAGAAGTTGACGGTGTATGCGCGCTATGTGCGGCGGGGTGGGTTGGATATCAATCCTTACCGCAGTACTGAGGATGTGGCGTTCCAGAACGTGCGCCTGGCCCGTCAGTAAGCAAAGGTGGGAGGGGGCAGGCCCTCTCCTACCTTTTGGTTCTGCGCCTGGCTTGGGTTCGGGTCAGATCCCCATGTTGCCCAAGGTGATCATGATATTGCGCAGTGTCCCGGAAATCACCGGGTGCTCAGCGTCGAACTCTATGGCAGCTTGACTCACATCGTCGGAAATACTCGGCGTCTGAGTGGCCGGTTCAAGTTCAAGTTGCAATTCAAACTTGGCAATCAAGGCTTGCAGCGCTTCACGTTTTTCTTCCGACAGCGGGGGTTCCTGTTCCAGCTGCCCGCGCAGGATCTCGACCTGTTCTTCCAGTTTTTTGCGATCAGGCATGACGTTCTTCCTTTTATCGATAGGCACTGGCATAGACCACGGCACGCCGTGAAAGGTCTACGGGGTGACCTGTAGATTAATCCACGGGCGCCGACTGTGCATGATCTTGATCAGGGCTTCTCGCCTTTGAGCTGGCGCAGGCTGATGTCGGCCAGGCAGGTGCCGAGTTCCCCGAGGTGATCGATCACCGAGTGTACCCCCAGCCCATAGAGCTCAACGGTGGCTTTGCCGCGCTTGTGCTCGCGTTCCTTGTCGCTCAGCGCCTGCCACTGCTCAGGCGCCAGGCCGCACAGCGAACCACAGGACGCCAGGCCAATGGTCCACAAACCGGCATTCAACCCCGATTGCAGCAAGCGTGGTTCGCCGCTGACCAGTACGCAACCTTCCAGGCGTTCAATGTTGAGTTCCATCAAGGCTTGCCAGCACGCATGAGGGGCGGGCCAGCGGATCGATGAGGGGGATGCGGCCTTGAGCCAGCCGGGCAGTACGGCGGCCAGTGGTGTGGTCACCGAAGGCGGCAGTTCATCCAGCCAGGCACAGGGGATGCCTTGTTCCTTGAGGCTGCGCAGGATTTTCAGGGCGCCGGGTGTGGCTTGGGAGTGCAGGGAGGGTGAATCGGTGCGCGCCTGGGAACCAAAGTCCACCAGGCAACCACTCAGGCCAAACAGAACGGCAGTCAAGGCGGGCGCGTTGGCGATGGCTATCTCAGCGTGAGGCATGTCGACATCCCTGAAATAGCTGTGACGCTATCGGGGCAGGATGACAAGTAGATGACAGGCGGGTTAATTGTAGGAAAATTGTCCATTTGTGTTAGGACGATTCCTAGAAGCTGCCTAATTGGACACTTCCGTCATATACTGACGGCCTTATTCAGGGCATAGCGCCCATGACAGACCATTCAAGGAGCAAAAGCTATGCGCTGGAGCCACTACTTCGCTCAGCTGTCGGTGTGTGCCACTGTCCTGCTGGCGCCTTTCGCTGCACAGGCTGCATCGGAAGATGATCCATGGGAAAGCGTCAACCGCCCGATCTTCACCTTCAACGACACCGTTGATACCTACGCCCTCAAGCCATTGGCCCAAGGCTATCAGTGGATCACTCCGCAATTTGTCGAAGACGGTATCCACAACTTCTTCCGCAATATCGGCGATGTCGGCAACCTGGCCAACAACGTGCTGCAGCTCAAACCCCACAATGCCGGGGTCGACACTGCGCGCTTGCTGGTTAATACCACATTCGGCGTGCTGGGCTTTATCGACGTCGGCACCAAAATGGGGCTGCAACGCAGTGATGAAGACTTCGGCCAGACCCTGGGTTACTGGGGCGTGGGCAGCGGTCCCTACGTGATGATCCCGCTGCTGGGCCCGAGCACCTTGCGTGACGCGCCGTCCAAATACGTGGACAGCTACACCCAACCGTACCGCTATATGAACGATATCGGCTGGCGCAACAGCACCATGGGCCTGAACATCGTTGACACCCGTGCCAGCCTGCTCGACAGCGAGAAGCTGATCACCGGCGACAAGTACACCTTTATCCGTAATGCTTACCTGCAGAACCGCGAGTTCAAGGTCAAGGACGGCAAGGTCGTCGACGACTTTTAAGCTGTGATGTTTTGAAATGAAAAAAAGGCGACTTGGCGGTCGCCTTTTTTGTGCGCGGGTTTCAGCGCATTTTCAGGATCTTAAGTCCCAGTTGTTGCTCGTCGCTCGCCGTTTTGGTCCAGACCACTTCCGTGTCAGCCTCCAGGCCCTTGAGCGCCGCGTGCTCTGAATCAATGCGCACGGTGAGCAGGTCCCCCACGGTGAACTGGCGCGGTGCCTGCACCTGCATCCCGGAGCTGGAAAGGTCCACACAAACCCCGGAAAACTCCTGGCCTTCGTGGAGCAACGATACTTCGGCATCCACCCGCATGCGGATGAAATCGCGTTTTTCGGCGTAGTCGCGCTCGTGTTCGCCCATCGGTTCCATCCTTACTTTGTGTTGTGGTCTTGGCTGTTCTTATAACTCCGGGTGATTTGCGATGTAAAGACGCCCGGCGACCATCGGCATGAGCTTGAAACCCCTGGCGGATGGGAGTACCGTCTGCGCCTTAGAAGGGCACCTCTGCTTTACGGTTGTGCATGGGAAAAATCCCATTGCGTTGTAGGACAGAGAGGCTAGAAAGCGAATCCAGTACGTGAGTCCGGCCATTGCCGAACCGCCTACGCCAACCTAATTCTGGCGCCGTTTGCCCACATGCAAAAAACCAGTGCCACGCTGCTGATAATCGATGACGACGAAGTAGTGCGCGCGAGCCTTGCGGCCTACTTGGAAGACAGTGGCTTCAGCGTCCTGCAGGCCAGTAATGGCCAACAGGGTCTCCAGGTATTCGAGCGCGACCAGCCCGACCTCGTGATCTGCGACCTGCGCATGCCCCAGATGGGCGGCCTGGAGCTGATTCGCCAGGTGACTGAGCTTGCCCCGCAGACGCCGGTGATTGTCGTGTCCGGTGCGGGCGTCATGAACGATGCCGTCGAGGCGTTGCGTCTGGGCGCTGCCGACTACCTGATCAAGCCCCTCGAAGACCTGGCGGTACTGGAGCACTCTGTGCGCCGCGCCTTGGATCGTGCGCGCCTGCTGGTAGAGAACCAGCGCTACCGCGAAAAGCTCGAAACCGCCAACCGCGAACTCGAAGCCAGCCTTAACCTGCTCCAGGAAGACCAGAACGCCGGTCGCCAGGTGCAGATGAACATGCTGCCGGTCAGCCCCTGGAGCATCGACGAATTCCAGTTTGCTCACCAGATCATCCCGTCGTTGTACCTGTCGGGCGATTTTGTCGATTATTTCCGCGTAGACGAGCGTCGTGTCGCGTTCTACCTGGCCGATGTCTCCGGCCATGGAGCTTCCTCTGCTTTTGTCACCGTGTTGTTGAAGTTCATGACCACACGGTTGTTATTCGAATCCAAGCGCAATGGCACCTTGCCGGAGTTCACGCCCTCCGAGGTGCTGGGCCACATCAACCGAGGCCTGATCAGCTGCAAGCTGGGCAAGCACGTGACGATGGTGGGCGGCGTGATTGATGAAGAAACCGGTCTTTTGACCTACAGCATCGGCGGTCACCTGCCGATGCCTGTTTTATACACTCCCGACAGTGTGCGTTACCTGGAAGGGCGTGGTCTGCCCGTAGGTTTGTTCAATGAAGCCACCTATGAAGACCACATCCTGGAGCTGCCGCCGACGTTCAGCCTGACGCTGATGTCCGATGGCATCCTGGACCTTCTTCCAGAGCCTACACTCAAAGAGAAAGAAGCCGCCTTGCCCCAAAAGGTCAAGTCGGCGGGCGGCAGCCTGGATGGCCTGCGGCAGGTTTTTGGATTGGCCACGCTAGGGGAGATGCCGGATGATATCGCCCTATTGGTGTTGAGCAGGAATCTTTGATGAGTACCGGAAGAATCCAATTCGCCGAGCAAGACGGGACCTTCGTCCTGAAGTTTGTCGGTGAAGTGCGCCTGACCTTGTGTTCGGCGCTGGATGCGACGATTGAGCGGATTTTCACGGCGTTGAATTTCTCGGCGATCGTGATCGATCTGACCGAAACCCGCAGCATCGATAGCACCACCCTTGGGCTGTTGGCCAAGTTGTCCATTCTGTCTCGGCAGAAGGTTGGCCTGCTGCCGACCGTCGTCACCACCCACGAAGACATCACCCGTCTGTTGCAGTCCATGGGCTTCGACCAAGTGTTCAACATCGTTGATCGCCCGATTCCGTGCCCGGAGTGCCTCACCGACCTGCCGTCTCAGGACCAGTCCGAGGAAGTCGTACGGGTCAAGGTGCTGGAAGCGCACAAGATCCTGATGGGCCTCAACGAGTCCAACCGCGAAGCTTTCCACGACCTCGTCAACGCCCTCGAGCGTCACTGATCCGTCTGTCGAACACATGCCAATTGTGGGAGGGGGCTTGCCCCCGATAGCGCCGTGTCAGTCAGCACATTCATAACGGACTCACCGCTATCGGGAGCAAGCCCCCTCCCACAGTTGAACTGAGATCGGCTTGAGACAAAAAAAGGGCGGTACCCTCACAGGTACCGCCCTTTTTGCCGCCTCCGCCGTTTACAGCTTGGCGGACAACAGTGCCTCAAGCTTCTCCTGGTCCCGAGCAAACTGACGAATCCCCTCTGCCAGCTTCTCA
This sequence comes from Pseudomonas sp. B14(2022), assembly GCF_012030485.1. Taxonomy (NCBI): domain Bacteria; kingdom Pseudomonadati; phylum Pseudomonadota; class Gammaproteobacteria; order Pseudomonadales; family Pseudomonadaceae; genus Pseudomonas; species Pseudomonas sp. B14(2022). The sequence continues at coordinate 82,781 of NZ_JAAUVM010000012.1, forward strand.
GTCGCCATCGCATCCTCGTTGGACTCCCAACGGAACTGCGCTTCAGTCAGATGCACCCGCGCTTCCCCGGCATGCCCTGGCGACAACTTGCGCTCCAGCTTGCCTTCATCCGCCGCCAGCTTCTCCAGCAGGTCCGGGCTGATGGTCAGGCGATCACAGCCGGCCAGCTCTTCAATCTGGCTCAGGTTACGGAAACTCGCACCCATCACCACGGTCTTGTAGCCATTAGCCTTGTAGTAGTTGTAGATGCGCGTCACCGACTGCACGCCCGGATCATCAGCGCCGGTGTAGTCGTTGCCATTGGCTTTCTTGTACCAGTCGTAGATACGGCCTACGAACGGTGAAATCAGGAACACGCCGGCTTCTGCGCACGCCACAGCCTGGGCAAACGAGAACAGCAGGGTCAGGTTGGTCTGGATGCCTTCTTTTTCCAGCTTCTCCGCCGCGCGGATGCCTTCCCAGGTGGACGCGATCTTGATCAGCACGCGGTCACGGCTAACCCCAGCTTTGTCGTACAGGTCGATCAGACGGTGCGCACGCTTGAGTACGGCGTCGGTGTCGAACGACAGACGGGCGTCCACCTCGGTGGAGATGCGCCCTGGTACTACTTTAAGGATCTCTTGACCCACCGCCACCGCGAAACGGTCGCTGGCCAGGCCGACATCGCCGTTGCAGTCCTGCACACACTCATCCAGCAGCTTGGCATAGCCCGGAATCGACGCGGCCTTGAGCAGCAGGGAAGGGTTGGTAGTGGCGTCTTGAGGCTTGAGCTTGGCGAGGGTAGAAAAATCGCCGGTATCGGCTACGACAGTGGTGAATTGCTTGAGTTGTTCCAGCTTGGAAGTCATGGGCGTGCTCTGTCCTATGGGTCTGATGACATTACCCGAGCGCCGACAGGCGCTCAAGGGCGCAAATGCGTTCGATCGTTTGCGAGGGCAACAACCTGAAAACAGCCGTTTGAATGCCCGGCCGTACTGCTGAATAGGAGGCCAGAACGGCCGACAGGTTCAACCCAACTGCCCGATGTAGGATAACGCCTTCATGCCAACTGAGGCCTTCCCTGACACACACCGCACCAAATGTGGGAGGGAGCTTGCTACCGATGGCAGTATGTCAGCTCATCCAATAACCAACTGACCCCCTGCAAGCTATCCAATCAACGCCCTTCCAACAAAGCTCCAGCCTGATCCAGCAATGCCAACGGATCCGCAGCCTTATGAATATCCACCGACAACAACTGCCTGAATCTGCGCGCCCCAGGGAAACCGGTGCCCAACCCCAACACATGCCGCGTAATGTGATGCATCGTCCCGCCAGTCGCCAAATGCTCAGCAATATAAGGCCGCAACTGCGCCAACGCCTCAGCTCGGCTGATCACCGGCGCTTCACTGCCAAACAACTGCTGATCCACCTCCGCCAGCAGATACGGATTGTGATAAGCCTCCCGGCCCAGCATCACCCCGTCAAACGTCTGCAAATGCTCATGGCACTGCTCCAGCGTCTTGATCCCTCCGTTGAGCACAATTTCCAGCTCGGGGAAGTCCCGCTTCAACTGTGCCGCCACGTCATAACGCAACGGCGGAATGTCGCGGTTTTCCTTCGGTGACAAGCCCTCAAGAATCGCAATCCGCGCATGCACGGTAAAACTGGTGCAGCCGGCGTCCTTCACCGTCCCGACGAAATCACACAGCTCGGCGTAACTATCCCGACCATTGATCCCGATACGGTGCTTCACCGTCACCGGAATCGACACTGCATCACGCATCGCCTTCACGCAATCGGCCACCAGGACCGGGTGAGCCATCAGGATCGCGCCGATCATGTTGTTCTGCACCCGGTCGCTCGGGCAGCCGACGTTCAGGTTCACCTCGTCGTAACCGGCGGCTTCGGCCATACGGGCACAGGCGGCCAGGTCCGCGGGGACACTGCCACCGAGCTGGAGCGCCAAAGGGTGCTCGGCTTCGTTATGGCGCAGGAAACGGTCGTGGTCGCCATGGAGGATCGCGCCGGTGGTGACCATCTCGGTGTAGAGCAGAGCGTGCTTGGAGAGCAGGCGCAGGAAGAACCGGCAGTGGCGGTCGGTCCAATCCATCATCGGTGCGACGGAAAAGCGGCGGGAGAGGGGAGCGGTTTGTGGGGGCATTGGGAATCTGAGTCAACGAGGCGAATGGTGGGCAGTTTATCAGGGATGCATCATGGGTGTAGGGGAGGCGTGGCATGCGCCCGAAGTGTATGCGGGTAATTGTGGCATGTGAAATTCGTCTCTGAGGATCTGAAGGTGGTCATTGCGCGGTATATCGTAGTCGGTGTCGATTACGTGCTGCGCCCTTTTTCCAGGCGGAAGCGTAGGCGCTTCACCTCAATGATTCTGAAATGAGACGCGGCGCTTCTGTTCTCGTCTGCTTGGGCGGCATCCCAGCGCTCCATCGCTTTGGGCATTCAGCAACTGATCGAGTTGAGCTCTCTGCTTGTCGACCGAGCTCAAGAGCAAGTCGAAGCGACGTCCAGCAAGGCCACAGCCTGACACCCGACCCTGCCGCCTTACCCCAAGAAGGCGGCAACCTGACCCCCTTTTTGGCTCAGCAGTTAGCAGGCTTACTGCGTCGGCAGCGTTCAGAGCAATAACGAACCTCCTCCCAGCAGCGCGCCCATTTCTTCCTCCAAGTGAAGGGAAGGCCGCAGGTAAGGCAGGTTTTTACTGGAAGCTCACTCTTTTTCAAAATTGTTCACCTTCAACTGCCTTGCGGGTACCCACGTGGCGATCTAATGACCGTTGGCTTTGCGACCTCCCTCATTAGCTCCTACTGCCATAGCCGCGCAAAAATGCTCTAAGTAAATCGCGAGGCCCACTGCAGAACATACGCATCATGATGATAGCTATACGCTATCATGGCGGTGCGTATTGCTAACTGGATGACCTTTCTGCGTCGACGTATCGTCAAGGCATCAAGCGTAATGGGCTGGTAGTACCGTTCGCTTCTTCCAAATCAACAAAGGCCTGTACAGGTCATATTTTCGAGCTAGCCATGAAGAAAACGCTGTCGTTGGCCACACGCATAGGGCTTAGTTTCGCAGCCATCCTGGCGCTGCTCATGTTGATAACCGCCATCGGCATTCACCGCGTTGCGTTCATTGACTCCACCTTGGAAGACGTCAGCGAAAATGCCGCCAAGGTGCAGCGCTACGCAATCAATTTTCGAGGCAGTGTCCATAACCGAGCCATCGCTATTCGGGATGCTGTGCTGGTGACGACTGATACGGATTTGGCAAAACACTTATCGGAGGTCACAGCCTTGGAAAAGGCCTACTCCGACTCGGCGGCTCCAATGGATCAGTTGTTCAAGGGCGCAAGCGTAACAGGCGAGGAGGTTCGATTACTGAGCGCTATCAAGGACATCGAACAACAAACCCTTAACTCCACCAGGGCGGTAATCTCCCTGCGCCAAGCGGGTGACATACCTGGAGCTCAGGCGCTGCTGATGCGTCAAACGTCTTTGGATTACAGTGAGTGGCTGAAACGCGTCAATGCACTGATCGACTACGAGGAAGCATCAATCAAGGCAAAGCTGGGCGCAGTGCAGGCAACCGCCAGTCAGTTCAGTACGCTGATGCTTATAGCGACAGGTATTGCTTTGCTGCTGAGCATCACGTTGTCGGCTGTAATTATTCACTTCGTTAAATCCACGCTGGGTGCTGAGCCCACAGACGTTGCATTGGCCATCGAGCGACTGGCAGCTGGTGATCTGAATCAGACGATTTCCACAGATTATCCCGGCAGTGTGATGGGCGTCCTGAAAAACGCGCTAGGCCATCTCGGAGAGACTATTCAGCAAGTACGTAAGGCGGCCCAAGAGGTCAATCACTCCTCCACCCAGTTGTCTGCCGCATCATCGGCTAACAATGAGCAGACCAGCTTACAAACCCGCGAAGCCGAGCAGGTGGCCGCAGCCATAATGCAAATGGCGGCGACGGTTAATGAAGTATCTGGATATGCCGCGCAGGCAGCTGACGCCTCCCGGTTGGCTGATACTGAAGTGGGAAGTGGGAACAAGCTGGTTGCAAGTACCACGCTTGCCATTGAACAGTTGGCAGTAACGCTTGAGCAAACCACTGCTACCGTGAACCAGGTGTCCAAACACAGTGAAAATATCGCGTCAGTGATCGACGTCATCAACGCTATCGCCTCGCAAACCAATTTGCTTGCCTTGAACGCTGCCATTGAGGCAGCGAGAGCTGGGGAGCACGGGCGTGGGTTTGCGGTGGTAGCTGACGAAGTACGTTCTTTGGCCAATCGTACACAGCAGTCGACCGAGGAAATTCGGGAGATGATCAGTACGCTGCAATCGGGTACCGAAACGGCATCCCAAACTATGCGCGATAGTTGCGAGCTAGCGAGCCAAACGGTCACACAAACCCGCAGTGCGCAGCATGCATTGGCAAGGATCAGCGAGCAGGTTGCCGCAATCAGTCATATGAACGCCCAGATCGCGAGCGCCTCCGTGCAGCAGAGTAGCGTGACCGATGAGGTCGCTGAAAATATCAACCGCATTCATGGTTCGACTGTTGAGTCTGCCAACGGCGCGCGCCAAGTGGCGGCAGCTAGCATCGAGCTATCAGGTTTGGCGGATCGTCTTACCGCTAAAGTGGCGTTCTTCTCTGCGGCTTAGTGGATTCAGGACAGCTTTTCACTGCTGCACTGACGTCTATGCGCGACTGCTGGGCTACTCAGAAGTTTAACTGGCCACGCAGGATTCTCGGTCGAAGTAAGACAGAACATGCCAACTTATCTTAATGGGGCTGCTACATGGAGTCTTGCTGAGGGCGTCTGCATGCCGTCAGCGGGGGCTGTTTCCTTCAAGTTTTCGAGTTAATGATAGCTGGCCACCTGTGAGCCTCATCAACTTTGAACTAATCATTACCAGAGTCTCCCTAATGCCGTGAAGGTTGCCTCAAGCCCAGGTTTATTCTGGGTTACTCAATCACACACGAAGGTTTGGTGAATCATGAAGAGCGAACAGGTAGAAGGTGTTGTTGAAAAGGTTGCCGGCAAAGCGCAGAGCGCAGTTGGGAAACTGTTTGGTGATTCGAAGCTGGAAGCTGAAGGTGCTGGTCGGCAAGCAGCTGGACAGCTGACACAAGCCTATGGCGACGCACTGGACAGCGTATCTACATTCGTTAAAGAAAAACCAGTTGCGGCAATCGCGATTGGTGCAGTTGCCCTGTTGGTTCTAGACCGTCTTTTTCGTCGCTGAGTGAGGAAGAAGGGACGTTCCGACAGGGGCGTTCCCTTTTGCGTTTATTCACCCCCGCCCCCTAGATTTTTCCATCAGTGGGCTTCTGGGGCGCGGGCAGGTATGCACGACTCAATTCCATCCGCGCACCGCGTCTGAATTACTACGAGACTATTGGGCCACTTAGCTCGTGGAAATGGACACTGGAGGGGCTGTCCCCAGCATAGAGTCATAATCCCTTAGGGAAATATTTGCTCACGTTCAAGTGACTACTGCGAGCTGACCCCGAGAGAGTCATGCAATGAATGCATGCTCACATGCGCAACCTCTCCACTTTCCATCTCTATCAAACTCAACGCGCCGTCCGAAAAAGAACAACCCGTATCGATATAAACGACATTGCCCAATGCATGCACATGAGGGACTGTCGAGTGGCCCACATATAACCTATCCAAACCTATGATCGCTGCCTGGTTTTGCTGCTCTATTTTTTCCCTGGCATAGAGTGCGGTTTTCAACGCTAGTTGTTGCGTGGTTTCCCCTCGCACTCCACTGATAGCGTCTTTGGCGTCTTGCCAACTATGGGTTGCACATGAAAGAAACGCTTCAGCATGGACGATGCCGATTTTTCGACCATCCGATAAGCCGATCTCAATCATTACTGGGAGCGTTTGCAGTACGTTGTAAATCTCGGTCTGGACACTGGGCGACAGCGCGTAAAGCCACGCTCCGCCGTTTCGTGTGTGCCTGTTGATGTCGCCACGACCGCAGAGGCAATCAAGAAGCATCTGTTCGTGGTTACCGCGTACGCCGTAAAACCAGGGTTCGCTGAGCCACTTCAATACGTCTATAGAGTCAGGGCCTCTATCAATAAGGTCGCCCACACAAAACAAGCGATCCTGTAGTGTGTTGAAGTTTACTTTTTTCATGAGTGACGCGAGTAGCTTGAAATGCCCGTGAATATCACCCACCACGAAGTCGCGGCCCTTTGGGTTGGATTCAAATACTTCGATGGTGTACATGTTCAGGGCTTCGATGGGGTGGACATTGACGGACTATATCATTGCCAACGCCTCCGAAAACCTGGCATCCCCGCCAAGGCGGCAACCTGAACCCTCCCTGACAGCCAGCAAAGTTTCATAATTCCCTACACCGTTGAGGTCTACGATCTTGCTCAAGAGAGGCCCCCCGCGCCTCCAGCTCCTAGGGAACTGAAAAATGATCTCGAACCTCGTCAAAGTCGCGATGATTGCTGGCACGTTGCTGTTGGGTGCTTGCTCATCGGGTTCGTCCGGCGCGAGCAGTGACCCTTGCTTTTCAGGCGGATGCCAGGCGTTTGGGGACCACAGCCCCAGCAAGGCCGCGAAGATGAATTTTGGCGGCAGTGCGCTGGGGAGTCGTTATGGGGAGTATGGGTCGGGGCTGTTGCATGATGATTGATGGCGCATCGCATATAGCCCCGCGGGGCAAGCGCCCTTGTCGCTGGGGGAGGTGAGTCAGCCCGTTACCACAACCCCTTTATGGAAAATCTCGCGCCTGGCGCGGCGGCTGATGTTTTCATGTTTGCTTGACGTGTAGATTTCGTCAAAGCGAGCGCGATCAACGCCGTCGTAGTTGCCAAGTTCTTGCAGCACCCTCCGGTCGTAATCCTCTTCGATCATGAACCGGAAAATCTCCCGCCTATAATAGAACCCAAATTGAAACGCCAGCACCTCGGACAAGTAATCCGTTGGCGAGAGAAAGCAGTTTTCCAGGTCGATGGCCTTGGCGTGCGTCGGCTGCTCCAGGTTGATCATCACATTGTTTGCCCAGAAGTCCATGTGCACTACGCCTTTGCTATGCAGGCAGCGCAACAGTTTGAACGACGCGGTGATCAGGCTCTGAATGTCACGCTCCTGCTTGAGCCATTCCAGGCCATTAAGGTAACCCTCCAGCATCTCGGTAAAGATGAAGAATTCCTGGATCAGGCCAAGCGCTGACTTTCGGTAACCGAACCCATACAAGCCAGCAATCGGTGCACCGCGTTTCTGGGCGCCGAGGGTGTTGATGACCTCTTCGACCGGCCAGTCAAACGCACCGTCTCGCTTGGCGCGCCCGAAAGTCACTCGCAATTTGGGTCTGAGGCTGTCCAGCGGCTGGGATTTGGCGAACAGGGTGGCTTCCTTCCCTTTGAGCGGTGCGCTGATGCGGTCTGTCAGTTGGTGTCGCGTGTCGATCAGGTCCTGAATCGCCTGCTGCGTTCTGTGGTCGGTGGGAGCGATGGTGAAGATTGTCGCGTTGCGATGAGTGAGTGTCATCGGAAAACTCTGCAATACACCTGTGTCAGGAAAGCTCACAGCACGTCCTTGTCATTTGGAATAAACATGACGGACATGTTACAGCTTGTGCTTATTGGATCCAACCTGAACCTTGGCTGAACGGAAGTGAAACAGTCTCCATTACACCGATTATTCGCTGTTCCTGACGATTGAAGTGTGCTTTCAGGCCCGGGGCGCTTAATGCCCTCCCTGCATTCGCCGTGCTATCAAGTAGATGCCGAGCCCAGCCAGCGCCGTGGCTGCGCCTATGTAGCCGGTGCTGGTCCAGCCGTATCCGGCTGTAATCGCCATCCCGCCAAACCACGGCCCCAGTGCGTTCGCCAGATTGAACGCCGCGTGGTTCGATGCCGCTGCGAGGCTTGGCGCTTCGTGGGCGATGTCCATCAGACGGATCTGCAACGGCGCGGCCAACGACACCATGGTGCCCACCAGACCCATGCTCAGCAGCACGCCCCATAGCGAGGACGCCGCGAGGGGGAAGAACAGCAACACGGCCATCGACCACACCAGAATCCAACCCACCGCGCGAAACTGCATGCGATCAAACAGCTTGCCGCCGGCGATGTTGCCGATAATCCCGCCCACGCCAAACGCTGCCAGACCAAATGGAATCCACTGCGGCGACACTTTGGTCACTTCCAGCATGGTCGGCGCCAGGTAGCTGAACACGCAGAACATGCCGGCAAAACCGATGGCACCAATCGACAGGGCCATCCACACCTGGGGTTTGGTGAAGGCGCGCAGTTCCTTGCGTGGGTCGCTGCGTTGTTCGTCGTGGCGATGGGGCACGAATTGCCAGACCAGGGCGATGGTGCACAGGGCGATCACGCTCACCAGTGCAAACGCCGAGCGCCAGCCCAAGTGCTGGCCGAGGAAGGTGGCGATGGGGTTGCCGAGCAGCATTGCGAGGGTCAGGCCCATCATCACCCGCGCCACGGCGCCGGCGCGTTTGTCGTTGGGCACCATGCTCGAGGCGACCACCGCGGCAATGCCGAAGTAGGCGCCGTGGGGCAGGCCGCTGATAAAGCGGAACGCCATCAGTGAGCCGAAGGTCGGGGTGAAGGCGGTGGCGAGGTTGCCCAGGGCATACAGGCCCATCAGCAACAGCAGCATATGTTTGCGCAGCAGCTTGGCGCCGAGGATGGCCAGCAGTGGGGCGCCGACCATCACGCCCAATGCATAGGCGCTGATGGCGTGGCCGACTTGGGGTTCGCTTAAACTTAGGTTCTGGGCGATGTCGGGCATCAAACCCATGATGGCGAATTCGCCGGTACCGATAGCGAAAGCGCCCACGGCCATGGCAGCTTCCATTTTTGCGGCGCTGCGCGCGGGCAGCACATGCCCGGGAGTTTGGTGGATAGACATGGATCGCTCTGTGTTGAAGGGTGATACGGGGGAAAGCCGCCGATGCTACGCAAGCAGCGACGAAGGTGTCTAGAACAGCCTTTTTTGGCAGAGTTCAGTTTCATTAAACACCCTGTGACCCCACGTCACGCTTGCCACGCTTGACATCCGCGCGTTAAAACCCGCGATTTAGAACTGTCAATTGGCCAAACGACGCATAAACGCCGTTTAGCGTGATATTCTGCGCGCCGTCTTGGTCTAGTCTTTCCTCGGTACGTACATCCGTATACGTCCCGGCGGTTGGCTGTCGCCCAAGTAGCTGAAGCCAATAATGATAAGAAGTCAGCGCAGAAGGGACATAAAAGTGAGGTCGATACGTCGGCCTTGTGTGCCCACCCTGCGGTCCCCGAGTGACTGTGCAAACCCCGCGGTGCGTTGCCTGGCGCAGCGTGATTGAGGGTTGCCCATGATCAGGGGCGGTGGGGCGGATGGCGTTTTATCATAGGTGCTACTGATGTTTAAAAAAGTAAACACTGCCCTGCTGGGGCTGGCTTTGTCGATGGGGATCACGTCCGTTCACGCGGAAGAGGCAAAGAAAGTCGATGTGCTGCTGATCGGCGGCGGCATCATGAGTGCAACCCTGGGTGTCTGGCTTAACGAACTGGAGCCGGGCTGGTCGATGGAAATGGTCGAGCGTCTCGACGGCGTCGCCGAAGAAAGCTCCAACGGCTGGAACAACGCCGGTACCGGTCACTCGGCCCTGGCTGAGTTGAACTACACCCCGGAAGACAAGAACGGCAACGTTGAGATCCCGAAAGCGGTCGAGATCAACGAAGCGTTCCAGATCTCCCGTCAGTTCTGGTCCTGGCAGGTCCAGCAGGGTGTGCTGAAGAACCCGCGTTCGTTCATCAACGCCACACCGCACATGAGTTTTGTGTGGGGCGATGACAACATCAAGTTCCTCAAGAAGCGCTACGAAGCCCTGCAAGCGAGCCCGCTGTTTGCCGGCATGCAGTACTCCGAAGACCCGGCGCAGATCGCCAAATGGGTTCCGCTGATGATGGAAGGGCGTGACCCGAACCAGAAAATCGCGGCTACCTGGAGCCCGCTGGGTACCGACATGAACTTCGGCGAGATTACCCGCCAGTTCGTCGCTCACCTGCAAACCACGCCTAAGTTCGACCTGAAACTGTCGAGCGAAGTGCAGGACATCACCAAGAACGCCGACGGCTCGTGGCGTGTCAGCTACAAAAACCTGAAAGACGGCACCAAGACTGAAACCGACGCCAAGTTCGTGTTCATCGGCGCCGGCGGCGGTGCACTGCACCTGCTGCAAAAGTCGGGCATTCCTGAGGCCAAGGAATACGCAGGCTTCCCGGTCGGCGGCTCGTTCCTGGTGACCGATAACCCAACCGTCGCCGAGCAGCACCTGGCCAAGGCCTACGGCAAGGCTTCGGTTGGCGCGCCACCGATGTCGGTTCCGCACCTGGACACCCGCGTGCTGGATGGCAAGCGCGTGATTCTGTTTGGCCCATTCGCCACCTTCTCGACCAAGTTCCTGAAAGAAGGCTCGTACCTGGACCTGCTGACCAGCACCACCACCCACAACATCTGGCCAATGACCAAAGTCGGTATTCGTGAATACCCACTGGTCGAGTACCTCGCCGGCCAACTGATGCTGTCGGATGACGACCGCTTCAAGGCGCTGCAAGAGTACTTCCCGAACGCCAAGCAATCCGACTGGCGCCTGTGGCAAGCCGGTCAGCGCGTGCAGATCATCAAGCGTGACGAAGAACAGGGCGGCGTCCTGAAACTCGGTACCGAAGTGGTCAGCTCCGCCGACAACACCATTGCAGGCCTGTTGGGTGCATCGCCAGGCGCGTCCACCGCGGCTCCGATCATGCTGACCGTGCTGCAGAAAGTGTTCAAGGACAAGGTCGCGACCCCTGAGTGGCAGGCAAAACTGCACCAGATCGTACCGAGCTACGGCACCAAGCTGAACGACAGTCCTGAGGCTGTTGCCAAGGAATGGGCCTACACCGCCAATATCCTGCAACTGCCTGCACCGCCCGCGATTCCGCAACAGGCTGCTCCTAAGGCCACCGAGGCCGCCAAGCCTGCGGCTGAGCCGAGCAAGCCGGCGTCTGACCTGGCGCTGTAAGCTGCTGGCGAGGCCCTGAGTCAGGACCTTACCGCTAACAAAAAGCCCGCTGAACCGGTAACGGTCAGCGGGCTTTTTTATGGGGTCAAGTGCGAGAGCGCTCGACAGGCGGCAGTTCAACCGTACGCTCGGCGGCGGCCAGCGCTGCCTTCAAGCCAGCCTGGTCCAGCGCGACGCAATAGGCAGGCTTGCCGCGTTCCAACCGCCAGCTCTCATCCAGGCTACCGGCATCCACGGCGTCGAAACCCAATTCGTCGAGTAGCGTGATGACGCGTGCCTTCGCTGCGTCGTCATCCGCTGCCACCGGCAACGCTCGGCGGTCGGGTGCACCGTGGGGGCGGGCGTCCTGCGTCAGGTCGGGAGCGAAGATCGCGTTGAACACTTTCACCACATGTGAATGGGGCAAATGCTCGGCGAGCAACCGGCTGGTAGTGGTTTCAAAGCGATCCAGTACCGGGATATGGCCGTCGCGGTTCGGGTAATAATTATTGGCGTCCATCACGGTCTTGCCCTCCAGCCATTGCGCCGGGACGCTGCGGTAATGCTCCAGGGGGATCGCCACGAGCACCACATCGCCGAATTTGGCGGCGTCGTCGGCACTGCCCACCTGCACGCCGAGTATGCCGCTCACTACGCTGCTCATGGTGTGGGGGCCACGGGAGTTGCTCAACATCACTTCGTGCCCGGCCGCCAGCGCCAGTTGGGCCACGGCGCGCCCGATAAAGCCTGCTCCAATAACACCAATCTTCATGGTCTTGCTCCAATGAATGGGGGAGCGGTTATGATGATTGGCAACCAATCGGCGATAAATAGTCGTTTTGGTGTGGATGTTGTTACTGGGAGTAGGGAATGATGGATCGCCTGTCGAGCATGAATGCCTTTGTGATGGCTGCAGAGTTGGGCTCGTACGCGCGGGCTGCCGAGCGCTTGAGCATATCGCCGCAGATGGTGGCCAAGCATGTCACCGCGCTGGAGCAGCGCCTGGGCGCTCGCTTACTTAACCGCACCACACGAAGGCAAAGCCTGACGGAACTGGGGAGCGCGTACTACGAGCGTTGCAAACATATCCTGGTAGAAGCCGAGGCTGCCGATTCACTGGCGCAGATCATGAGCGACACGCCGCGCGGCAAGCTGAAAATCACCGCTCCCGTCACCTTCGGTTCCTACAGCCTGATGCCGTTGATTACCGGGTTCCTGCGCGACAACCCGGATGTGGAAATTGAATTGCACCTGACCGACCGTTTCGTGGACCTGGTGGAGGAGGGCTATGAAGCCGCTTTTCGTATCGGCCCCCTGGCGACCACGGGTCTGACAGCCAGGCCACTGGCACCTTACCGTCTGGTGGTCTGTGCTTCGCCGGAATACCTGGCGGCACGCGGTACCCCGAAGGCCCCGGCGGATCTTGAGCATCACGAATGCCTCGGCTACGCCTTCTGGTCGCGGCCGGTAGACCGCGAGTGGGTACTTTACGACGGGGCGACCCCACACAAGGTTCAGGTTGCCAGCCGTTTGCAGATCAACGAAAGCCGCGCCTTGATGTCGGCTGCGCTGGATGGTTTTGGCATCGTGCTCGGTTCGGAAGACTTCTTGCGCGAGGCGTTGGCCAGAGGCGAATTGGTGAGAGTGCTGCCGGACTTTGAAGCGCCGAGCCGGCCGATGCACCTTGTCTACACGGCGAACCGCCAGCGTACGGCCAAGCTGAGACGTTTTGTCGAAGCGGTGTTGAGAAGCTTCGGTCACCCTTGATGCGTGCTGCTTCAGCAATCCGACAGACACAACCTGTTAAAAAAGTACCCAGGCCTGAGCAGGAGCACGGCTGAAACACGGGGGCATTTTTACCGGTGCAGGTGTTGGGCGATAACGCCCGAGGGGGTTGTATGTTGTTACGTTACGCGGCATTAGCGGCAGTTGTGGTCGCGGCGTCCGGGTGTGTGCAGGAGCGCGTGGTGCATGAGCGACGGCCTGTACAGCGTGAATATGTCGAGGTGGTTGCGCCACAACCGCCGCCGGCCCAGATCATCGAAGTCGAGCCTGCCGTACGTGAAGGTTACATATGGTCACGTGGTTACTGGCGCTGGGAAGGCGGGCGCTACGTTGCTGTACACGGCCATTGGGAGCCGGTGCGCGAAGGCTATCGTTATGTGCATCCGCATTGGGTGCAGCGCAATGATGGTTACCACTGGCAGGTGGGTGGCTGGGTTCGTTGAACCCCGACTAGGAGGGCTTCTTTGTACCCAGGAGCCGTACTTCCCGCAGCAGCGCGGCACCGAGTTGATCGGTGCCCAGTTCCCTGTATCCCACGGCCTTGACCTCTCCGTTCTCTTCGGCCTGGATGATGATCACCGGTGTCTCTTTGCCGCTGGCTTCGTCGATGTGAAAAGCGTATTGGGGAATATCCACCTTGATCGGCGTACCCGCCGCTTTGCCTTTCACATTGATCAGGAACGCTGCGCAGCCGGTGTCGACATCCACACTGGTGGCAGAGCGCCCGCTGACGAAGCAGCTCTTCGGCAGGTCGGGCCAGATGATCTCGGCCAGGGCGAGGGACGGCGTCAGGGCCAGGGCAGCAAGAAGAAGCGTGCGCACGTGGGGCTTTCTCTCGATCAGGGATTAGCGCGACTTTTACCAAAGCCTGCCCGTCGCCGCAATGTTCCGGCTCAGCCCAGACGCTTCATGCCCGCTGCCTTGGCCGCATTGAGGTCAAAGGTGGCGGTGTATTCGCACCCGGCGGCGTGGGCGCAGCGCTCTATCAGGCAGTCGGCGAAATCGGCGTTGTTGGCCGTGAACCGTCGAAGCGCCTGCCAGATGACTTCGGCATGTTCGATGGTCAATTCACGGGTGCGCAGCAGGGTTTCCAGAACGACGACGATGTCATTTTTGGCGGATTGGTAGCAGCTCTGTAATACCCACACCAGCTCCACCACGGAGACCAGGCTGACAAACCCTGGCGAAAGTGTGGTGAGGGGCTCGATCAACTCGGATGCCTTGGGGGATTGAACGGGATCATCCTGGGTGACGTAGCGCACCAGTACATTGGTATCCAGTCCGATCATCCAGCCTTCGCTCCCTGCGCTGCGATGGCGCGGTTCATGTCGTCAATGGACACAGCCCTGGCAGGCTTCTGGATCAACCCCTTGAGATCATGGACAGTCTTGCTCGCTGCAATGATGGAAAACTTGCCATCTTCCGTTTCGACGAACTCGACGCGGTCGCCTGTTTCCAGGCCAAGTGCGGTCCTGACTTGGACGGGGATGGTGATTTGCCCTTTTGAGGTAAGTGTGGCGGTCGCCATAGTAAAGATCTCCAACATGATGCTCCTTACCTTAGGGTAAGGAATGGTGGAGGACAATATCCGTTGGTCCATAGGTCGCTCTTCAGGTGGGGTGAGTCGGCCTATAAAAACTAGTCCGAACTCAGTCCTGCCGCACGCTTACCCACGCCGCAAAGCAATACAAACTATGACCGACCGCCAGTTGAAGCCTGGCGGCTGTCATCAAGCGCGCGGCAGTGCCGGGCTAGCTCACTGCACCACGCGATAGCACGGTACATACGCCGCGCCGCCCGGCAACTTCATTCGGTGCTGGGCGACAAACGCCTGCAACAGCTCATCCAGTGGCTTCATGATGGCCGGGTCGCCGTTGATCTCGTACGGGCCGTGTTGTTCGATCAGGCGAATGCCCTTGTCCTTGACGTTACCGGCCACGATCCCGGAAAACGCGCGGCGCAGGTTGGCTGCCAGCTCATGGGGCGGCAGTGCGTGGCTGAGTTGCAGGCTGGCCATGTTTTCGTGGGTCGGGTCGAACGGGCGCTGGAAGCCTTCGTCGATCTTCAGCAGCCAGTTGAAGTGGAACGCATCGTTGCGCTCACGACGGAACTGCTTCACTGCCTTGAGGCCGATAGTCATCTGGCGGGCCACTTCGGCCGGGTCGTCGATGATGATCTGGTAGTGCGCCTGCGCGGCTTCGCCGAGGGTGGCGCCGACGAAGGCATGCAGTTGTTGCAGGTACGGCGCGGCTTGTTTCGGCCCGGTGAGAATGACCGGGAAGGGCACGTCGCGGTTGTCCGGGTGCATCAGGATGCCCAGCAGGTACAGAAACTCTTCAGCCGTGCCGGCGCCGCCGGGGAAGATAATGATGCCGTGGCCAACGCGCACGAAGGCTTCCAGGCGCTTTTCGATGTCCGGCAGGATCACCAGTTCGTTAACGATGGGGTTCGGCGCTTCGGCAGCAATGATGCCCGGCTCGGTCAGGCCCAGGTAACGCCCGCCGGTGATGCGTTGCTTGGCGTGGGAAATGGTCGCACCCTTCATCGGGCCTTTCATCACGCCAGGGCCGCAACCGGTGCACACGTCGAGGCTGCGCAGGCCGAGTTCGTGGCCGACTTTCTTGGTGTATTTGTATTCTTCGGTATTGATCGAGTGCCCGCCCCAGCACACCACGATCTTCGGCTCCACGCCCGGGCGTAGCGTGCGAGCGTTGCGCAGCAGGTGGAATACGTAGTCGGTGATGCCCTGGGAGTTGCTCAGGTCGATGCGCTGGCTGTCCAGTTCGTTCTCGGTGTAGACGATGTCGCGCAGGGCGCTGAACAGCATTTCGCGAGTGCTGGCGATCATTTCGCCATCGACGAAGGCGTCGGCGGGGGCGTTCAACAACTCCAGGCGCACGCCACGGTCCTGCTGGTGGATGCGCACTTCAAAGTCTTTGTAGGCGTCGAGGATGGTCTTGGCGTTATCGATATGCGCGCCGGTGTTGAGGATCGCCAGGGCGCACTGGCGAAACAGAGTGTAGATGCTGCCGGTACCGGCTTCGCTCAGTTGCTGGACTTCACGTTGGGACAGGGTTTCGAGGCTGCCCTTGGGGCTGACGGAGGCATTGATGACTTGGCGTTGGGGCATTCTGATTCCTTGAAAACGCAGCCACCGCACCTGTCGAGGTGCGATGACGTGAGAATGGTGGGCGCAGGTTAGAGCGCACGAGCCGGATATTTACCTCAGGCGCAGGGCCGAGCGCAAATACCGTCCACCACCATCATGCCGCAGAACTTACTCAATCAGCTTCCAGTTTTTGTAGAAAACTCGCCGCAGGGTAAAGACCATCCCGGCAAACCCCGCGATCACGGCGTTAAGCACCGACGGCAGCGGCGTAGGCCGTACGATGTCGATAAATAGGCAGTAGCGCTTGGCGTCGTTCTTGTTGAAGGACGCATGCATCAGCGTGTCATCAAAAATAAACAGCGGGTCGTCATGCCAGTAGTGCTTGTGCTTTCCGACCTGGATGTACACGCCGTCGTGATGGGGTGCCGGTGCCATGTTGTAGAGCACGCGGAACATCATGCGCAGCGGGCCGAAGTGAAAAGACGTCGAGCGGTTTTCGTTGAACACCGACACGCCGATGGTTTTCACGAACGGCAGTTTTTTGCGCAGTTCAGGAATATCCAGGGTGGTTTCGATCGGCCGCCCGTACCACTGGAAAAACAACATGCCGCGTTTCTTCTCGGCCATGCGCTCGTCCAGGTAACCGATGATTTCATCCTTGTGGACCATGGCGTCATCGAGCACCTGTTGCAGGTCTGCACGCCAGGCGGGCGGCAGGTCGCGCATCGTATAAAGGTGACGGTTGCGCGAGCTCAGCAGGTCGAACAGGGTGTTGAACGGTGCCAGCAGCCAAGTATTGCGGCCACTGCCGATAAAGTATTTTTTGAAGGTGGGCTTGTCATACAGGCCGTTACGCAGGAAGTCGTAAACGCCGCACACCAGTACCAGGCAGAGGAACACCAGCGTGGTTTCGGGGAACACATCGATAATCAGCAACACGCCGAGTACCCAGGCGACCGATACCGCTTTCTTACGCAAAGCAGACTTGTTCATGCAACTCAGCTCCAGAAGGACGCCATTCGACAGGTCCGGATCCGTGGCTGCGAGTGGTGGGGTTTTGAAACATAATGAAACATCTTCGTCATGATAAGGCGTTCAGCAGCGGATTGGCGTTTTAAATAGTGCGAAATTGTGAAGGCTCGACACAGTCTTTAACCCTGGTGGGCTCGTGTGGATTGGATTTTGTAAACAGAAGATTTGCGACTATCGTGACGCTTCGGTTTTTCGGACGTCATAGACCGGTACGATTGAAGTTGAATGGCCACCATTGGCCTTCGGCACCTTGGAAGAGGCAGAAATTTTATGATCATCAAACCGCGGGTTCGTGGCTTTATCTGTGTGACCGCTCACCCTGTTGGCTGTGAGGCGAACGTCAAGGAACAGATCGACTACGTAACTGAGCACGGCGCCATCAACGATGGCCCGAAGAAGGTGCTGGTCCTCGGCGCTTCCACCGGCTACGGCCTGGCCGCGCGCATCAGTGCTGCGTTTGGCTGCGGCGCCGACACCCTGGGCGTGTTTTTTGAGAAAGAAGGCGAAGAAGGCAAGCTGAGTTCCGCCGGCTGGTACAACAGCGCTGCGTTCGAGAAGTTTGCCGTCGAAAAAGGCCTGTACGCCAAGAGCATCAATGGCGACGCGTTTTCCGACGAGATCAAGCGCCTGACCATCGAAACCATCAAGAAAGACCTGGGCAAGATCGACCTGGTCGTCTACAGCCTGGCCGCGCCACGCCGCACCGATCCCAAGACCGGTGAAGTCTACAACTCCACCCTCAAGCCAATCGGCAAGGCTGTGACCCTGCGCGGTATCAATACCGACAAAGGCGTCGTGGTCGACACCACCCTCGAGCCTGCGACCCAGGAAGAAATCGACGGCACCGTGAAAGTCATGGGCGGCGAAGACTGGCAGCTGTGGATCGACGCCCTGCGTGACGCCGACGTACTGGCCGAAGGCGCCAAGACTACCGCGTTCACCTACCTCGGTGAGAAGTTGACCCAGGACATCTACTGGAATGGCTCCATCGGCGAAGCCAAGAAAGACCTGGACAAGAAAGTCCTGACCCTGCGCGACAACCTCGCTGCACTGAAGGGCGACGCCCGCGTGTCGGTACTCAAGGCGGTGGTCACCCAGGCCAGTTCCGCAATTCCGATCATGCCGCTGTACTTGTCGTTGCTGTTCAAGGTAATGAAAGAGCAGGGCACCCACGAAGGCTGCATCGAGCAGGTCTACGGCCTGTTCAAGGACAGCCTGTACGGCAGCGAACCGAAGCTTGACGCCGATGGTCGCTTGCGTGCCGACCTGGCTGAACTGGAACCGAAGGTTCAGGACGCCGTGGCGGCACTGTGGAACCAGGTCACCGACGAGAACGTCAACGAGATCAGTGATTTTGCCGGCTACAAGGCTGAGTTCCTGCGCTTGTTCGGCTTTGAAGTCGAGGGTGTGGATTACGAGGCTGACGTCAATCCGACCGTGAAGATCAACGGCTTGATCCAAGCGTAAATGATGTGACTGATAGCGGCCTGATCATCGGGTTATCAGGCCGCTGTCTTCCCGTCATGATTCAGGCAAGGCTATTTTTTGCCTGGGTGAAGGCGGACCGCCTCACGTTGGTTACTTCTTTCTCCCACAGGGGATTCAGCGGTACGTGATAACCGCTGTCCTTGGCGGTCTTGATCAGTTCTGCCATTTCCCTGCTGTCGTGGATGATGCTGATTTCATCGAATCGACCCAGTTTTGCCGGTAGGAAAAACGTCGTCGGGTAATTGGCAGCCACTTCCGTGGCCGGGCTGCCCGAGTCCGCGTTGTGATGAACCACTCTCTCTCCCTCGCCGACCAATTTTTGATTGATCAGTCCTATCATCTGCTCTATCCGTGGTGTTGCGTTGCCAAGGTGGGGATCTTCTTTCCGGTAGAAATGGGCGGGGCTTTCGAAGTCTGCGCGTAGCGCCTCAGGAGCTTGCTTATAGCGTTCAACTCGACCCTTGAAGACACTGTGGGCCACGTCCGGTATGGGGAGTTTGTCCTGGGGGCCGAAGTCGCTGATATGGGGCGCGATCAGGTGCAGATCGTAATCGGCGGTCAACGGTTTACCTTCTGCATGCTTGGCCAGCACTTCAAGGGGCTTGCCCTGATGGGTGATGAAGTAGCTGTCGCTTGAGGGTGACGTGCGATGGGCTTCGAATGTATAGGTTTGCTGACTGGGCCCGTGGGCGCTTAATTGCAATGTGCCGTCAGCGCCTTGAACGGCCAGTTGGGTTATGTGGCCGAGCTTGACCAATACATCAAGGCGCTGGCTCGACAGCTGCAGGGGCGTTGCAACTGCATGGCCTTCTTGGATACACGCTTGGATTTGCTCATTGGCGTTGGCTACTTTGGCTGGTGTTTTTTTGGCAACTTGTTCAAGTTTGCTGAATGCCTGGTCTGTACAGATCAGACCTGCCTGAGGGCCCCAGTTGGCGCTCTTGCCTTTGATATGGAAGTCCTTGGTGGGGTGCCCGGCTTCTATCAGGCCAGTTGCGACGGTTTCGACCGGGCGTATGCCTATGATGGAGTTGGTGGTCATTGCGATGTCTTGCAAGGGGGCAAGATGGCTTGGCACGATGCCTGTTTCGTCCTTGACCCGATCGATCAGCACTGCTGTAGGAGTATTTGCGCCTTGGGCAAGATAGTTTTGCAGCGCGGCAAGGCTGTATGCGGAAGGGGAGGTCACTGAAGAGGTTATGCTTGTCATTGAAGTTTCTCCGAGTCATATCTACAGCGAAGTTCGATGATTCCCTCCAGACGCTAGCTCCTTGAGTTGGACGCCCGAGATTAAAGTGAGGGCGCGTTCAAACGGGAAGAACAAGTGTGACTATCTATGTGAGATAGAACCCGCGCATTAAAGCTAAAGGCCTTTATTAACACGGGACGCTGCGGGTTCCCCGCGCACGCCTTGTTTGAATCTCAGAACAATCCTACTCGTGCTTACTTGCTGCTAGGGGCCGGGTACATGCCAAACTGTCCTGACTCTGGCGTTGTACAAAAGGGAGGAACCCATGACGATCCGCGCAGTAGTGTTTGACTTTGGCGGTGTACTGTTCGACTGGAACCCGCAGCACCTGTACCGCAAACTGATTGCCGACGATCAAGAGCGGCAGTGGTTCCTCGATAACATCTGTACCCAGGCCTGGAACACCGAGCAGGATGCGGGGCGGCCGCTGGTCGAAGCCACGCAAAGCCTGATCGATCAATACCCCCACCATGAACCCTTGATCGCGGCCTACTACGACCGATGGCACGAAATGCTGCGTGGCCCGTTGCCCGAAGGCGTGGCGATTCTCAACGCGCTGCATCAAGCCAACATGCCATTGTTCGGGCTCACAAACTGGTCGGCGGAGACCTTTCCCTATGCGCTTGCCAATTACCCCTTCCTTCGGAAATTCTGCAACATCGTGGTGTCCGGCGAGTTGAAGTTGATCAAGCCCGACGCGGCGATCTACCACGCCAGTCTCAGCCAGGTACGGGTGTACCTGCCGGATATCCAGCCGGGGGAAGTGGTGTTTATCGATGATGTCGCCGGCAATATCGAAGCGGCCGTCGCCCTCGGCTGGCAAGGCATTCACCATGTGTCTGCCGAGCAGACGGCGGCGCGATTGCGCGAGTTGGGCGTGGGCTTCTAGCGCGCCCACTTTTCCATGGCGAAATCCACAAAGGCGCGCAGCTTCGGCAAGCGATAACGATCCTGGCCGTACAGCAAATGCATGGGCCGGCTGGGCAGTTGATAGGTGGTCAGCAAGGCCACCAGCTTGCCGGTTTGCAGGTCGGGCTGCACCAGGGCATCCGGCAGCATGACGATCCCCATGCCTTGCACGGCTGCCTGGCGCAAGGCCTGGGAGCTATTGACGGTCAGCGAGCCGGACACCGGGATTTCCACTTCGCCTTCTGCGCCGGTCATGCGCCACAGCTTGTCGGCGTTGCGCCAGTCATCGGTGGAAGGGTAGGCGAACGCCAGGCAGTCGTGCTGTTGCAGGTCCTCGGGCGTCTGTGGTGTACCACGTCGGGCCAGGTAGTCCGGTGAGGCGCACAGGGTGATGGTGTAGTCCCGCATCGGTCGGGCGATCAGGCTTGAGGCTTCCAGTTCGCCAAGGCGGATGGCCACGTCAAAGCCGCTGTCGACCATGTCCACGCGCTGGTTGCTGAGCACCACGTACAGCTTGATCAGCGGGTAGCGTTGGGAAAACTCGCTCAAGGCCGGCGCCAAGCGTTCGGTGCCGAAGGCGGGCGGGGCGGTGATGCGCAGAGTGCCTTTGGGAATGTCACTGTGGGCCTGTTCGGCCAGTTGCTCGGAGTCGGACACCAGTCCCAGTACTTCCAGGCAACGCTGGTAATACTGGCCGCCGAATTCCGTCAGGCTCTGTTTGCGGGTGGTGCGCTTGAGCAGGCTGACGCCCAGGCGTTGTTCGAGGGCGCGCAAGTGGTTGCCGACCATCGTGGTCGACATCCCGGAGGCCTGGGCGGCGGCGGTCATGCTGCCGCTCTCCACCACTTTTACGTATACCGACATCGCCTGGAATAGATCCATTGTAAAGTCCTGGTTTAAAGTCATTGCAGGAAAGTGCAGTTTATCCAGCTCTGGTGGCTAACGATACTTCAACCCATCACAACGATGCACTGGAGCCTGCCACCATGACCGCCGCCTGCCTGATGACCACGTATCAACCCTTAGCCCTGAGTTTTACCCGTGGCCTCGGCACGCGCCTGTGGGACCAGCAGGGGCGTGAATACCTGGACGCGGTGGCGGGCGTTGCGGTGACCAACGTCGGGCATTCGCATCCGAAACTGGTGGCGGCCATCAGTGAGCAGGCCGGCCTGTTGTTGCACACCTCCAACCTCTACAGCATCGATTGGCAGCAACGCCTCGCCCAGCGCCTGACCCAGCTGTCCGGCCTTGACCGTGCCTTCTTCAACAATTCCGGCGCCGAAGCCAACGAGACGGCGCTGAAACTGGCGCGGTTGCATGGCTGGAAAAAAGGCATCGAAGAGCCGTTGGTGGTAGTGATGGAGAATGCTTTTCATGGCCGTACGCTGGGCACCATGGCTGCCAGTGATGGGCCGTCGGTGCGCCTGGGCTTTCAGCGTTTGCCGGGGGATTTTCTCAAGGTCGGTTTCGGTGATCTTGTGGCACTGGAGGCCATCACCAAGACGTTTGGCGCGCGTATCGCGGCGGTCCTGCTCGAGCCGATCCAAGGCGAAAGTGGCGTACAGCCGGCACCGGCCGGTTATCTGCAAGCCCTGCGCGATCACTGTACACGCCACGGCTGGCTGATGATGCTCGATGAAATCCAGACCGGCATCGGCCGCACCGGCGCCTGGTTTGCCTTCCAGCATGAAGGCATTGTCCCGGATGTGATGACCCTGGCCAAAGGCCTCGGCAATGGTGTACCCATCGGTGCCTGCCTGGCCAGGGCTGCGGTAGCCGAGCTGTTCACGCCCGGCAGTCACGGCAGCACCTTTGGCGGCAATCCGCTGGCGTGCCGGGTGGGCTGCACGGTGTTGGACATTATCGAAGAGCAAGGTTTGTTGCAGAACGCTGCGCAACAGGGCGAACGCTTGCTGGCGCGTTTACGCATGGAATTGGAAGACCACCCACAGGTGCTGGCGATTCGCGGACGGGGCCTGATGGTCGGTATTGAGTTGGCCAGCCCCTGTCGCGACCTGGCCCAGCGTGCCGCCCAGGAGCATGGGCTGCTGATCAACGTGACGCGGGGTAAGGTCATTCGCCTGCTGCCGCCGTTGACCCTGGAGGCCAAGGAGGTCGAGATGATCGTGCGGGCCATCACTCGGCTATTGAGCTAGGTCCCTGCCGTTGAGCCACTCCTGGTTCAGGGTGTCGGTATCCCCCAGGTACTCCAGCAACCATGCCATGGCCGGGGACAGTTTGCTCTGTGCCCAGGCCACGCACGATGGGCTGGCCGGGAAGGGGCGCGTCAGTTGCAGCGCCACCAATTCACCGCGTTCGATCCACGGCAATACCTGATGCGCCGGTGCCATGCCGACGCACAGGCCATCGCGCAGGCAATCGATGGCGGAGGCCCAGTTCGGCACCACCAGCCGCCGCTGGTTATCCAGGGTCCAAGTGTCGCGCTTGGGCAGGTTGCGCGAGGTGTCAGTCATGCACAGTGAGGCGAAGGGGCGCAGTTGGTCGTCATTGAGCAACCCTTCCACGGCCGCCAACGGGTGCCGGGCGCTGACCACGCACAGCCAATTCAATAAGCCCATATCGCGAAAGGTGAAGTGACTGGCCACCGGCACGGCGCTGGTGGCGCCGATGACAATATCGGTGCGCTCATCCGCCAAGGCATCCCACACGCCGTTGTACACCTCGTATTCCAGCAGCAACTCCACCTCGGGAAACTGCCGATAGAAATCCAGCACCAACTGCCGGCAGCGCTGGGGTTTGACGATGGAATCCACCGCCACCTTCAACTGGCCACTCCAGCCATTGGCCACCTGCTGGCACAGGCGCCGTGTGCCGAGCATTTTTTTCATCACGCCGCGGGCTTCGTCGATAAACAGGCGGCCGGCGGGTGTCAGCTCCACATCACGATGCCGGCGCACAAACAGCGGCACCGCGAGCCACTCTTCAAGTTGACGTACGGTATAACTGATGGCTGACGGCACGCGGTGCAATTCTTGGGCGGCGGCGCTGAAGCTGCCATGGCGCGCTACCGCATCGACGACATCCAGGGAGTATTCGGACCACATTAGGGTTACCTTCAAAATTATTGATAAGAGCCGCCAATTATTATCGCTTCACACAAAATCTCTCAGCTTCATAATGGGCGGCAGTCAGCAAATAGTTTGATGGCAAGACTAACAAGGCTTCAATGAAAAATTCTTTTGGTTTCACCTGGTATCTGGCGGGGCTGAGCATGCTCGGTTATCTCGCCATGGACATGTATTTGCCGGCGTTCGGCGCCATGGGCGAGCAGTTGCATATTGGGGCGGGCGCGGTGGGCGCCAGCTTGAGTATTTTCCTCGCGGGCTTTGCGGTGGGGCAGTTGCTGTGGGGGCCGTTGTCCGACCGCCTGGGGCGCAAGCCTATCTTGCTCGCAGGCTTGAGCCTGTTTGTCGTGGGTTGCGCGGGGATGTTTTGGGTCGAGACCGCGCCGCAGTTGCTGGCCTTGCGCTTTATGCAGGCGATTGGCGTGTGTTCTGCGGCTGTGAGCTGGCAGGCGCTGGTGATCGACCGCTACCCGGCCGACAAGGCCCACCGCGTGTTCGCCAGCATCATGCCGTTGATGTCGTTGTCGCCGGCGCTGGCGCCGCTGTTGGGCGCAATGGTGCTGAACCACTTCGGTTGGCAGGCCATCTTCGGCGTATTGCTGGGGGTGTCGTTGCTGTTGTTGCTGCCGACGTTGTTCCTGCGCTCCGTGCCGAAACCTCAGACACGGGAAGGCGAATCTTCGCGCCTTGGCTATTGGCAGTTGCTCACCTCCCGGGTGTTTACTGGCAATGTGATGATCTTCGCCGCCTGCTCGGCCAGCTTCTTCGCCTGGCTGACCGCGTCGCCTTTCATCCTGGGCGACATGGGCTACAGCCCGAATGACATCGGCCTGAGCTACGTGCTCCCAACCTTGGCGTTTCTGGTGGGTGGCTACAGTTGCCGCAGCGCCTTGCAGCGCTTCCAGGGCAAGACGTTGCTGCCGTGGTTGCTGCTCGCCTATTGCGTCAGCATGGTGGCGTTGTACCTGGTCGCCACCTTGACCGTGCCGACGCTCACCACCTTGCTGATTCCGTTCTGCCTGATGGCGCTGGTCAACGGCGCCAGCTACCCGATCGTGGTGGCGAATGCGCTGATGCCGTTTGCAGAAAATTCCGGTAAGGCTGCCGCTCTGCAGAATACCCTGCAACTGGGCCTGTGCTTTCTCAGCAGCCTGTTGGTGTCGTCGATGATCGAGCAGCCGTTGCTGATCACGGCGATCGTGATGCTGGCGACCGCGCCCTTGGCCGTGTTGGGCTATTGGCTGGCGCGGCGCAACGCAGACGATTCGGAACTGGCGGCCGCCTAGAACGTCACTTCCATGTTCACCGTCGGCGTTGACGTACGGCTGCCCCGGCCGCCGTCCACGCCGAACTTGTTATGCCAGTATTCGTAACCCACCCCGAGGTACAGGTTCGGCTTCACGCCCTTGCCCGGTCGTACTGCGACCATCAGCGCGTTGCGCATCAGGGCTTCCGGTGCCGTGTCGCGGCCATGGTAGTCCGCGCCTTTTTCCCCGACGTAATTGATAAACCCCTGGAATTTCGCCGCATGGTTGGCGATCTCGAAAGGGCGCATCCACGTCAGGTTGAGCATGTAGGTGTCGTCGAACGTGTGGTCTGACTCCTGCGCGCCGGGGATGCCGGTGTGGTTGCGCTCCTTGTAGTACAGGAGGCTCAGGTCCAGCACGCCCACGGTGTTGAACTTCAAGGTAGGGCCGATCACCAGCGCACGTTTTTTCGCCGAAGCGACGTTGTTGTTGCGGTTGGCATCAAAGCCCAGGGTCAGCGCGTAATCCTTGATCAGCCCGGTGCCCAGCGGCACATCCAGCACCCGTGACGCATACAGCTGATGCCGGTACACCGCGTACACCTCACTGCCGCCGTGGTAGGTGCCCTTGCGCGGGTCGTGGCTGTCGGACAGGAACACATCCAGGTTCAGGAAGTTGCTGCCATACCGGTAGCCGCTGGCGTGGGTAAAGCTGTAGATGCGCTTGCTGAATTCCTCGGGGTTATTCGGATTGGTGAACTGCTGGCCGTAGCGAAAACCGACGCTGTTGTTCATCCATTCCACCGCGACAGCCTCCCCGCCGCCGAGGAGGGTGAGTGCAACGGTGGCGCCCTGTAATGCCTTTTTCATTGTTTTAGTGTCCTTTGGCGTTCTGGCTCAACACGGCCCAATGGTTTTTGTAACGCCGGTGGAGGGTATCTTGTTCGATTGATTGTATACAACTATATGGACATCTGGTCTTAAGATTGAATACAGTGTCCGCACAACAAAAACAGAGATCCCCTCACCATGACTATCCCGAAGGCGTCACCGCAGCGGCCGGAAGATGAGAATCTAGGCGTCGCCGCTAACATGGCTTACGGCCTGCAGCATGTGCTCACCATGTATGGCGGCATCGTCGCGGTACCCTTGATCGTCGGCCAGGCGGCCGGGCTGTCGCCGGCGGATATTGGTCTCTTGATCGCCGCATCGTTGTTTGCCGGTGGCCTCGCCACCTTGTTGCAAACCCTTGGCCTGCCGTTCTTTGGCTGTCAGTTGCCGTTGGTGCAGGGCGTGTCGTTTGCCGGTGTGGCGACCATGGTGGCGATTGTCGGCAGCGATGGCGCCGGCGGAGTGCCGGCGATTCTCGGCGCGGTGATGGCCGCGTCGTTTATCGGGCTGTTGATCACCCCGGTGTTCTCGCGGATCACCCAGTTTTTCCCGCCGTTGGTGACCGGTATCGTGATTACCACCATTGGCCTCACCCTGATGCCCGTGGCGGCGCGCTGGGCCATGGGCGGTAACAGCCGCGCGGCGGATTTCGGCAGCATGCCCAATATCGGCCTGGCGGCGTTGACCCTGGTGCTGGTGCTGCTATTGAGCAAGATCGGCAGCGCAACCATCTCGCGCCTGTCGATCCTGCTGGCGATGGTGATCGGTACGGTGATAGCGGTGTTCCTCGGCATGGCGGATTTTTCCGGCGTCACCCAGGGGCCAATGTTCGGTTTCCCTACGCCATTCCATTTCGGCATGCCGACCTTTCACATCGCGGCGATCATTTCCATGTGTATCGTGGTGATGGTGACCCTGGTGGAAACCTCGGCCGACATCCTGGCGGTGGGCGAAATCATCGACACCAAGGTCGACTCCAAACGCCTGGGCAACGGCCTGCGCGCCGATATGCTGTCGAGCATGTTCGCGCCGATCTTCGGTTCGTTCACCCAGAGTGCCTTCGCCCAGAACGTAGGCCTGGTGGCGGTGACCGGGGTGAAGAGTCGCTTTGTGGTCGCAACGGGTGGGCTATTCCTGGTGATCCTCGGCTTGCTGCCATTCATGGGGCGGGTAATCGCCGCGGTGCCGACCTCGGTACTGGGCGGTGCCGGGATTGTGCTGTTTGGCACCGTGGCGGCCAGTGGTATTCGCACTTTGTCCAAGGTGGACTACCGCAACAACATGAACCTGATCATCGTTGCCACCTCCATCGGTTTCGGCATGATCCCGATTGCTGCGCCGAGTTTCTACGACCAATTCCCCGGCTGGTTCGCGACCATTTTCCACTCGGGTATCAGTTCGTCGGCGATCATGGCGATCCTGTTGAACCTGGCGTTCAACCATTTCACTGCGGGTAATTCAGACCAGCAGTCGGTGTTTGTGGCGGGGACTGAGCGCAGTTTGTGCTTCCACGACGTATCGGCATTGCGCGAGGGGGATTACTTCAGTGGCGGCAAGTTGTTCGATGCCGAGGGCAAGGAGATTCCATTGGTGGCGGAGGTGCCAAGGAAAGCTGCACAAGCTGAAACCACAGAGGTCTAAAAATGTGGGAGGGGCACCGCCCCTCCCACATTTGGAACTCAACCAGCCTTGCGGACTGTGTGCGGAACAGAACACGCCTCATCCAGAAACTTCACCACGGTGCCCATGCACGCCTGGCGTTCTTCCACGTGGGGCATGTGGCTGGAGTCTTCGAACAGCGCCCAGCGCACATCCGCGATCTCATCCAGGAACGGCTTGACCACCAGTGGTGTGGCCTCATCATGCCGGCCGGAGATCACCAGGGTCGGCACCTTAATTGCCGACAGGC
Source organism: Pseudomonas sp. B14(2022) (assembly GCF_012030485.1). Taxonomy (NCBI): domain Bacteria; kingdom Pseudomonadati; phylum Pseudomonadota; class Gammaproteobacteria; order Pseudomonadales; family Pseudomonadaceae; genus Pseudomonas; species Pseudomonas sp. B14(2022). The sequence continues at coordinate 110,518 of NZ_JAAUVM010000012.1, forward strand.
GGCCAATGGATTTCCAGTCCTTCAGGCTGCCGATTACGTGGAACTCGGTCGGGCCGCTCATGGCGTGGTACACCGTGGGGTCTGAGTCGACCTGGGCGAAGGTGCGCGCCACTTCTTCCGGCCACGGGTTAACGCGGCACACATGCTGGTCATAGAACACCCGTGAGGCGGCGAGGTATTCCGGGTCGTTATACGTGCCGGCGGCTTCATGCTTGAGCAGGGTTTCATGCACGCCTTGGGGCAGCAGTTTGCGCAGGCGGTTGGCCTCGCTGACCCAGGTGCGCATGCAGGTTGGCGAGTTGGCCGGGATAAACGCACGCAGGCCCTTGGGTTGCAGGATTGCGTGCTCGCTGCCGAGCATGCCGCCCCAGGACTGGCCGAGGATCGCGTAGTTATCGCTGATTTGCAGGTGGTCCAGCAGGTTATCCAGTTCTTTAAGAAACAGATCGACGGTCCAGAAGGACGGGTCTTTCTCAGGCAGGTGCGTGGAGCGGCCATTGCCGAGTTGGTCGTAGTGGATGACCGCATGACCGCTGGCTGCGACGTCCCTGAAGGCGTCGACATAATCATGGGTGCAGCCGGGGCCACCGTGGATGACCACCAGCGGTGTACGGCCGCTGGCCAGATCACCCGTGACGCGGTACCAGGTCTGGTAGGCGCCAAACGTGGCATACCCTTCGCGGATTTTTTCGATGAATTCCATTTCGTACCCTGCTCTGAAAATAAAGGATCAGGGACACGATAAGCCTTGGGCAACATTCAGGTAACTAGCAAAACAGCTAGGTTTTGCCAAAAAGTCAGTCTTCGAGCAGGCGGTAATGGGTCGCGCGCACCACGGCCTGTACACGGTTCTTGGCCCCCAGTTTGTGCATCGCCGAGGCAAGGTGCAGGGTGATCACCGCCAGTGAACGGCTCAATTGCGTGGCGATTTCGGCGGCGGTCAGGCCTTCGGCGGCCCATTTGAGGCATTCGCGCTCGCGTTTGGTCAGGTGAATGTGCGGGTAGGTGCGCAGCTCCTTGCCGAACAGCGGGTAGGCCGCTTCCTGCAAAGCGTGGGAAATCAGGCTGAAGTCCGACAAGGTCTGCTGCGCGTCCTGCAGCACGGTTGGCGTGTTGCCGGTGCGCAAGCCGGTCAGTGAAGCGAAGCCGCCACGGGGCAGATGCATCGGAACGCTGACGCCGCACGTCAGTTGCTGGTCGTGCAGGTAGGACGAAACGGGGGCGTGGCAGGGGTCGATGATGGTTTGCAGAGCCGTGTCAGCCTTGGCTTCGTAGGACCACACGAACGGTGACACCGTGCGCAGGGCCAGGTGTTGCACCGGGTCGATCTGGTAGAACCCTTTGCTGCACCACAACCCATGCCAATCGGTCGGCGTGTTGCGCAGCTCCAGCACCGATGGGGTGATCAATGCACCATCCTGGTCTATTGGCACCGGGGTGTAGTCGTACACCAGTGCATCGAAGCCCATCTGCTGGGCGAGGATGAACGTGTTGTCCATCTGCTCATCCAGGCTCCTGCCCGGCATCAGACGATTGTTGAAGGCAGTTAGCTTGGCCAGCATCCGTTCTGCTCCCGAATTCATTTGAATCTCGACTTCCTGCAAGTAGAATGCCACGCCCCGGCGAAGGACTGCCAGGCCAAACCTATAAGAAATACTAGGTTATGGACGCGCGGCATCCTCGGTAGTGTTGGCCTGATAAACGGCCGCTACCCGCCAGGCCGATACAACACAAGGAATGTATGCATGTGGCGTGAAATTGCCCCCGACCAGCAGTACAACGTGCAAGTCGATGGCCACAACCTCGTGGTCTACAGCTTCGGCGAAGGCGATGAGGTGCTCTTGTGTCTCAACGGCGGGCCGGGCCTGCCGTGTGACTACTTGCGCGACGCCCATGGCTGGCTCAAGGACCATAACCTGCGAGTGGTTGCATTCGACCAGCTTGGCACAGGCGCATCAGCCAGACCGACCGATGTTTCCCTGTGGGAAATCCGCCGTTATGTCGAAGAAGTCGAAACCGTGCGCCAAGCCCTGGATCTCGGCCGCGTGCACCTGCTCGGGCATTCCTGGGGCGGCTGGCTGGGCATCGAATACGCCATCCATTACCCCGACACGCTGAAAAGCCTGATCCTCGAAAACACCGTCGGCGACATTCCGCATCTTTCTCAAGAACTCGAACGCCTGCGCGGCGCGCTGGGCAGTGAGACCGTGGCGATGATGCAGCGCCACGAAGCCATGGGCACCCTGGATCACCCGCAATACCAGGCCGCGATAACGTTGCTCAACTATCGCCACGTCTGCCGCCTGGACGAATGGCCCGAACCGGTCAAGCGCTCCCTCGGCGACTGGAACATGGGCCCCTACGAAACCATGCAGGGCCCCAATGAATTCCTCTACGTCGGCAACCTCAAGGACTGGAACCGCATCCCCGAGATGGCCGCTTTCAGCATGCCGATCCTGATCACCACTGGCCAGCACGACGAACTCACCCCGGCCTGCGCCATGCGCATGAAGATGGCGGCCAGACACGCCGAACTGCATGTATTTCCCAACAGCAGCCATATGCCGTTCTATGAGGAGCCACACGCTTATTTTCCGGTACTGTTGGACTTTCTCGCTCGCCACCGAGGCTGACAGATGAACCTGGCGCGCTACCGTTTTGTACTGTCCCGGCCGCTGCAATTGCTGCCGGTACTGTTTGGCATCAGCCTGATCACGTTTGTGCTGGTGCGCTCGATCCCGGGCGACCCGGCACGCGCCTTGCTCGGCTCGCGCAGCACGCCGGACGCTTTGCTGAAAATCCGCGCCCAGTACGGCCTCGACCAGCCTTTGTGGCAGCAGTATTTCTACTTCCTGAAGAACCTGCTCAAGGGCGACCTCGGCCAATCACTGCTGTACAAAGTCGACGCCTTGAAGCTGATCGTCACCCGTATCGAACCCACCCTGGTGCTGGTGCTCGGCAGCGTGGTGCTGGCGCTGCTGATTGCGGTGCCGCTGGCGACGTTGGCCGCACGCAATAAAGGCGGGTGGGCGGATAACCTGATCCGTGTGTTCACCACCGTGGGCCTGGGCATGCCGGCGTTCTGGCTGGGCCTGATGCTGATCCTGCTGCTCAGTGTGCAATGGGGCCTGTTCCCGGTGTCCGGCTACGGCCGCACCTGGCTGGACAAGGCGCACCATATGGTCTTGCCGTGCCTGACCATCGCCCTGGCGCTGTCGGCGGTGCTGGTACGCAACCTGCGGGCGAGCATGTTGATGGAGCTGCAGGCCGACCACGTCACTGCCGCGCGGGCCCGCGGGTTGTCGGAAGCTGCGGTGTTCCGTCGCCATGTGCTGCCCAATTCCCTGGTGCCGGCGGTCAACCTGCTGGCGGTGAATATTGGCTGGCTGATCAGCGGCACCGTCGTGATCGAAAGCCTGTTCGCCATTCCCGGTATCGGCCAATTGCTGGTGCGCGGCATTTTTACCCGCGACTACATGGTGGTGCAGGGCGTGGCGATGGTGCTGGCCTGCGCGACGGTGGTGGTCAACTTCCTCGCCGATGTGGTCACGGTGGCCCTCGACCCACGGGTGAAGATGCAATGAGCAGTCGCCCGTTGATTGCCCCGTGGCGCCTGCGCCTGCGTTTTGGTTTTCGCAATGGCCGACTGACGGCCGCGTGGGGGCTGTTGATTCTGTCTGTGTGGCTGGCCCTGGCCGTGTTTGCGCCGTGGATCGCCCCCTATGACCCCATTGCGCAAAACACGGAAATGGCATTGCTCGGCCCTGGCCTGGCCCATCCATTTGGCACTGATAATTACGGTCGAGACATCCTTTCGAGGGTTATCTGGGGCGCGCGCGTCGACCTGCAGCTTGCCATCATCGGGGTGATATTCCCGTTCATGATCGGCACGTTTGTCGGTGCCGTTTCTGGCTATATCGGCGGGCGCTTCGACAGTTTCTGCATGCGCGTGATCGATGTGATCCTGGCGTTTCCGTTCCTGGTGTTGATGCTGGCGATCATGGCCATCCTCGGTCCGGGCCTGAAGAGCTTTTATATCGCCATGGCGCTGGTCGGCTGGGTCTCGTACGCGCGGCTGATCCGCTCACAGATTCTGGTGCTCAAGGAGAGCGACTTTGCCCTGGCGGCCAAGAGCCTGGGTTTTGGCCATGGGCGCATCCTGTTCCGGCATTTGCTGCCGAATGCGATGTTTGGCTCGATTGTGTTTTCCATGTCTGACGCGGTTCTGGTGCTGCTCAACGGTGCGGCCGTGAGCTACCTGGGCCTGGGCGTGCAACCGCCGACGGCGGAGTGGGGGACGATGATTGCCGAAGGGCAGGCGTTTATCACCACGGCCTGGTGGATCTGCACCTTTCCGGGGTTGGCCATCGTGACCCTGGCCATGGGCTTCAGCCTGCTGGCCGATGGCGTGGCGCAAGTGTTGGGGGATCGCTCATGAGTCTGCTTCAAGTGCGGGATCTTAGTGTGATCGCCAATAACAGCGGGCGCGATGTGACCCTGGTCGACCGCGTGTCCTTCGACCTGGCCGAAGGCGAGATCCTCGGCCTGGTGGGTGAAAGCGGCTCGGGCAAGACCATGGCCTGCCGTGGCTTGATGCGCTTGTTGCCGTCGCCCAACCTGCGCGTCCAGGGCGGTGCGGTACGCCTGGCGGGCCAGGACCTGCTGCAACTGGATGACACCGGCATGCGCGCAGTGCGTGGCGGGCAGTTGGGCATGATCTTCCAGAACCCCAGCAGCCACCTTGACCCGTTGATGCGTATCGGCGATCAGATCGCCGAAGGCATTCGCCTGCATCAGGGTGCGTCGAAAAAAGACGCGCGCCGACAAGCTATCGAGGTGCTGCGCCAGGTGGGCATTCCCGATCCCCAGGCACGGATCGACAACTATCCCCATGAGTTTTCCGGTGGCATGCGCCAACGCGCGATGATCGCCGTGGCCCTGGGCTGCAACCCGAACGTATTGATTGCCGACGAACCGACCACGGCTTTGGACGTGACCGTGCAGGCACAGATCCTGCGCCTGTTGCTGGACCTGCGTGACCAGCGCGGCCTGTCGATCATCATGATCACCCACGACCTCGGCGTGGTCGCGCAAACCTGTGACTCCATCGCGGTGATGTACGCCGGGCGCCTGTGTGAACACGGCAGCAAGTACGACTTGCTCGCCCATCCGCAACACCCCTACACCGCCGGCCTGATTGATTGCCAGCCGGCCCACAGCAGTGGCCATGCGTTGCTGCGCACTATCCCCGGCCAGCCGCCCTTGCTCGATGCGTTACCCGACGGCTGCCGCTTCAACCCGCGTTGCCCGCAGGTCGGCGCGTTGTGCACCGAACTGTTGCCTGAAGGCGCGCGCGTGGCGTGTCACTACCCGTTGGGAGCGCGCCCATGAGCCTGTTGCAGATCAAGGACCTGGAGGTGCGGTTCGCCGCGTCCGGCACGGGTGTGTTCGGCCTGAACAAGCAGTGGGTGAGGGCGGTGAACGGTGTGTCGCTGAACCTGGCTGCCGGTGAAACCCTGGGGTTGGTGGGGGAGTCCGGCAGCGGCAAAAGCACCTTGGGCCGCGCGATCCTGCACCTCAACCCGATCAGTGCCGGGCAGGTGCTGTTCGATGGCATCGACATGGCCCATGGCAGCGCGGTCGACATCGCGCGCCTGCGCCATGAAACGGCGATGATCTTCCAGGATCCCTACGCCGCGTTGAACCCGCGCCACACCATCGGCGAAACCATCGCCGAGGTGCTGCGGGTGCAGCGCAAAGTCCCGGCAGCGCGCATCCCGGCTCGCGTCAACGAGTTGCTTGACCTGGTCGGCCTGCGCCCCGAACTGGCCAGTCGCAAACCCGGCTCCCTCAGTGGCGGCCAATGCCAGCGTGTCGGTATTGCCCGGGCGCTGGCGGTGGAGCCACGTTTGATCATTGCCGACGAATGCGTGGCGGCGCTGGATGTATCGATCCAGGGCCAGATCATCAACCTGCTGTTGGAACTGCAACAGCGCATGAACCTGGCGATCCTGTTTATCGCCCACGATTTGGCCATCGTGCGGCGCCTGTGCGACCGCGTGGCGGTGATGTACCTGGGCAAGATCGTCGAGGAAGGGCCGGTGGAAGCGGTCTTCACCTCGCCGCGCCATCCGTATACAGCCGCGTTGATCGAGGCGATTCCGGAGATCGATCCGCACCGGCCTTTGCCGACGCAGCCGTTGCCTGGCGAGCCGCCGAGCCCCCTGAATTTGCCTGCGGGTTGTGCCTTCCACCCGCGTTGCCGGTACGCCCGGACGATGTGTTCCGTGGTATTGCCGCCTACCCATTCCCTGCACGAGCATCGGTACAGTTGCGTGCTTGAAGAACCGTTGACCCTTCCTGCCCATCATGAACAAGGAGTTATGACATGCAATCCCGCCACTTGAAGTTGCTTGCCGCTGCCACGTTGACAGCTTGGTCGCTGACCGCCGGCCTGGCCCAGGCCGCCGGCGTCCTCACCATCGGCTGCCGTGAAGACAGCACCACATTCGACCCGATCAAAAGCGCGCAAAACCGCGATACCTGGGTATTCGCCAACGTCTACGACACCCTGGTACGCGTGGATAACCTGGGCACCAAGATGGAGCCGGGCCTGGCTGAAAGCTGGGACATCTCCAAGGACGGCCTGACCTACACGTTCAAACTGCGAGATGCGAAGTTCTCCGATGGCTCGCCAATCACTGCCGAGGACGCGGCGTTCAGCCTGCTGCGTATCCGCGACAACAAGGCCTCGTTGTGGGCTGATCCGTTCAACCTGATCAACACGGCCAAGGCAACAGACCCGCACACCCTGGTCGTCACGCTGAAGACTCCGGCGGTAGCTTTCCTGTCGCAACTGGCCTCGCCGACGGTTTCGATCCTGTCGGAAAAAGCCATGACCAAAATGGGGGAAGACGCCTACTCCGAAAATCCGGTGACCTCCGGCGCGTTTACCGTGGACGAATGGCGCAAGGGCGACCGGGTCATCCTGAAGAAGAACCCGAATTTCTGGCAGGCCAAGAAGGTCAGCCTGGACGGCGTGGAGTGGGTCTCCGTGACCGACGACAACACGCGGATGCGCATGGTGCAGAACAACGAGTTGGACACGGCGATCTTCGTACCGTTTTCCCGGGTTGAGGAACTGAAGAAAGACAAGAACGTGGTGATCCACTCCGACCCGTCCACCCGTGAAGATCACCTGCTGATCAACCACGCCCACGGCCTGCTGGCCAAGCAGGAAGTACGCGAGGCGCTGGACATGGCGATCGACAAACAGTCGCTGGTGAAAACCGCCACTTACGGTCAAGGCACGGTGGCCTATTCCTACATCCCGAAAGGCTCGTTGTTCCACTACGCCAACAACCTGCAACGCCCGTATGACCCGACCGCCGCCAAGCAGCTGTTGGAAAAGGCTGGCGCGAAGGACTTGAAGCTCAACTATGTGGTCAACGCCGGCAACGAAGCCGACGAGCAGATCGCTGTGATCATCAAGGACCAGTTGGCCAAGGTCGGTGTGACCGCCAACCTGCAGAAAGTCGACCCGACCCAAAGCTGGCAGATGCTGGTGGACGGTGAGTACGATATTTCGGTGATGTACTGGACCAACGACATCCTCGACCCGGACCAGAAGACCACCTTCGTGCTTGGCCACGACACCAACCAGAATTACATGACCCGCTACAAGAATGACAAGGTCAAGGACTTGGTCGCAGCGGCGCGCATTGAGGCCGACCCGGTCAAGCGTGAGCAGATGTATGTGGAGTTGCAGAAACTGGCGAAACAGGATGTGAACTGGATCGACCTGTACTACAGCCCGTACATCAACATCTCACGCAAGAATGTGAGCAACTTCCTGCAGAACCCGTTGGGGCGCTTCACTCTTGAGGAAGTGGTGAAGAACTAAGAGCCAGAGAACACCGCAATACAAATGTGGGAGGGGGCAAGTCGAATCGTCGCACCGCCCCTCCCGCATTTAGTTCCGGTTGTGTCAGTTGTTACTGCGCGTCAAACGCCTGCCCATTGATGCCGGTACTGTCCGGCCCCATCAGGTACAGGTACACCGGCATGATCTCTTCCGGTGCCGGCCTTTCCATCGGGTTCTCCCCTGGATACGCCTGGGCCCGCATGCTGGTGCGCGTGCCGCCCGGGTTGATGCTGTTGGCCCTTACCGCAGCCACGTCTTCGAGCTCATCCGCCAGGGTTTGCATCAAGCCTTCAGTGGCAAATTTCGACACACCATAAGCCCCCCAATACGCCCGGCCCTTACGCCCGACGCTGCTGGAGGTGAACACCACCGACGCATCCTGGGACAGCTTGAGCAGCGGCAGCAACGTGCTGGTGAGCATGAACATCGCATTGACGTTGATGTGCATCACCCGCATGAAGTTCTCGCCGGACAACTGCTCGATCGGCGTACGTGGGCCAATGATCGAGGCGTTGTGCAGCAGGCCATCGAGGTGGCCGAATTCTTTTTCGATCATCGCTGCCAGCTCATCGTATTGATGGGGCAGGGCGGTCTCCAGGTTGAAGGGGATCACCACTGGCTGCGCGTGGCCGGCCGCTTCGATCTCGTCATACACCTGGGCCAGGTTGGCTTCGGTCTTGCCCAGCAACAGTACGGTGGCGCCATGGGCAGCGTAGGTTTTCGCCGCCGCCGCACCAATCCCGCGACCGGCGCCGGTCACCAGGATGACCCGGCCTTTGAGCAGTTCTGGACGTGCAGAGTAATCAAACATAAAAAGCCTCGACAGAATTCAGCAGGTTACAAACACCAATCTGGAAAACACTGAAGATCCCCTGTGGGAGGGGGCAAGCCCCTCCCACATTTGGAGCTTCATCAATCAGTAAGGCCGGTGAGCCATCAGCAACTGCACAGTGCGTTATCCAGCACCTTGCGCAGTTCCAGTGGATGATCCACCACTACATCCGCGCCCCAGTGGCGTGGGTTGTCATCCGGGTGGATATAGCCATAAGTTACCGCCGCCGTGCGGGTGCCGGCGTCGCGGCCGGACTCGATATCACGCAGGTCATCGCCCACGAACAACACGCTGGCCGGGTCCAGGCCGAGCATCTTGCACGCCAGGATCATCGGCTCCGGGTCCGGTTTGCTGTTTTTCACGTGGTCCGGGCAGATCAGCAGGGCCGAACGCTCGGCGAGGCCCAACTGCTGCATGATCGGCTCGGCAAAGCGCAGTGGCTTGTTGGTGACGACGCCCCAGATCAGCTTGGCCTTCTCGATGTCTTCCAGAAGCTCGGCCATGCCGTCGAACAATTTGCTGTGGACGGCGCAACCTTTCAGGTAACGCTCGAGGAATTCCAGGCGCAGTTCTTCAAAGCCAGGCGTTTCCGGGTCCATCGAGAAGGTCACGGCGACCATCGCCCGCGCACCGCCGGAGATTTCATCGCGGATGTGCTGGTCGTTGATCGGTGGCAGGCCACGGTCGGCACGCATGGCCTGGCAGATGGCGATAAAGTCCGGCGCGGTGTCCAGGAGGGTACCGTCCATGTCGAAGAGAACCGCTCGCAACTTCACAGGCTTATTCCTCGCGCAGGGTCTGGATCATGTAGTTGACGTCAACGTCGCTGGCCAGCTTGTAGTGCTTGGTCAGCGGGTTGTAGGTCAGGCCGATGATGTCCTTGACGGTCAGTCCGGCCTGGCGGCTCCACGCACCCAGTTCGGAAGGGCGAATGAATTTCTTGAAATCGTGGGTGCCGCGCGGCAGCAGCTTCATGATGTATTCGGCGCCGATGATCGCGAACAGGTAGGCCTTGGGGTTGCGGTTGATGGTGGAGAAGAACACCTGGCCGCCCGGCTTGACCATGCGGAAGCAGGCGCGGATCACTGAGGAGGGGTCTGGCACGTGCTCCAGCATTTCCAGACAGGTGACCACGTCGAACTGCTCTGGCATTTCTTCGGCCAGGGCTTCGGCGGTGATCTGGCGATATTCCACGCTCACACCGGATTCCAACTGGTGCAACTGGGCCACGGCCAGCGGCGCTTCGCCCATGTCGATTCCCATCACGGTCGCGCCGCGCTGGGCCATGGCTTCGCTGAGGATGCCGCCGCCGCAACCGACGTCCAGCACCTTCTTGCCGGCCAGGTTGACGCGTTCGTCAATCCAGTTGACCCGCAGCGGGTTGATGTCGTGCAGGGGCTTGAACTCGCTTTCGCGGTCCCACCAGCGGTGGGCCAGGGCTTCAAACTTGGCGATTTCGGCGTGGTCGACGTTGCTCATTGTGAATCCTCTAAATCTGATAAATCGGTTTGTCGGTCCTGAACACGCAGGTTCAGAGCCGGCGTTATTCGGTGTGCCCGCTGATGCGTTTTCCCCAGGCAATGGCCGTGGCGGTCAACTGTTGTTCATCCATGCGGGTGAGTTGCCGGTCGTCGAGCAACTGCTTGCCGGCGACCCAAAGGTGTTTCACGCAATCGCGTCCGGTGGCATATATAAGCTGTGAGACCGGATCGTAGATCGGTTGTTGCGCCAGCCCCGTCAGATCGAACGCGACCATATCCGCCGCCTTGCCCACTTCCAGGGAGCCGATTTCGCTTTCCAGGCCCATGGCACGCGCACCGTTGAGCGTAGCCATGCGCAGCGCACGGTGGGCATCCAGGGCAGTGGCCGAACCCGCGACGGCCTTGGCCAGCATCGCGGCGGTACGGGTTTCACCCAGCAGATCCAGGTCGTTGTTGCTGGCGGCGCCGTCGGTGCCGATGGCCACATTGACCCCAGCCTGCCACAGACGCTCTACCGGGCAAAAGCCGCTGGCCAGTTTCAGGTTCGATTCCGGGCAATGGATGACGCTGGTGTTGCTTTCTACCAGCAAAGCCAGGTCGTCCTCGCTGATTTGGGTCATATGAACGGCCTGGAAGCGCGGGCCCAGCAGGCCGAGGCGTCCCAGGCGCGCCAATGGTCGTTCACCGGTCTGTTCGACGGCCTGTTGTACCTCGAAAGCGGTTTCATGCACATGCATATGGATCGCGGCGTCCAGCTCTTCGGCGATTACCCGGATCTTTTCCAGGTTGGCATCGCTCACGGTGTAGGGCGCGTGGGGGCCGAAGGTGATCTTGATGCGCGGGTGGTGCTTGAGGTCGCCAAACAGCTCGATGCCCTGGCGGATCGCTTCATCGGCGGTGCTGGCGCCGGGAATCGGGAAATCGAGGATCGGAATCGCAATTTGCGCACGCATGCCGCTGTTGTGCACGCAATCGCTGGCGACCTTGGGGTAGAAGTACATGTCCGAGAAGCAGGTAATGCCGCCCTTGAGCTGCTCGGCAATGGCCAGGTCGGTGCCGTCACGCACGAAGGCCTCGTCGACCCACTTGGCTTCGGCGGGCCAGATGTGTTTTTCCAGCCAGGTCATCAAGGGCAGGTCATCGGCCATGCCGCGAAACAGGCTCATCGCCGCATGCCCGTGGGCGTTGATCAGGCCGGGACTGAGCAGCATGCCCGGCAGTTCGCGCACTTGCGTGGCCGAAAGCTTCAACGCCGCAGCCCGTGGACCGATAAAGGCGATACGCCCATCGCGGATGCCCACGCCATGTTCCTTGAGCACTACGCCGGCGGGTTCGACAGGTACCAGCCAGGTTGGCAGTAGCAATAAGTCGAGCGGGGCGGCAGTGGAGGTCATCGCAGGCTTCTTCCCGGGCAGCTATAAAAGAAGCGCGAAGTATACCCGAGCGTCCTGGCTGGCGGATCGCTATAATCGGCGGCTTTTGTTGATGAGTACGGGGTGACGGATGCGCGATCGACTGTTGGCAGCGGAGAAAGTGAAGGCCATCGATTGGCGTGATGGCACGCTGCACCTGCTCGATCAACGCGCCTTGCCGTCCCAGGAACGCTGGGTGGCCTGCTCCACGGTCGATGAAGTGGCTGCGGCCATTCGCGCCATGGTGGTGCGTGGTGCACCGGCGATCGGCATCAGCGCGGCCTATGGCCTGGTGCTTGCCGCTCGTGAGCGCATCGCCGAGGGCGGTGACTGGCAGGCCGCCTGGGAAGAGGACTACGCGCTACTCGCCGATACTCGTCCGACCGCCTCGAACCTGTTCTGGGCGCTCAAGCGCATGCGCGATCGCCTGGACCGCGTCAAGAAGCACGCCGATCCGCTGGCGGTGCTGGAAGCCGAAGCTATTGCTATCCATGAAAGCGACCGGGAAGCCAACCTCGTCATCGCCCAGTTGGGCGTTGAGCGGATTCGCAAGCATCAGGGCAACGCTCAGGCGATTTTGACCCATGGCAACGCTGGCGCCTTGGCGACGGGCGGTGTCGGCACGGCCCTCGGGGTGATTCGTGCCGCCTTCCTGGAAGGCTTGGTCGAGCACGTCTACGTCAATGAAACCCGCCCATGGCTGCAAGGCTCGCGGCTGACCGCCTGGGAGCTGGCGGGCGAGGGGATCCCCGTCACAGTGAATGCCGACTCGGCCGGCGCGCATATCCTCAAGACCAAGGGCATCACCTGGGTGATCGTCGGCGCCGATTGCATTGCCGCCAATGGCGATGTGATCAGCAAGATCGGCACCTATCAATTGGCGGTGTGCGCCATGCATCACGGCGTGCGTTTCATGGTGGTGGCGCCGAGTTCGACCCTGGACCTGATGATGGCCACTGGTGACGATGTCTCCTTGGAGGAGCGCGATCCTGGCGAGTTGCTGGAAGTGATGGGGCAGCGCTTGGAGGTTAATGCGTTTAATCCGGTATTTGATGTAACGCCGGCCGACTTGATTGATGTGATTGTGACTGAGAAGGGCGTGGTTGAGCGGCCGGATACGGCGAAATTGGCCAAGTTGATGTGCCGTAAGCGGCTGCATTGAGGGCGGTGGTGTCTGTGAAATGGCTATCGGGGGCAAGCCCCTCCCACACTTGAATTGTGAACACGGTCAAAATGTGGGAGGGGGCTTGCCCCTGATTGGCCCTGAAAGTCAATAAAACCCTCAGATCCGCCCTCAAAAAAAAGCACCACCCCATCTCTGAGCCCCTCTCGTCCCCCTCAAGCCTGTCATCCGTCAAATTACTAGTATCCATGCGCATCAGGGGGATAGGTGCGTGGCGGCGATTGTGATAACATCCGGCGGTTTCCAGGGCCACCCCCAGGGGTTGCCCATAACGTGCAGATCCGTGTCATAACTCGTTGATTTGTCGTAAGTCGTTGTCAGGCAGTGTGCCGGCAACGGCGAGCTTCGTTCGTCCCATATGGATGCGACGAGGTTTCACCCGAAAAAGGAATCAGGCTTCTCATGGGCGAACTGGCCAAAGAAATCCTCCCGGTCAATATCGAAGACGAGCTGAAACAGTCCTACCTCGACTACGCGATGAGCGTAATTGTCGGTCGGGCACTGCCTGATGCGCGCGATGGCTTGAAGCCCGTGCACCGGCGTGTGCTGTTCGCAATGAGCGAGCTGGGTAACGACTGGAACAAGCCGTACAAGAAATCTGCCCGTGTTGTCGGTGACGTGATCGGTAAGTATCACCCTCACGGCGACACTGCGGTGTACGACACCATCGTTCGGATGGCCCAGCCGTTTTCCCTGCGCTACCTGCTGGTAGACGGCCAGGGCAACTTCGGTTCGGTCGACGGCGACAACGCCGCCGCCATGCGATACACCGAAGTGCGCATGACCAAGCTGGCGCACGAGCTGCTGGCCGACCTGCATAAAGAAACCGTGGACTGGGTGCCGAACTACGACGGCACCGAAATGATCCCGGCCGTCATGCCTACCCGGATCCCCAACCTGCTGGTCAACGGTTCCAGCGGTATTGCCGTGGGCATGGCCACCAACATCCCGCCGCACAACCTCGGTGAAGTCATCGACGGTTGCCTGGCCCTTATCGACAACCCTGAGCTGACCGTCGATGAGCTGATGCAATACATCCCGGGCCCGGACTTCCCAACCGCTGCGATCATCAACGGTCGCGCCGGCATCATCGAAGCCTACCGCACCGGGCGCGGCCGCATTTACATGCGCGCCCGCTCGATGATCGAAGACATCGACAAGGTCGGTGGCCGTCAGCAGATCGTCATCACCGAACTCCCGTACCAGCTGAACAAGGCGCGTCTGATCGAGAAGATCGCCGAGCTGGTTAAAGAGAAGAAACTCGAAGGCATCACCGAGCTGCGCGACGAATCCGACAAAGACGGTATGCGCGTGGTGATCGAGCTGCGTCGTGGCGAAGTGCCTGAGGTGATCCTCAACAACCTCTACGCCCAGACCCAGCTGCAAAGCGTGTTTGGTATCAACGTCGTGGCATTGATCGACGGCCGCCCACGCATCCTGAACCTTAAGGATCTGCTGGAAGCCTTCGTACGTCACCGTCGCGAAGTCGTCACCCGTCGTACCGTGTTCGAACTGCGTAAGGCCCGCGAGCGTGGCCACATCCTGGAAGGCCAGGCTGTAGCGCTGTCGAACATCGACCCGGTCATCGCCCTGATCAAGGCTTCGCCGACGCCGTCGGAAGCCAAGGAAGCGCTGATCAAGATGCCATGGGAATCCAGCGCCGTCGTGGCGATGGTTGAACGTGCCGGCGCCGACTCGTGCCGCCCGGAGACACTGGACCCGCAATACGGTCTGCGTGACGGCAAGTACTTCCTGTCGCCGGAACAGGCCCAGGCCATCCTGGAACTGCGCCTGCACCGCCTGACCGGCCTGGAGCACGAGAAGCTGCTGGCCGAGTACCAGGAGATCCTCAACCAGATCGGAGAGCTGATCCGCATCCTCAACAGCGCCGTGCGCCTGATGGAAGTGATCCGCGAAGAGCTGGAAGTGATCCGCGCCGAATACGGCGACGTGCGCCGTACCGAAATCCTCGATGCTCGCCTCGACCTGACCCTGGGTGACATGATCCCGGAAGAAGAGCGCGTGGTGACCATCTCCCACGGTGGCTATGCCAAGACCCAGCCATTGGCTGCCTACCAGGCCCAGCGTCGTGGTGGTAAAGGTAAATCGGCTACCGGCGTGAAGGATGAGGACTACATTGCTCACCTGCTGGTCGCCAACAGCCACACCACGCTCTTGCTGTTCTCCAGCAAGGGCAAGGTGTACTGGCTCAAGACCTACGAAATCCCGGAAGCCTCCCGTGCTGCCCGTGGTCGTCCATTGGTCAACCTGCTGCCGCTGGACAGTGACGAATACATCACCACCATGCTGCCGGTCGAGGAATACACCGAAGGTCACTTCATCTTCATGGCTACCGCCAAAGGCACCGTGAAGAAGACCCCGCTGGAGTCCTTCAGCCGCCAGCGCAGCGTGGGCCTGATCGCCCTGGAGCTGGACGAAGGCGACGTATTGATCAGCGCGGCCATTACCGATGGCGAGCGTGAGGTCATGCTGTTCTCCGATGGCGGCAAAGTGACACGCTTCAAGGAATCCGACGTTCGCGCCATGGGTCGTACCGCCCGCGGTGTACGCGGCATGCGCCTGCCGGAAGGGCAGAAGCTGATTTCGATGCTGATCCCGGAAGAAGGCAGCCAGATCCTCACCGCTTCCGAGCGTGGTTATGGCAAACGCACCGCGATCAGCGAGTTCCCGGAGTACAAGCGTGGCGGCCAGGGCGTTATCGCTATGGTCAGCAACGACCGCAACGGCCGTCTGGTCGGCGCGGTGCAGGTGCTCGACGGCGAGGAAATCATGCTGATTTCCGACCAGGGCACCCTGGTGCGTACCCGTGTGGCTGAAGTGTCGAGCCTGGGCCGTAACACCCAGGGTGTCACCTTGATCAAGCTGGCCAAGGACGAAAAACTGGTTGGCCTGGAGCGTGTCCAGGAGCCGTCGGAAGTGGAAGGCGAAGAGCTGGAAGGTGAGGAGTTTGAAGGCGAGGTGATCGCAACAGGCGATGACAACGTCGACGAGCCAACCCTCGATGCTGCCGCAGACGAAGAAGAACCGCAGGAATAAGCGGACACACAGGGGGCGGATGAAGATTCGCCCCCTTGTTGTTTGTCCCCTTTGAAAGAACAACGCCGCCCCCTGTAGGAGCGAGCTTGCTCGCGAAAATCGTCAACGATAACGCGAGCTGCCTGATGCGCCCTTGCGCTCTCGGGTTTTTCGCGAGCAAGCTCGCTCCTGCAGTGTTTGATTTCAGTCCCACCAGATCAGAGAGATTGGATGTGAGCAAGAGAGCCTATAACTTCTGTGCCGGTCCCGCGGCGCTTCCTGAAGCAGTCCTGCAGCGTGCGCAGGGTGAACTCCTCGACTGGCATGGAAAAGGCCTCTCCGTGATGGAAATGAGCCATCGCAGCGATGAGTTCGTGTCCATTGCCACCAAGGCTGAGCAGGATCTGCGCGACTTGCTCGACATCCCATCCAATTACAAAGTGCTGTTTCTGCAAGGCGGCGCGAGCCAACAGTTCGCCCAGATCCCGCTGAACCTGCTGCCGGAAGACGGCACTGCCGACTACATCGACACCGGTATCTGGGGGCAGAAGGCTATTGAAGAGGCCTCGCGCTACGGTCACGTCAATGTGGCCGGCACCGCCAAGCCCTACGACTACTTCGCCATTCCCGGTCAGAACGAATGGAAGCTGTCCAAGGATGCGGCCTACGTGCACTACGTGGCGAACGAAACCATTGGCGGCCTGGAGTTCGACTGGGTGCCGGAAGTCGGCGACGTTCCGCTGGTGTGCGACATGTCCTCGGACATCCTCTCGCGGCCTATCGACGTGTCGCGCTACGGCATGATCTACGCCGGCGCGCAGAAGAACATCGGCCCGAGCGGCATCCTGGTCAACATCGTCCGTGAAGACCTGCTGGGTCGCGCCCGTTCATTGTGCCCGACCATGCTCAACTTCAAGGTCGCAGCCGACAACGGCTCGATGTACAACACCCCGCCGGCCTTCGCCTGGTACCTGTCGGGCCTGGTGTTCGAGTGGTTGAAGGAGCAAGGCGGTGTCGCCGCCATGGGCAAGCTCAACGAAGAGAAGAAGCGCACCCTGTACGACTTCATCGACGCCAGCGGCCTGTACAGCAACCCGATCAACCTGACCGACCGCTCGTGGATGAACGTGCCGTTCCGCCTGGCTGACGACCGCCTGGACAAGCCATTCCTGGCCGGTGCCGACGCGCGTGGCCTGCTGAACCTCAAGGGTCACCGCTCGGTAGGTGGCATGCGCGCCTCCATCTACAACGCTGTCGACATCCACGCGATCAACGCGCTGGTTGCCTACATGGCAGAGTTCGAAAAGGAACACGGCTAATGTCTGAACAAGAACTTAAGGCCCTGCGGGTACGCATTGACAGCCTGGACGAGAAAGTCCTGGAGCTGATCAGTGAGCGTGCGCGCTGCGCCCAGGAAGTGGCACGGGTGAAGATGGCGTCCCTGGCAGAAGGCGAAGTGCCGGTGTTCTACCGGCCGGAGCGTGAAGCCCAGGTGCTCAAGCGCGTAATGGAGCGCAACAAGGGGCCGTTGGGCAACGAAGAGATGGCGCGGTTGTTCCGTGAAATCATGTCGTCGTGCCTGGCGCTGGAGCAGCCACTGAAAGTGGCTTACCTCGGCCCGGAAGGCACCTTCACCCAAGCGGCGGCCATGAAGCACTTCGGCCACGCGGTGATCAGCAAACCAATGGCGGCCATCGACGAGGTGTTCCGTGAAGTGGCGGCCGGCGCGGTGAACTTTGGCGTGGTGCCGGTGGAAAACTCCACCGAAGGTGCGGTTAACCACACGCTGGACAGCTTCCTTGAGCACGATATGGTGATCTGCGGCGAAGTCGAGCTGCGCATCCACCATCACCTGCTGGTGGGTGAGAACACCAAGACCGACAGCATCAGCCGCATCTATTCCCATGCCCAGTCCCTGGCCCAGTGCCGCAAATGGCTGGACGCCCATTACCCGAATGTCGAGCGCGTGGCGGTGTCCAGCAACGCCGAAGCGGCCAAGCGGGTCAAGGGTGAATGGAATTCGGCGGCGATCGCCGGTGATATGGCGGCAGGCCTGTATGGCCTGACGCGCCTGGCCGAGAAAATCGAGGACCGCCCGGACAACTCCACGCGCTTCCTGATGATCGGCAGCCAGGAAGTACCGCCGACCGGCGACGACAAGACTTCGATCATCGTCTCCATGAGCAACAAGCCCGGCGCGCTGCATGAGCTGCTGGTGCCGTTCCACGACAACGGGATTGACCTGACGCGCATCGAGACGCGTCCTTCGCGCAGCGGTAAATGGACCTACGTGTTCTTTATCGACTTCATCGGCCACCACCGCGATCCGCTGGTCAAGGGTGTGCTGGAGAAGATCAGTCAGGAAGCCGTGGCGCTCAAGGTGCTGGGCTCTTACCCGAAAGCGGTTTTGTGAGGCTTTAACATGAGTGGCAACTTCCTCGCCCTGGCTCAGCCGGGCGTGCAACAACTGTCGCCTTACGTTCCGGGTAAGCCTGTGGACGAGCTGGCGCGTGAGTTGAACCTGGATCCTTCCAAGATCGTCAAGCTGGCGAGTAACGAGAATCCACTGGGTCCAAGCTCCAAGGTATTGGCGGCGATTCGCGAAGAGTTGGCCGAGCTGACCCGTTACCCGGACGGCAATGGCTTCGCCCTCAAGTCCCTGCTGGCAGAAACATGCCGGGTCGAGCTGAACCAGGTCACCCTGGGCAACGGTTCCAACGACATCCTCGAACTGGTCGGGCGTGCCTACCTGGCGCCGGGCCTGAACGCCGTGTTCAGCGAGCACGCGTTTGCGGTCTACCCGATCGTCACCCAGGCAGTCGGTGCCGACGCCCGTGTGATTCCCGCCAAGGACTGGGGCCACGACCTGCCGGCCATGCTGGCTGCCATCGATGCCCAGACCCGCGTCGTGTTTATCGCCAACCCGAACAACCCGACCGGCACCTGGTTCGATGCGCAAGCGCTCAACGACTTCCTGCAAGATGTGCCTGAGCATGTGCTGGTGGTGCTGGACGAGGCCTACATCGAGTACGCCGAAGGCAGCGACCTGCCGGACGGCCTGGATTTCCTGGCGGCCTACCCGAACCTGCTGGTGTCGCGCACCTTCTCCAAGGCTTATGGCCTGGCATCGCTGCGGGTTGGCTATGGCCTGTCGACTGCGGTGGTTGCCGATGTGCTGAACCGCGTGCGCCAGCCGTTCAACGTCAACAGCCTTGCCCTGGCGGCGGCCTGTGCGGCGGTGAAGGATGCCGAATACCTTGAAGAAGGTCGTCGCATCAACGCAAGCGGCATGCTGCAGTTGCAGGATGGCTTCCGTGAGCTGGGTCTGGGCTGGATTCCCTCCAAGGGCAACTTCATTTGTGTCGACCTTGGCCAAGTGGCAGCCCCGGTATTCCAGGGGCTGCTGCGCGAAGGTGTGATCGTGCGCCCGGTGGCCAACTACGGCATGCCGAACCACCTGCGGATCACCATCGGCTTGCCGGCTGAAAACAGCCGCTTCCTGGAGGCGTTGGCCAAGGTCCTGGCTCGTGGTTGATGTCACTGCATTGCAACCTGCTGTGCCTATGATCGGTCGCCTGGTGGTGGTAGGGCTGGGCTTGATCGGTGGCTCCTTCGCCAAAGGCCTGCGCGAAAGCGGGCTGTGCGGCGAAGTAGTCGGTGTGGACCTGGACCCGCAATCGCGCAAGCTGGCGGTTGAGTTGGGCGTGGTGGATCGCTGTGAGGCGGACCTGGCGCTGGCGTGCCAGGGCGCTGACGTCATTCAGCTCGCTGTGCCGATCCTGGCGATGGAGAAACTGCTGGCGGTATTGGCCGGCATGGACCTCGGCCAGGCGATCCTGACGGACGTCGGCAGTGCCAAGGGCAATGTGGTACGTGCAGCGCAACAGGCTTTTGGCGGCATGCCGTCGCGTTTTGTGCCGGGCCATCCGATTGCCGGTTCCGAGCAGAGCGGGGTGGAAGCGTCCAATGCGCAGCTGTTCCGCCGCCATAAAGTGATCCTGACGCCGCTGGAGCAAACCGATCCGGCCGCGCTGGCCGTGGTGGATCGTCTCTGGCGTGAACTGGGGGCGGACGTGGAGCATATGCAGGTCGAGCGCCACGACGAAGTGCTGGCGGCGACCAGCCATTTGCCGCATCTGTTGGCATTCGGCCTGGTGGACTCCCTGGCCAAGCGCAACGAAAACCTCGAGATTTTCCGTTACGCCGCCGGTGGCTTCCGCGATTTCACGCGAATTGCCGGCAGCGATCCGGTGATGTGGCACGACATCTTTCTCGCCAATCGCGAAGCGGTGTTGCGCACCCTGGACACCTTCCGCAGTGACCTCGACGCCTTGCGCGACGCGGTCGATGCCGGGGATGGCCATCAACTATTGGGCGTGTTCACCCGTGCGCGGGTGGCGCGTGAGCATTTCAGCAAGATCCTGGCTCGCCGGGCCTATATGGAAA
Organism: Pseudomonas sp. B14(2022); assembly: GCF_012030485.1. Lineage (NCBI taxonomy): Bacteria > Pseudomonadati > Pseudomonadota > Gammaproteobacteria > Pseudomonadales > Pseudomonadaceae > Pseudomonas > Pseudomonas sp. B14(2022). The sequence continues at coordinate 130,832 of NZ_JAAUVM010000012.1, forward strand.
CCGCTGTGAACGCCGATGACCTGACCTTCCTCGCCAACCCCGGCGGCCGCTTGAGCGGGCGTATCCGGGTGCCGGGTGACAAGTCGATCTCCCATCGCTCGATCATGCTCGGCTCGTTGGCCGAGGGCGTGACGGAGGTGGAAGGGTTCCTTGAGGGTGAAGACGCCCTGGCGACCCTGCAGGCGTTTCGCGACATGGGCGTGGTGATTGAGGGGCCGCACCATGGGCGCGTGACCATTCATGGTGTGGGCTTGCACGGCTTGAAGCCGGCGCCGGGCCCGATCTACCTGGGCAATTCCGGTACGTCCATGCGCCTGCTGTCCGGTTTGTTGGCGGCGCAACGTTTTGACAGCGTGTTGACCGGCGATGCTTCCCTGTCCAAGCGCCCGATGAACCGCGTGGCCAAGCCATTGCGGGACATGGGCGCGGTGATCGAGACCGGGCCGGAAGGGCGTCCGCCGCTGACCATTCGTGGCGGCCAGGCGCTGAAAGGCCTGACTTATGCGTTGCCGATGGCCAGCGCCCAGGTCAAATCCTGCCTGTTGCTGGCTGGGCTGTATGCCGAAGGTAAAACCGCAGTGACCGAGCCTGCGCCGACCCGTGACCATACCGAGCGTATGCTGCGCGGTTTTGGTTACCCGGTTGCTGTGGAGGGGGCTACTGCATCGGTGGAATCGGGTCATGTACTGACCGCGACCCATATCGAAGTGCCGGGGGACATCTCCTCTTCGGCATTCTTCCTGGTGGCGGCTTCGATTGCCGAAGGCTCCGAGTTGTTGCTGGAGCATGTCGGCATCAACCCGACCCGCACTGGGGTGATCGATATCCTGCGTCTGATGGGGGCAGATATCACCCTGGAAAACCCGCGCGAAGTGGGTGGCGAGCCTGTCGCTGACCTGCGCGTGCGTGCTGCTGCGTTGAAAGGGATCGAGATCCCTGAGGCGCTGGTGCCGTTGGCGATCGACGAGTTCCCGGTGCTGTTCGTCGCGGCGGCCTGCGCTGAAGGGCGAACCGTGTTGCGGGGGGCGCAAGAGTTGCGTGTGAAGGAGTCCGACCGTATCCAGGTCATGGCCGACGGTCTGTTGGCGTTGGGGGTGAAGTGTGAACCGACCCCCGATGGGATTATCATTGACGGTGGCCTGATGGGTGGTGGTGAAGTCCATGCCCATGGCGATCACCGGATTGCCATGGCCTTCAGTGTGGCTTCCCTGCGGGCGGCTGCGCCGATTCGTATCCATGACTGCGCCAATGTTGCTACGTCTTTTCCGAACTTTCTTACACTGTGTGCCCAAGTCGGCATCCGTGTTGCCCAAGAGGCTTAATTGTGAATATCAAAGCACCGGTGATTACCATCGACGGGCCAAGCGGCTCGGGCAAAGGCACGATCGCCGGCATCCTGGCCAAGCGCCTGGGCTGGTGCCTGTTGGATTCCGGCGCGTTGTACCGCCTGCTGGCGTTTGCCGCACGCAACCATGGCGTCGACCTGACCAACGAAGAATCCCTGAAACTGCTGGCCGCGCACCTCGATGTGCAGTTCGTCGGCGCGACGGAAGGTCATCCCCAGCGCATCATCCTGGAAGGGGACGATGTGACCGATGATTTGCGTAACGAGCAGGTCGGCTCCTGGGCCTCTCAGGTTGCCGCGCTGCCGGCTGTGCGTGATGCGCTGTTGCAGCGTCAGCGGGCTTTCCAGGAGCCGCCGGGCCTGGTGGCCGATGGCCGTGACATGGGCACGGTCGTGTTTCCCGAGGCGCCGCTGAAGATTTTCCTGACCGCCAGCGCCGAGGAGCGGGCTCGCCGCCGCTACTTGCAGTTGAAGGGCAAAGTCGATGGTGTTAGTCTGTCGAGTCTGCTAGATGAGATCCGTGCACGCGATGAGCGTGATACCCAGCGCGCAGTAGCCCCGCTCAAGCCGGCGGCTGATGCCATACAGCTGGATTCCACGGAGTTGTCCATCGAGCAGGTGCTGGAACGCATCTTGAGTGAAATCGCCATTCGCGATATCGCCGGGTGATCAAGAAGGCCGCAGGGGACCAGTCATAGTCCTGCGGTGGCTTCTTTTAACTGAAACTGACCCACACCGTCTGGGGTGTGGAGATGGGCGTATTCTTCGCCCTTATCAACAGGAATTAAAATGAGCGAAAGCTTTGCGGAACTCTTTGAAGAAAGCCTAAAAACCCTGAACCTTCAGGCAGGCTCCATCATCACCGGTGTTATCGTTGATATCGATTACCAAGCTCGCTGGGTAACCGTTCACGCTGGTCTGAAGTCTGAAGCTCTGATCCCGCTGGAACAGTTCTACAACGATGCTGGTGATCTGACAATCAATGTCGGTGACGAAGTTCACGTTGCTCTGGACTCGGTTGAAGACGGTTTCGGTGAAACCAAGCTGTCCCGTGAAAAAGCCAAGCGCGCTGAATGCTGGATTGTTCTCGAAGCAGCCTTCGCAGCTGAAGAAGTGGTCAAGGGCGTTATCAACGGTAAGGTTAAAGGCGGCTTCACTGTCGACGTTAACGGCATCCGTGCGTTCCTGCCAGGTTCTTTGGTCGACGTTCGTCCTGTGCGCGACACCACGCACCTGGAAGGCAAAGAACTCGAATTCAAGGTCATCAAGCTCGACCAGAAGCGCAACAACGTTGTCGTTTCCCGTCGCAGCGTCCTGGAAGCAGAGAACTCCGCCGAGCGTGAAGCTCTGCTGGAATCCCTGCAGGAAGGCCAACAAGTCAAAGGTATCGTCAAGAACCTCACCGATTACGGCGCATTCGTCGATTTGGGTGGCGTCGATGGCCTGCTGCACATTACCGACATGGCTTGGAAGCGTATCAAGCATCCTTCCGAAATCGTCAATGTTGGCGACGAGATCGATGTCAAGGTTCTGAAATACGATCGCGAGCGCAATCGTGTTTCCCTGGGCCTGAAGCAGCTGGGTGAAGATCCATGGGTTGCTATCAAAGCCCGTTACCCAGAAAGCACTCGCGTCACCGCGCGTGTTACCAACCTGACTGACTACGGCTGCTTCGCTGAGCTGGAAGAAGGCGTTGAAGGCCTGGTACACGTTTCCGAAATGGACTGGACCAACAAGAACATCCACCCTTCGAAAGTCGTACAAGTCGGCGACGAAGTGGAAGTTATGGTTCTGGACATCGACGAAGAGCGTCGTCGTATCTCCCTGGGCATCAAGCAGTGCAAATCTAACCCATGGGAAGATTTCTCTGGCCAGTTCAACAAGGGCGATAAAATCTCCGGCACCATCAAGTCGATCACCGATTTCGGTATCTTCATTGGTCTGGACGGCGGCATCGACGGCCTGGTTCACCTGTCCGACATCTCCTGGAACGAAGTTGGCGAAGAAGCTGTTCGTCGTTTCAAGAAGGGCGACGAGCTGGACACCGTTATCCTGTCGGTTGACCCAGAGCGCGAGCGCATCTCCCTGGGTATCAAGCAACTGGAAAGCGATCCGTTCTCCGAGTACGTTCAAGAGAACGACAAAGGTGCAATCGTTAAAGGCACTGTGAAAGAAGTTGACGCCAAAGGCGCCATCATCGTTCTGGCCGACGATATCGAAGCGACTCTGAAAGCCTCCGAAATCAGCCGTGACCGCGTTGAAGACGCGCGCAACGTTCTGAAAGAAGGCCAGGAAGTAGAAGCCAAGATCATCAGCGTTGATCGCAAGAGCCGCGTGATCCAACTCTCCATCAAGTCGAAAGACGAAGTGGAAGAGAAAGAAGCCATCCAGAGCCTGAAATCGGCTCCGGAAGCTGCAACAGGCGAGACCACCATGGCCTCCCTGCTGCGCGAAGCAATGGCTAAGCAGAACTAAGTTCTGTAAGGCTGTAAAAAAGGGCGACTTCGGTCGCCCTTTTTTGTGCCTGAAATTCGTTGAATCAACAGGCAAGAACCAAGGTCTGCAGCTTGGTGTCAGAGCTGAATACAGTATTGATAAAGGCGCTCCCGAGTTGTTAAGGATTTCAATGAACAGGCTTATCGTGCTGCTCGCAGTGGTAGCGCTTGCAGGCTGTGCCGCCACCAGCGCCAAAACTCACGCGAGGCGCGGTGTCAGCGGCATTGAGGTCGATTGCTCGGGGTTGGGCAACAACTGGGATAAGTGCGAGAAACGCGCCGCCCGCGAATGCAGGATGCAGGGCTATAAGGTCATCACCAGGTCCAGCGACGCCAAGGACGAAGAGGGTGATTACTTGTTCGGTTGGAACCCTGCAGGAGCGGTCACTCGTACCATGCTCGTGATCTGCAATTGAGTGTGTTGATCGTTCATGGCGAGCCTTATTCAAACAGCAGATAAGTTGATACATGGGCTGTTCAAATTCACCAAGTCATGCTAAAACCTTCGAAGCGCTTTTCCTAGCTGCTTGAAAAAGAAGGGAAAAATATGACGAAGTCGGAGTTGATCGAACGAATTGTCACCCATCAAGGGCTGCTTTCATCCAAGGATGTTGAGCTGGCTATCAAGACCATGCTTGAACAAATGTCGCAATGCCTGGCTACCGGGGATCGTATTGAGATCCGTGGGTTTGGGAGTTTTTCGCTGCACTACCGCGCACCCCGCGTGGGTCGTAATCCGAAGACCGGGCAATCGGTGAGCCTCGATGGCAAATTCGTCCCTCATTTCAAGCCGGGGAAGGAGTTGCGGGATCGGGTGAATGAAGACGAAGAAGAAAACGTCTGAGTGTCTTTGGGGTAGGAGAAGAGTATGCGTGGGATTAAGCGCGTCGTAGTGTTGCTGACAGTGCTGGTGGTTGCACTGGTGGTTATAGCGTTTGTGCTCGAAAACCAGCAGGGCGTGTCTCTCTCGTTCCTTGGCCTGGCGACCGGGCAGGTACCTGTGTCGGTGTTTGTGATCGTGGCGTTGATTGTCGGCATGTTGATAGGGCCATTGTTAGGCGTATTGGTGCGGAGTCGGCGTCATAAGTCTGTTCCTGTAGGGCGTGCCTAGGAGGGGGCTCTGCCGTTCTGCAAAATTCGTGTGCATGCTGAGGCAACCACTCGTCAGAAAATCGCCCATCAATTTCAGCGCCGTCTTGTAATGATGCGACCACCACTCAAGTGGAAATCCCTCGGATTCATTGGGTTTTAGCTCGATAGTTCGGAATTTTCTTTCTGTTTCAAGATTACTCGGGCGTGTTTCATGAGGTTTGGCGCTATATGCTTACGAAAACCTGATGCCTATGTCAATACTTGCAATATGTCAGAGAGATGGCAAAATGAAATCTGTTCTCGATAACGGGCATTTTGTGCGCTCAAAATTTAGCAGCGACGCTGGGTTTTGACGGTCATCTAATTAGAATAAAACACACAATTTTGTCTGCATAACGAGCCCGCAGTTTCTTTTTGAAGGCAGGTTTTTGTTGTGAGTAGTAGCTTTCGCGCCCCCCCTGTTCCCCCTTCCGATGAAATCGACATTTTTGCTCTGGCTCAGGTTGTATGGCAGCAGAAGTGGTTCGTTATGCTTGCTGCTGTCGGCGTTGGTCTTGCTGCGGCCGCTTATGCGTTCTCTGTGACGCCTGAATATAATGTCAGCAGTGTGCTTCGGCCTGCAGCGATCAATGAACTCGATGCGTTGAACCGTTCCGATATCTATCAGTTGCCTCCAAGTGAGGCGCTGAAAAAAGTCGGGGCTTCCCTTGAGTCATACGATACCCGCCTTGGATTTTTTCGTGCAAATCGAAAGTTGTTCGAAGAATTCGAGCGTCCGGGCCGCACATTGGAGCAAAGCTTTGAAGCGTTCAATAAAGACTCGATCAAGCTCGTACTTCCAGATCCGAAAAAAGCCGACTCTCTGAGTGCCTACATTAAGTTGTCGATGGACTATCCAAAAGGAATGGATGGTGTTGCAATCCTTAATGGCTTGATTGATTACGCGATTAGGGTTGAGCGACAGCAGGTGGCTGACGACATGGAAGTTATTATCAAAAACAGGCTGAGTGAAATAGAAGGTAAGTTAGACGCGGCTCGATCCAGCTACGACAACGAAAAAGAAGCAAAAATCGCATCCTTGAACGAAGATGACGCGATACGTCGAGCTCGGCTGCAGGATGAGTTGAAGGCGCTCAGGGCACAACTGAAGATCCTGCGCACGAATCGAATCACGCAGTTGAACGAAGCTATCGGCATAGCCAGGTCGCTGGGCATTAAAAAGCCAGCGACACCTTCTTCCCTGGGCGAATCTGATCGCGGCGGCTCCTCCAGTGTAATGCGCACGGAAATCAATAATCAGCAGATTCCTCTGTATTTCATGGGGGTGGATGCCCTGGAAGCCGAAAAAACAGCGTTGTCGCTGCGTAAGTCTGATGATTTCACCGAGGGGCGAATCGCGCAGATTAGCAAGGAGCTTCAACTGCTCGAGACGAACCGTCAGATCGAAGTGCTGAATCGACGGGAAAATGAAGATATGTTCCTGCGCGATGTAGAGCCTTTGCGCGCTGAGCAGGCTCGGTTGGCCAACCTGAATGTCGATATTAGTCGTATTAAGCTCGTTACCGTTGATCGGCTTGCGCTGGAGCCTTTGGCGCCGGTCAAGCCTCGGAGGGTGCTGGTTGTCACGTTGGGTATGTTGCTGGGCGCGATTCTGGGGATAGGTCTTGTGGTTTTTCGTTACATTATATTTCTGAATATAAATAGTGGCGAAAAGATGGCTCGCCCCATGACGTCTGTGACGATGGATGCTCCTGTTTTAAGTGCTCCCTCTGATCGGTTAGATAAGCGACGCTAATATATGCGCGGGGCTTGAAGGGCATTGATCCCGTCCCGCGGCGAATGCACTTTTGCTAAGCGCTGAATTTAGAGATGAGTTGTCCTCGGTGTGGTGCGTGACTCAGTGCTGGGTATCCTGGTCGCGGGCCGGGCTTTGGATAGATGATACGGCCTGTGTGTTATGCTGGGCGCGTCATTCATTTCCTGTGATTGAGGCGCTTTCTGAAATACACTTGCTCGCAGTTTTTTTTGAATTAATTGTGTCAGGTGTGGGTATAGGCTGACGATAAGGTCTTCGGCGCTAGCGTGTAAGGGCTCTGGAACAAGGGGTTAGCTCTGTTCGTTATGCAGCGCCTGCCATGCAAATACGAATTTGAGTAGATCAACCTAATGCTTGCGCGTAATTTTTTGCAACTCTCCAATATCGCAATCCGCGGATTGACACTGGTCAGCAAGTTTTTGTTGATTTTTTTTCTGGCCCGTTTTCTCGAGCCAGCTGAGTTGGGGGTCTATGGGCTGTTGGTCGCTACAGTTGGTTATTCGCTGTATCTTCTAGGCTTCGATTTTTATACCTATAGCACCCGTGAGTTGCTTAAGCGCAAGCGCCAGGACTGGGGAGGGCTGCTCAAGGCTCAAGGGGCACTTACCTTGATTCTGTACGCGATTTTTTTGCCGCCACTGAGCCTTATCTTTATTAATGATCTACTACCAATGAGTGTCTTTGGTTGGTTTTTTGTTTTGTTGATACTTGAGCATATTAACCAGGAATTGGGCCGCTTGTTAGTCGCAGTTTCCGAACAACTCTGTGCCAGTCTGGTTCTATTTCTCCGCTCGGGGTTATGGGCGGTACTGGTTGCAGGATTGATGTTCTATAGACCAGATATGCGAAGTTTGGATGTTGTGTTCGCCGCCTGGACGCTGGGAGGGCTGGCAGCGCTTGTGTTGGGCGTTCTTCGCGTCAGAAGCATGGGGCTTTCAGGCTGGCGGCAGCAGATTGACTGGGTGTGGATTATCAAAGGACTGAAAGTCGCACTTGCTCTGCTGATTGCAACCCTTGCCATCCGAGGGGTCTTCACGCTGGATCGTTACTGGTTTCAAGAGCTGGCGGGATTGGAGGTGCTCGGTGCCTATGTATTGTTCATGGGTATTAGTATGGCCCTGATGTCATTCCTGGATGCGGGCATATTTGCCTTTATTTACCCAGGATTGATCAGTGCCTATCAACAAAAGAATGAGGTAGGTTTTCGCCGAGGCATGCTCAAATTAATGCTGCAAACGGTCTGCCTGTCCGGTGCATTTACGCTGATTGCGCTGCTGGTTATAGGTCCATTGCTGGCATGGCTTGATAAGCCGCTCTACAGTGAGCAACAGGGGCTTTTCATCTGGATCCTTCTTGCTACAGTATTATATGCGATCGGCATGATTCCTCATTACGGGCTATATGCGCAGGGTCGCGATAGACCGATTATTTATAGCCACGTTGTCAGCTTGATTGTTTTCATTCTGGCAACTTGGAGTTTTGCCCAACACTGGCCGCACTTGGCGGTGCCGCTAGGGTTGTGCGTCAGCTTTTTTTGCGTATTGTGTTGGAAATCATGGAGTTTTCATCGCCTGACTCCAGCACCTTACCGTCTATTTCAATCCTGACTCTATTCAGGACGCAACCAAGGGACGCGACAATGTTCACCGATAAAACCATTCTCATCACCGGCGGTACCGGTTCTTTTGGCAACACATTTGTGCCGATGACCCTCGCCAAGTATAACCCAAAGAAAATCATCATTTTTTCCCGGGATGAAATGAAACAGTGGGATATGGCCAAAAAGTTTGAAGGTGACCCACGTGTTCGGTTCTTTATCGGCGATGTTCGTGACAAGGAGCGTTTGTATCGCGCCCTGGATGGTGTCGACTATGTCGTTCATGCGGCTGCTACCAAGATCGTGCCTACGGCTGAGTACAACCCGTTCGAATGCATCAAGACCAACATCAACGGTGCTATGAACCTGATTGATGCGTGCATCGACAAAGGTGTCAAACGTGTTGTTGCATTGTCCACCGACAAAGCCAGCAGTCCAATTAATCTGTATGGCGCTACCAAGCTGGCGTCGGACAAGCTGTTCGTAGCTGGTAACTCTTACGCGGGTGGGCATGAAACGCGCATGGCGGTAGTCCGCTATGGCAATGTAATGGGTTCTCGCGGCTCAGTAATTCCGTTCTTCATGTCGATCAAGGACAAAGGTGAGTTGCCGATCACCGATGACCGTATGACTCGGTTTATGATCTCCCTGGAAGAGGGCGTTGAACTGGTTTGGCATGCCTTCGAAGACATGGAAGGGGGCGAAATCTACGTGAAGAAGATTCCGTCAATGAAAGTGACTGATCTGGCCCGCGTCGTTGCACCAGAAGCGACGCAAAAAATCGTTGGTATCCGTCCTGGTGAAAAGCTACATGAGCAAATGATCAGCGCCGAGGATTCCTATTACACTTATGAATACCCGGAGCACTTCAAAATCCTGCCAGTGATAAATGAGTGGGCGACTTGTCCGAAACGTATCAAGGATGGCACGAAGGTCCCTGAAGGTTTCGTTTACTCAAGTGATAACAATACCGATTGGATGAGTGACGATGATTTACAGAACTGGATCACTCTCAACGAAAACAAGATCGGGAGCATCTGATTCATGATTCCCTACGGTCGCCAAGACATAACTCAAGCTGACATCGATGCGGTGGTTGGAGTATTGCAATCCGACTTCCTTACGCAGGGGCCTATGGTGCCTCGCTTCGAGCAGCAAGTTGCCCAGCACGTAGGCGCTACCCATGCGCTCGCGGTAAACAGTGCTACTTCGGCACTGCATATAGCTTGCCTGGCACTGGGTCTTGGCCCTGGCGACCGTTTGTGGACCAGTCCTGTCACTTTCGTGGCCTCGGCTAACTGCGGTCTGTATTGCGGCGCACAGGTTGACTTCGTGGATATTGATCCGCGTACCTACAACCTGTGCCCTCAAGCGTTGTCCCGCAAGCTGGAGCAGGCCGAGCAAGAAGGTACATTGCCCAAAGTCGTTGTGGCGGTTCATCTCTGCGGTCAGCCTTGCGATATGCAGGCGATCCATGCGTTGGCCAAACGGTACGGATTCAAAGTCATCGAAGACGCCTCGCATGCCATTGGCGGTAAATATCAGGGCGAATTTATCGGTAATGGAAAATACAGCGACATTACCGTATTCAGTTTCCACCCGGTCAAAATCATCACCACCGCTGAGGGCGGCATGGCTTTGACCAACGATGCCGATCTGGCGAATAGAATGGTGCTGCTACGCAGTCACGGTATCACCCGTGATCCGGACCAAATGACGCACGAGTCAGACGGCCCCTGGTACTACCAGCAGATTGACCTGGGCTTCAATTATCGGATGACCGAACTGCAGGCTGCCTTAGGCGTCAGCCAGATGGAGCGTCTGGATCAATACATTGCTCGACGACATCAATTGGCAGAGCGCTACGATGATTTACTGGCTTCGCTACCAGTGACTACGCCATGGCAGCATGCCGACAGTTACTCCGGTTTGCATCTCTATGTAATTCGTTTGCAATTGGAAAAAATCGCCAAGACTCACCGCCAGGTATTTGAGTCCTTGCGAGAACAAGGGATTGGCGTGAACCTGCATTACATCCCGGTCCATACGCAACCTTATTACGCGGATATGGGCTTCAAGCCTGAAGATTTTCCAGGGGCGCAAAACTACTACCGTGAAGCTATCAGCATTCCGATGTTCCAGACCATGAGTAATGAGCAGCAGGATCAGGTGGTGGCGGCTTTAGTCAGGGCTTTGCAAGTATGAAACTGGCGGTCATTCCTGCCCGGGGTGGCAGCAAGCGTATCCCGCGAAAAAACATCAAGATATTTTGTGGTAAGCCGATGATTGCCTGGTCGATTGAGGCTGCGTTACAAAGCGGCTGCTTTGATAAGGTAATTGTCTCCACAGACGATGAAGAGATTGCTGAGGTCGCCCGTCAATACGGGGCCAGTGTTCCCTTCATGCGTCCTGCGGAGCTGTCTGACGATTACACGGGAACCATTCCGGTGATACGGCAGGCCATCGAGTGGTGTAACGCGAATGGATTTGACCCCCAGCAGGTGTGCTGTCTATACGCAACCGCACCTTTTATCAGCCCCGAAGATCTTCGCCGCGGTTTGGGCATTCTTGAACAGACAGGCTGCCAATATGCGTTTTCGGCCACAAGTTATGCCTTTCCAATACAACGGGCAATTCGCCTGACGGGCAGCGGGCACGTTGAAATGTTCAATGCTGAGCATTTCAATACCCGCTCTCAGGACCTTGAAGAAAGCTATCACGACGCAGGGCAATTCTACTGGGGATTGGCCGGTGCCTGGCTGCAAGAAAGAATGATATTCAGCCCTGACTCCAGTGTCGTGCTTTTGCCGCGCCATCGCGTGCAGGACATCGATACACCTGAAGATTGGATTCGTGCGGAGTGGCTATACAAAGCTTTCCACGCTGAGTTGACTCCACCGTGAAAGCCATGAAAGTCGTATTCCGGGCCGATGCCTCGCTGCAGATAGGCAGTGGGCATGTCATGCGCTGTCTAACATTAGCGGAGGCCCTTAAATCCGAGGGGGCTGAGTGCCATTTCATTTGCAGAGAGCATCCAGGTCACTTACTCAACCTGATTCGTGCTAAGGGCTTTAGTGCCTACAGCTTGAACTATACAGTCGCCTCGGCAGTTGACAATGAAAGTGCTGCTGGGCAAGTGGTGCATGCTCATTGGTTGGGCGCAACTCAGCTTCATGATGCAAAAGCCAGCGCAACTATTCTTCAGGTGCTTAAACCGGACTGGTTGATCGTCGATCATTACGCGCTAGATGCTTACTGGGAGGTCTTGCTGCGGGAGCACTTCACCAAGCTCCTGGTGATTGATGATCTGGCAGATCGCAGTCATATCTGCGACCTGCTTGTTGATCAAAACCTAGGTCGTACCGAACGGGATTACGAGGAGTTGGTTTCCAGTGATTGCCAGTTGCTGATCGGTGCGCGGTATGCACTCTTGCGTCCCGAATTCTTGAAGCTTCGCACGCGAAGCCTCAAACGACGGCTCAAACCACAGCTTGCACATATTCTGATTTCGATGGGAGGCGTTGATCAGCAAAACGCAACTGGCGCAGTTTTGCGAGCTTTGAAATCGTGCCCCCTGCCAGAAAACTGCACAATCAGTGTAATTATGGGGCCCAAGGCTCCTTGGATAGATGACGTTGTTGAAGTTGCTCATGATATGCCATGGCCAACTGAAGTGCGTCTAAACGTAACTGATATGGGTGAGCGCATGACCTCTGCTGATCTTGTAATTGGTGCTGCGGGGGGAAGCTCTTGGGAGCGATGTTGCCTTGGCGTCCCGACCATTCTAGTGATATTGGCGGACAACCAGAAATCGGGTGCCAGCGCACTGGAACAATCCGGAAGCGCTGCACTGATTGGTCAAGTCATTGACATCCCCAGAGGCTTGTCAGCTGCAGTTTGCGCTCTTACACATGGAAGCATATTGCAGGTAATGAGTAAAAACGCCAGCAAAATCAGCGACGGTTTAGGCGTTCAACGAGTGATTAAAAGCATGAGTTATAGGGATGAGTGATTCTCAGCTTGATATTTTAGCAATGCGCGTAATGACTCCGAATGATCTGGATGCAGTCCTTGGCTGGCGCAATCATCCTGATATCCGTCGTTATATGTACACGCAGCACGAGATTACTCTCATCGAGCATCGTGCTTGGTTTGACCGCGCTACTCAAGACCCTCATAAAAATCTGCTGATGTTCGAGGTGAACGGGATCGCCAAAGGTTTCGTGAATATTAGTGAAAAGGCAACATCTGGGGTAGCGGATTGGGGATTCTATATCGCGCCTGAAGCTGCGAAAGGCACTGGGCGTAAATTAGGCCAGACGGCCTTGTATTATGCTTTCCATACCCTTGGTTTACATAAGGTTTGTGGGCAGGCACTTGCGTTTAATGAGCGCTCAATAAAGTTTCATCGCAATCTCGGGTTTCAACAGGAAGGCGTACTGCGTGATCAGTACTACGACGGTAAAAATTATCACGCAGTCATCTGCTTTGGATTGTTGAGCACTGAATGGCAGCCGAAAACATGAGAGTTAAGAATATGCAGAACCCTAGTATCAGCATTGCGGGTCGGAAAATTGGTGCCGATGAGCCTCCTTATGTCATTGCCGAGTTATCTGCTAACCATAACGGCAAATTTGAAACTGCATTGAAAATAATTGAAGAGGCCAAGAAAGCTGGTGCTGACGCGGTCAAGCTGCAGACCTACACTGCTGATACCATTACCCTGAATTGTGGCTCCAAGGATTTCAAGATCAGCGGTGGGTTATGGGACGGACGAACGCTATACGAGCTCTATCAAGAAGCGCATATGCCGTGGGAGTGGCACGCACCACTTTTCGAGTATGCTCGAAAACTAGGGATCACAATCTTCAGTTCGCCCTTCGACACCACGGCAGTCGACTTGCTCGAAGGGTTAAATACACCGGCCTATAAAATTGCATCTTTTGAAGCTATCGATTTGCCTCTGATCAAATATGTTGCCAGTACTGGTAAACCGATGATCATTTCTACCGGTATGGCCGACGCGGAAGAAATCGCGGAAGCGATCGAAGCTGCCCGTGAAGGCGGTTGCAAAGAGCTTGCTATCCTTCATTGCGTAAGTGGTTATCCCGCCCCGGCGCACGACTACAATTTGCGAACCATACCAGACATGATGCAACGTCATGGCTTGGTTACAGGTTTGTCTGATCATACGTTAGACAACACTACGGCAATTACCAGTGTTGCGTTGGGGGCCTCTATCATTGAGAAGCACTTTACCCTTGATCGTAGCGGTGGTGGCCCAGATGACAGCTTTTCGCTTGAGCCTGCAGAGCTTGTGGCTTTGTGCCGGGATAGCAAAACGGCATGGGCTGCATTGGGCAAGGTTGATTATGGTAGAAAATCTAGTGAACAAGGAAATGTGCAGTTTCGACGGTCGTTGTATTTTGTCAGTGCGATAAATAAAGGTGATGTAATTCAAGCTGGAATGATCCGTAGTGTGAGGCCGGGATTTGGTCTGGCGCCTAAGCATATAGATAGTGTAATTGGTAAGCGAGCGAGTTTCGATATAAAGGCTAATACGCCAGTAGATTTGGGTTTTCTGAGTAGCGAATAATACATTTGAATTTTTAAGTTTGTATTGGTGTGTGGCTATATATTTATATGGGCTGATTCGTGTTTTCGCTGAGCTAGTTGTATATGGTAGTGGTTAAGTATTCATGCTGGTCTATCTTATGTTGAAAATTGTTTTTTGTGGGGGCGTTAATGAATAAAAATATCTGTTTCGTGGCAAATCAAAGCAAAACCAAGTTTTTTCAAGGTGTTGCTAAAGAGTTGTTGGGGCTTGGTGTAAACATATACTGGATAACGGTTAGTGACAAAATAAAAGTTCAGCTTCAGCATGAGTATGGCGCTGATAATGTTTTAAGTTTGGATCGTCATGTAGAGGGAGATCCTGTAGGTGACTTTAAATTAAATGAGATAGTGTTGAGTGATAGGTCACTAAGAGAGCAACAGTCGTGGGCTTTTAATTACTTGAATGGAATCCAATCTCCGATATTTAATTTTATTAAAAAACATAAAATTGTTGCCATTTTTGGAGAGGTCACTTGGGGGCACGAAATGCTCATACTCCGGATGACAAAAAAGCTGTCTGAGCTTGACTGCCAGTACATTACGCCCCACACGGTGCGCATACCTTCTGGGTATTTTGGCTTCTTTACCGACGAAGAACAATCGGAGTTAATACCCAGGCCAATAGGTATGGATTATGAACTAATAAAAGTTGAATTAGTGAAGCCGGACTATCTGCATTTGAATGACAAAATAGTTGATAGGTACTATTCGCTAATACAACGATTAAAAAGAGTGGTTGGTTTTGTTTTTAATAAAAATTATGAGGCGGGTAATCCTTGTATGTATCATGCCAAGCTAAAGAAAGTAGCTGTTCATCTGCGGCGGGAGGTTAACAGAGAGCTATATAGATTTGTTCGAAAACAGAAGGTTAGTGCGAATTTAGGTGATGCTAGCTATGTGTTTTATCCACTGCACAAGCAACCTGAAGCGTCGGTCGATGTGATAGGTCGTTACTATGATGATCAATATACAAATATTTTAAATATCTGGCGCGGGTTGCCAGATGGCTGGATGTTGTTTGTGAAGGAACATAGCAATGCTGTTGGTGATAGGTCGATTTTTTTCTATGAAAAAATTGCCAGGCTCAATAATGTTTTAATTATTGGGGCGGCGGAGGATAGTCATGAGTTGATTAAGAACGCGGCTACGGTAGTTACCGTCTCAGGGACAGCCGCTTATGAGGCTGCATTGCTGGGCAAGTCATCCCTCACCTTTGCGAAAACATTTTTTAATAAGTTGGCGTTATGTGATCAGATTACACTAGATCAGCTTCGCTTGTCTTCGCTAAAAAAAATTATTGATGAGCAAGAAGTTGTTAGCAGTAACAAGTTGAATCTGGCGCAGTATGAGGATTGGTTGTCGGCTAGGATATTTAAAGGGGTAATTAGTGATCCTGATTCGAATCCTGCGTGCATGTTGCGCGAAAATTTGATACGTGTCGCACAAGCTTGTAAGGTAGTGATTCCGTAATGATTTTGCTTAAAACTGATATTTTGCTCTTGTCGGATTCGCAGGATGTGGTAAGTCCTGGGTTGATCCTGCATTACATTGGCTGACTAAGTGATTTATGAGGTTTTTGAACGCATGATTAATAACAAAGCACATTGTATTGATGGGCGTGCGTTATTGTCCTTGCTCTTAGTGATTTTTTTGCCTAATTTTGTATATGTTGTCTTTGAGACGTCGTCTCTTGCGGTGGGGCTGGTACTTGCCTCCGTTTTAATGGTGGCTATAAACCATATGCAATTAAGCTCGCTTCATCGGAAGACTTTTGTTGTTGTTTTAACTCTCTCTTTGTTGCTGGTTTCGCATGCGTGTTATATGTTTTATATTAGTGGTGAGGTGAGGGCTCTTTCAACTATTTGGTTGGTCGCTATTTTTTTAACCGTCCCGATACTATCGGTTAGACTTGTTAAGTTGAACTATTTTGACCTCGAGTTAGTGTTTAGATTCTTAGTTTGCTCGCTCTCTGTAATTGGTTGGGTTGGGCTTGTATATGTTTTTTTGTTTGTTGGGTTTGGGCAAAAAATAAAATATCCATTCCCTTTTTCAGAACCTAGTTTTTTTGCTCTATGTTATGGGATTTTTTCCGTGGGTTACTGCTGTGTGGCATCTAGTAGGTTTTCAGTCTGTATAATAATCAATTTAGTGTTATTTGCTATATTGTTCCCTAGTCTTACTTTCCTAGTGTTTTCTGTGATTATATGCTTGGTGATGTTTTTTAGGCTGAGATCGTTTTATTTTTTAATTGGTTTGTTTATTTTGCCAGTGGTATTTTTTGCTGTTGGTTATTTTGTTATTTCAGATATAGAGTACTTTTCAGATCGATTGAAATTTTCGGATACTGAGAATATTACGACGCTGGTTTGGCTTCAGGGGTGGGATTTAAGTTATTTGAATTTTTTTTCTACCGATGGGCGCGGACTTGGCATGCAGATGCTTGGTGAAGATGGAAGTCAGCTGGGTGAGATATCATATAAGTTGGAGCGGCTGACTGGGAAGTTGATGAATGTTTCCAGTGGTGGATTTCTGGCATCTAAAATTATTAGTGAACTTGGTCTAGTGGGTTTGGCGATTTCATGCTTATATGTGATGTTTTTGTTGTGGTTTAGTTTGACGTTGGTAATGGGGCGGGATCACAGTAGTCAAGACGGAGAGGCGAAAAGAAAGTTGATTTTGCAGGGGGTTGTGTTTGGCTACGTGGTTGAGTTTTTCTTTAGAGGTTATGGGTATTTTTCTCCTAATCTCTATGTCGTGGTGGCAGCAGTGATGGCTCTCTATCATATAAATACTAAAGAGATTTTGGTCGGCCGGTCTTCTCTGGGCGTTTCATGCTCTAAAGACGTCTGATGATTGTATGGTGGGGAGGTGTGTGAGTGTAGCTTCGTAAAGTACTCGGTTCGGTGATTGTTGTGTTGCATGGTTTAGATAGTATTATGGGAATTTAAGTTGTTGCTTGAGAGGAAGCGAAATGCGCATTGCGATGGATTATCAAATTTTCTGCTTGCAGGCTTATGGGGGTATTTCCAGGTACTTCGTGCGCTTGGCTGAGCAGTTTTCTGAGCGGTCGGAAACTGTGCGGATATTTTCTCCGCTACATTGTAATGAGTATTTAGATGGATTAACGCCCTCGTTGGTTGATGGGCGACGTATAGTCTCCTCTGCTTCTAAAACAATGCGCTTGACTCTCCCTTACAATAACTTCATAAGTGGTCGAAAAATTTCAGTTTGGCAGCCAGATATTTTACACGAAACGTACTACTCTTTTTTTAATAAAAAGCCACAAAAAAAACCTGTTGTTATCACTGTCTACGACATGGTTCACGAGATTTTCCCTGATCAATTTTCCCGTCTCGGAAATATATCCCTACGTAAGAGGAATGCTGTACAGCGTGCTGATCATATTATTTGTATTTCCGAGAGTACGCGTCGAGACCTTATTCGGCTGTTTGATGTTGATGATGCTAAGGTCTCAGTAGTTTACTTGGGATTTGATAAATTTAGCTATCAACCGTCAAGCGATCATTCGATTGAATCCAGAATAGTGAATCCGTATTTGCTCTTTGTTGGTAATCGAGGAGGATACAAGAACTTTGCTGGGTTTTTAAAGGCATTTTCTTTGTCAGATCGATTGAAGGAGAATTTTGATATCATATCCTTCGGTGGTGGTGCGTTTACTCCTGATGAGAAAAGTTTAATAGCTGACTTAGGCTTGTCTGCTTCCAAAGTCAGGCAGCTGGCGGGCGGCGACGATACACTCGGGAATCTATATCGCGGAGCTGCTATTTTTGTGTATCCTTCGCTGTATGAAGGGTTCGGCTTACCACCTCTCGAAGCTATGGCAAATGATTGTCCGGTTGCACTTAGTAGCACTAGTTCTATGCCAGAGGTAGTAGGCGAAGCGGGAGCCTATTTTGACCCCTCTTCAGTAGAGGATATGTCATCGGTTATAGAGAAACTTGCATTCTCCCCATCACTTTCGCGAGCGCTGATAGAAAATGGGCGAGAGAGATTGAAGAAGTTTTCTTGGGAAAATTGTGCTGAACAAACTTTGGCGGTATATAGGGGATTGATGAGGTGAACTTTGACGCGTAACCAAAAAGTAGCGTTAATATGTGGCGCTAGTGGTCAAGATGGCTCCTATTTGGCACGCTTTCTTTTGCGTAAAAATTATGTTGTTTGGGGTACATCTAGAGATGCGCAGGGGGCATCTTTTCAAAACTGGAAAGTTCTCGGCATTAATGATGCTCAGATAAAAAAAATATCGATGATCCCTGAGGACTTTCGTAGCGTTTTTGTGGCGTTAGAAAAGAGCTCTCCTGACGAGGTGTATTTTTTGGCAGGGCAGTCTTCCGTAGGATTATCGTTTGAACAGCCAGCCGAGACCATACAAAGTATTACTTTGGGTACGCTCAACATGCTCGAAGCGTGTCGCATGACGGCGCGACCAGTGCGCATGTACCATGCGGGGTCAAGTGAGTGCTTCGGCGACACAGCGGGAGAAGCAGCATCCGAGTTGACACCGTTACAGCCTTCAAGTCCATACGCGGTAGCCAAGGCGTCTGCCTATTGGTTGGTGGAGAACTATCGAAAAGCGTATGATTTATATGCCTGTACTGGGATCTTATTTAATCACGAGTCGCCTTTACGGCCTACACGCTTTGTCACTCAGAAAATTATTTCAACTGCCAAGCGTATTGCTTCCGGGTCGTCTGAAAAACTTAGATTGGGTCGTATGGATATTTCACGTGACTGGGGGTGGGCCCCTGAATATGTGGAAGCAATGTGGTTGATGTTGCAACAGGAAGCACCTGAGGATTATGTGATAGCCACTGGGCATACCGCTACGTTGGAGCAGTTCGTCCATGAGACATTTAAGTGTTTAGGCCTTGATTGGAAAAAATATGTAGTTGTTGATGAGGAGTTTTTTAGGCCCACTGATTTGTTGGTAAGTCGGGCTGATATATCTAAAGCACAAAGTAAGTTGGGTTGGAATGCTACTTTTAAAATGCCCGATGTGGTTAGGGGTATGTTGAGTGCGTTTGATTAATTTCATGGTGGAGAATTTTAATGTCTATTAAAAAAGCCTTAATAACTGGCGTAACAGGACAAGATGGGTCTTATCTGGCAGAATTTTTGCTCGAGAAGGGTTATGAGGTGCATGGGATTAAACGGAGAGCCTCTTCGTTTAATACTCAGCGTGTCGATCATATATATCAAGATCCGCATGTAAATAACCGGAATTTTGTTCTGCATTATGGCGATCTAAGTGATTCGTCTAATTTGACTCGAATTATTCAGGAAGTACAACCAGACGAAGTTTATAATTTAGGTGCGCAATCTCATGTCGCGGTCAGTTTCGAATCTCCTGAATACACGGCTGACGTGGACGCAATGGGGACCTTACGGATCCTTGAGGCCATCCGTTTACTAGGTCTCGAAAAGAAGACTCGTTTCTACCAAGCGTCTACTTCAGAACTGTACGGTCTAGTTCAAGAGACGCCTCAAAAGGAAACGACTCCTTTTTACCCTCGGTCTCCCTACGCGGTTGCAAAGCTGTACGCCTATTGGATTACGGTGAATTACCGTGAAGCCTATGGTATGTACGCTTGTAATGGCATTTTGTTCAATCATGAGTCTCCACGTCGTGGCGAGACTTTCGTAACTCGCAAGATCACTCGAGCGCTGGCTAATATTTCTCAAGGTTTAGAGAGATGCTTGTTTCTAGGTAATATGGACGCTCTGCGCGATTGGGGGCATGCTAAAGACTACGTCCGTATGCAGTGGATGATGTTGCAGCAGGAGCAGCCTGAAGATTATGTAATTGCCACTGGTGTCCAGTATTCCGTGCGCGAGTTTGTTCGCTGGTCTGCGGCAGAATTGGGCATTACGTTACGCTTTGAAGGTAATGGTGTAGATGAATATGCCGTGGTTGAGCGTATCGATGGCGAATTGGCGCCGGCGTTGAAGGTTGGTGATGTAATCGTACGTGTAGATCCACGTTACTTCCGCCCAGCAGAGGTAGAGACGTTGCTGGGTGACCCAACTAAAGCGAAGCAACAGCTTGGCTGGGTTCCGGAGATTACCGTGCAGGAAATGTGTGCAGAAATGGTTCGAGAGGACCTCAAGGCTGCTCAAAGGCACGCCTTGCTCAAGCAATATGGTCATGACATTCCGGTTGCTGTGGAGAACTGATGATGTCGCGCGAATTGGACCAGACAATTTTTGTTGCCGGCCATCAGGGTATGGTTGGCTCAGCGATCGTGCGTCGCCTCCAAAAGCTTGGATATTGCTCTATTCTTAGTGCTGGTCGAAACGAGCTTGACCTACTGGACCCACATGCAGTTCATGCCTACTTTTCGGAGAATCGAATCGACCAGGTGTATTTGGCAGCAGCCAAGGTGGGGGGGATTCACGCCAACAACACGTTTCCTGCGGACTTCATCTATGACAATTTGATGATCGAAGCGAATGTGATTCACGCCGCTCATCATTCGAATGTTCAGCGGCTGCTGTTTCTTGGATCTTCCTGCATCTATCCCAAGCATGCGATTCAGCCGATGAAGGAAGAGGCATTGTTGACGGGACCCCTGGAGCCGACTAATGAGCCATATGCCATCGCCAAAATTGCCGGAATAAAATTGTGCGAGAGCTATAATCGTCAGCATTCTCGCGACTACCGCAGTGTCATGCCCACCAATCTTTACGGGCCGTATGACAACTATCACCCACAAAATAGTCACGTGATTCCGGCGCTGCTTCGTCGCTTTCACGAAGCTGTTCAGGCCGAACAAGCCGAAGTGGTTATCTGGGGCAGCGGTAATCCGATGCGGGAATTTTTGCATGTCGACGACATGGCAGCAGCCAGCGTGCATGTAATGGAGCTTGATACTGATACCTATCAAGCCAAAACCCAGCCGATGTTATCTCATATCAATGTCGGCACCGGCCAAGACTGTACGATTCGTGAATTGGCGGAAACTATAGCGAAAATCACTGGCTTCAAAGGTCGTTTAGCTTTCGATGCCAGCAAACCGGATGGTGCTCCACGCAAGTTGATGGATGTTTCGCGGCTTCGTGCGCTTGGTTGGCAATCGACGATCGGCTTGGAACAGGGGTTGGGCGATGCTTATCATTGGTTTGTTGAGCATAGGCTCGAAGCCAGGGATTGATGAACAGGAATCCTTGCAGGCACGTACTAATTCGCTCATCGGTTTTTTAGCTGCAATTTTGTGTGCAAGTCTGTGAGGATATAGTGCTTAGTCTCGTTACATTGGCAGCAGAAGTTAAAGGACGATCTTTATGTTTCTTCCGGTAATCATGGCGGGTGGCTCGGGCTCCCGCCTTTGGCCGTTGTCTCGCCAGCTCAATCCCAAGCAGTTTTTGCCTTTGGTTGATGCCGTGCAATCATTGCTCCAGGCAACCATAAAACGCTTGGAAGGGCTGGATCACCATTTGCCGATACTTATCTGCAATGAGCAACACCGCTTCCTGGCGGCAGAGCAACTGCGTCAGTTGGGAATGGAAGATGCGCGAATATTGTTGGAGCCTGTCGGGCGAAATACAGCTCCAGCTGTCGCCCTGGCGGCATTGCAGGCCACTGCGTTGGGGGACGACCCGATTCTGTTGGTGCTGGCTGCCGATCACCTTATTCAGAATGTCGAGGCTTTCCACGCGAGTCTCTGCTGCGCGTTGACGCTGGCGGAAGAGGGCAAGCTGGTGACGTTCGGAATCGTGCCTACTCATCCGGAAACGGGGTTTGGTTATCTGGAAAAAGGCGCAGCGCTTGCTCATGGCGGTTTCGTTGTCAGTCGGTTTGTTGAAAAACCCGACTCAAAAACTGCGCAAGCATACCTCGACAGTGGCCAATACTATTGGAATAGTGGGATGTTCATACTCCGCGCCAGTCGTTACCTGCAGGAGTTGGAGCGCTTTGCCCCGGCAATCCTGGAGGCTTGCCGCGCTTCTTTTGAAAATGCACAGCAAGACATGCATTTTACCCGAGTCAACGCTGAAGCTTTTTCCGCATGCCCGGAGAACTCTATCGATTATGCGGTCATGGAGCATACTGCGGACGCGGTCGTGGTTCCGCTTGATGCAGGCTGGAGTGACATTGGTTCTTGGTCGGCGCTTTGGGAAACCGGCGATAAGGATGGCGAAGGCAATGTGTTGAAGGGGGACGTGCTGCTGGAGCGCACTCAGGATAGCTACGTGCATGCAACTTATCGGTTGGTGGCTACGGTAGGCGTTGATAATCTAGTAATTATCGAAACTAAAGATGCTGTTCTGGTTGCTCATAAGGATCAGGTACAAGACGTTAAAAAAATCGTTGATCAGCTCAAGAGCTGCAAGCGCCATGAGCATACGAGTCACCGCGAAGTGTATAGGCCGTGGGGGGTCTATGACTCAATCGATAACGGTCTTCGATATCAGGTCAAGCGTATTACGGTCAATCCGGGTGCCAAACTATCAGTGCAGATGCATCACCATCGCGCAGAGCATTGGATTGTTGTCAGTGGAACAGCTCGTGTGACTAATGGAGCTAAAACGTATCTTGTAACCGAAAACCAATCGACCTATATTCCAATAGGGCAGGTTCACGCCTTGGAAAATCCTGGTGTTATTCCCTTGGAACTAATTGAAGTTCAGTCGGGTACCTATCTGGGTGAAGATGATATAGTTAGATTTGCTGATAAATACGGTCGGAATTAGGTGTCATTAGTGAAGATTTCTATCATAACGGTTTGCTATAATAGTGCTGAAACCATTCGCGATACAATTGAGTCGGTTTTATCACAGAGCTACAAAAATATTGAATACATTGTCGTTGATGGAGCGTCGAAAGATGGAACAGTCGATATAATATCGGAGTATAAAGATCGAATTTCTAAAGTTATAAGTGAGCCGGACAAGGGGATCTATGATGCCATGAATAAAGGTGTTGTGGCCTCTACCGGGGATTTTGTGGGAATATTAAATTCAGATGATATTTTTTTCGAAAATGAGACCATTCAAAATCTGGTCACGCACTTAAAAAAACATCCTTCTATAGAAGCTTCGTATGCGGATTTGGTTTTTGTAGAGCGCGAGCATACGGCTGTAGTAACTCGTAAGTATTCGTCCTCAGGTTTTTTGCCTTGGAAAGTACGTTTTGGTTTCATGGTTCCTCATCCTACGTTTTACGCGCGCCGGCAGTTATTCGAGAAGCTTGGTAATTATAAATTGGGGTATCGTGTCTCTGCGGATTTTGAATTAATGGCCCGTTTTTTCACAAAAGGCGTAAAAATGGTCAGGTATCCGGCTGTTATGGTGAAAATGCGGGAGGGAGGAATAAGTACAACTGGTTTTTGGTGGCGAGTTCATCAGAATTTTGAGATAATAAGAGCCTGCAAAGAAAATGGTATTTATACGAATGCCCTCATGATTGCTATGAAAATCCCATTCAAACTTGCCAGTTATTTCAGAAGATGAAGTAGTATGAAACGAGTTTTACTTACGGGGAGTACTGGGTTCGTGGGCGGCGCGCTGCAAACTGTTCTTCATCGGTTGTACTCAGTAGTAGCGACCTCGCGTTTAACACAAACCTTGGCTGACGGGTCATCGACTATTGGCGTGGGTGATCTTTCTGCTAACACTCAATGGATGGATGTGTTGCAGGGTATAGACTGCGTTGTGCATCTCGCCGGTAGAGCGCATAAGTTGACTGATACGGTAGCTGACCCACTATCGCTATTCAGAAGAGTGAATGTTGAGGGTGCTCTTAATTTGGCGCAGCAAGCATCTGACGCAGGTGTTAAAAGATTTGTATTTATCAGCTCCGTTGGTGTCCACGGCTCTCGTACTCTAGCAGGCTCTTTAAATGAATTATCTCCAATGCTTCCGCGCGCAGATTATGCAATATCAAAGATGGAAGCGGAGATTGGCCTGCGGGAAATTTCAGAAGCTGGTGGGATGGAGTTGGTTATAATACGCCCTCCATTGGTTTATGGGGGACATGCTCCTGGTAATTTTCGACTGCTGCTCAAGCTAGTAGCGAGTGGGTTTCCGCTTCCGTTTGGAGGAGTTAATAATCAGCGTAGTATGGTAGCCCTCGGTAATTTGATTGACCTGATTTTGCTCTGTATGGAACATCCTTTAGCTGCCAATCAGACTTTTTTAGCATCGGATGGTGTAGATGTATCAACTCCGCAGGTTATGCGATATCTGGCTGCGGGCATGGAGCGTGAAATAAGGCTGTTTTCCGTGCCGAACTTCTTCATGCATGCCGGGGCCTCTCTGGTTGGAAGGCAGAA
The DNA here is from genome assembly GCF_012030485.1 of Pseudomonas sp. B14(2022). Classification (NCBI taxonomy): domain Bacteria; kingdom Pseudomonadati; phylum Pseudomonadota; class Gammaproteobacteria; order Pseudomonadales; family Pseudomonadaceae; genus Pseudomonas; species Pseudomonas sp. B14(2022). The sequence goes on from NZ_JAAUVM010000012.1 coordinate 155,085, forward strand.
TGCCTATTATCAACTTTGCGGGTCTTTAAGCATTGACTCAGGTAAGGCTCGAGATCTTTTGGGTTGGGTGCCTCCGTCGACTCCTGCACAGGCCCTATTTAAAGCTGGGCAGGACTATATTTCTTCACAAATTCATTGATGCTTCAGTATCTCTTCTTTTTTAATGGACTGCATCCGGAATGTTTACTTGGTTGTTATTACCTTTCGTAATCCTAGTCTCGCTTTTGCTCACCGGAGTATTACGTCGCTACGCGCTCGCTCGAAGTATTATTGATATTCCTAATGCGCGTAGCTCTCACTCCGTACCTACGCCACGAGGCGGTGGTGTTGCGATCGTTTTGAGTTACCTGTTAGCACTCTCCTTGTTAGCTTTCGCTGGCTTTATTTCATGGTCTGCCGCTTGGTCTATGCTGGGTGCAGGTTCCGCTATTGCGCTCCTCGGTTTTCTCGATGACCACGGCCATATCGCGGCCCGCTGGCGTTTGTTAGGTCATTTTTCTGCATCGATATGGGCGCTTTGCTGGCTAGGTGGTCTGCCCGCCATTACGTTATTCGGCTTTAACCTTGAGTTTGGTTGGTTGGGACACATCCTCGCCGTACTCTATCTGGTCTGGTTGCTCAACCTTTACAACTTCATGGATGGTATTGACGGTATTGCGAGCATCGAGGCCATTTGTGCCTGTCTGGGTGCTTGTCTATTGTATTGGTTGGCCGGCTTTAACAGTTTGATTGTTGTGCCTCTGGTGCTTGCGGCGTCGGTGGCTGGTTTTCTGTATTGGAATTTTCCGCCCGCTCGCATTTTCATGGGCGACGCAGGAAGTGGTTTTCTTGGAATCATTTTAGGACTGCTCTCGCTACAGGCGGCTTGGGTTTCACCCAATCTGCTTTGGGCTTGGCTTGTCCTGCTAGGCGTGTTCATTGTGGATGCCACCTTCACTCTGGTCCGCAGGCTGGTACGCGGCGATAAAGTATATGAGGCTCATCGCAGTCATGCCTATCAGTTTGCATCCCGTCGCTTTGGCAAGCACCTGCCGGTTACGCTCGCTGTTGGGGCGATTAACCTATTCTGGTTGCTACCGATAGCAGCGTGCATTGTATTGTGGGGGCTGGACGGTGCTTTTGGATTGCTTCTGGCTTATTTACCGTTAGTCGCGCTGGCGTATAAGTTCAACGCCGGGGCGCTTGAAGACGTGGAACCGCTGGTGCTCAATCAAGACTGAGGATTTTTCTAAAGCACACGCCTTTCAGAGACGTAGAATAGGCACCGGTTTTTAATTTATGGAGAAACATTAGGTGGCCGACGGCGTTATGGAAAAGGTGCGAGCGTTTTTAGTGGGGTTGCCCCGTCGTAAAAAGCGACTGCTTCAGGTGTTTACTGACATTGTCGTCGTTTGGGCAGCCCTTTGGCTGGCCTTTGTCGTGCGCCTCGGCATAGAGGACATGATCAACCCATTCCGTGGCCATTTCTGGCTGTTCATGGCGGCGCCCGTTATCTCCATTCCGCTGTTCATCCGCTTTGGTATGTATCGAGCGGTCATGCGCTATTTTGGCAATGACGCGTTGATTGCCATTATCAAGGCGGTCAGTCTTTCGGCTTTGATTTTGGGGGTTGTTGTCTATTGGTACAGCAACCACCAAAACGTCGTCCCGCGCTCAATCATTTTCAACTATTGGTGGTTGAGTCTGATCATGGTGGGAGGTTTGCGTTTAGCGATGCGCCAGTATTTTATGGGTGACTGGTTCAACACTACTCAGCATGTGCCTTTCACTAATCATGACGACGGGCTTCCTCGTGTTGCAATCTATGGTGCCGGGGCGGCAGGTAACCAGTTGGTCGCAGCATTGCGGATGGGGCGTTTGATGCGTCCTGTGGCATTCATCGACGATGACTTGAGTATTTCTGATCGGGTCATCGCGGGTTTGCATGTGTACAAGCCCAAGCACATTCAGCGAATGATAGATATCACCGGCGCCCAGGAAATCTTGTTGGCTATCCCGTCTTCGAACCGCGGTCGTCGCCGCGAGATTTTGGGTTTCCTAGAGGAGTTTCCGTTGCACGTGCGTAGTGTTCCTGGCTTCATGGATCTGGCGAGCGGGCGCGTCAAGGTAGATGACATCCAGGAAGTCGACATTGCGGACCTGCTCGGCCGCGATACGGTACCCGCGCAAGCGGAACTGCTGGAACATTGCATCAAGCGCCAAAGTGTTCTGGTCACCGGAGCCGGGGGCTCTATCGGTTCTGAGTTGTGCCGGCAAATCCTTTCCTTCCGTCCCACTACATTGCTGCTGTTCGATCACAGCGAGTTCAATCTCTACACAATTCTTTCCGAGCTTGAACAGCGTGTAATGCGAGAGTCACTGTCGGTAAAGTTGGTGCCGATCCTGGGGTCCGTACGTAATCAGTCCAAGTTGCAGGATGTGTTGAAAGCGTGGCGGATCGACACGGTTTACCATGCGGCCGCTTACAAACATGTACCGATGGTGGAGCACAATATTGCCGAGGGCGTACTGAATAATGTGTTCGGCACGCTCAGTACTGCTCAAGCCGCGTTGCAGTCGGGCGTTGCCAACTTTGTTCTAATTTCAACAGACAAGGCTGTGCGCCCTACTAACGTGATGGGTAGTACCAAGCGTCTAGCCGAGTTGACGCTACAGGCGCTTAGTCGTGAACTGGCGCCGGCGCTGTTTGGTGACAGCTCCAATGTGTCCAGGGTAAACAAAACCCGCTTCACCATGGTCCGCTTCGGCAACGTATTGGGTTCGTCTGGTTCGGTTATTCCGCTGTTCCACAAGCAAATCAAGTCGGGCGGGCCGCTGACGGTCACCCATCCTAAAATCACCCGTTATTTCATGACCATTCCCGAGGCTGCTCAGTTAGTGATTCAAGCGGGCTCCATGGGGCTGGGCGGCGATGTGTTTGTCTTGGATATGGGCGATCCGGTCAGGATCGTCGAGCTGGCGGAAAAGATGGTTCATCTGTCGGGTCTGAGTGTGCGATCCGAGCGCAATCCTCATGGCGATATAGCCATTGAATTCACTGGATTGCGCCCAGGCGAGAAGCTGTATGAAGAGTTGCTGATTGGCGATAACGTGGTTGCCACCCAACACCCAATGATCATGAGCGCAAACGAAGACTACCTGGCGTGGGATGTGCTTAAAGACAAATTGACGGAGTTGCTCACGGCCGTGGAACAGGACGACTACGCCCGTGTTCGCCAGCTCCTGCGCGACACCGTCAGCGGCTACTCCCCAGACGGTGAAATCGTCGACTGGATCTACCAGCAACGTCGCCTGGAACCATGAGTTAACACTCTGTAACCCACCCACTTTTGACACCCTCCATCCATCGCCTAACGTAGAAAAGCAGCTCCGGAAAAGCTGCTTTTTCTACCTAATCGATGTCATGGAGCCTCACCAATGCAAAACACCTACCTAACTTCCCTAATCTTCGCCTTCCTCACCACTCTATCCGTAGCCACCAACGCAGCCCCATCAATCAAATCCGAACCCCCAACCCCCATCGCCGCCCAGATGACCAAAACCGAACAATCCACCAAGGTCAACCTCAACGCCGCCGATGCCGAAACCCTGCGTCGTGACCTCTTCGGCATCGGTGCCGCGAAGGCCAACGCAATCATCGCCTATCGCGAAAGCAACGGTCCGTTCATGGCGGTGGATGAATTGTTGGAAGTAAAGGGCATCGGCAAGGCGTTGCTGGAGAAAAATCGGGGTAGGTTAGAGATCAAATAAGTATCGAGAGGCCGGTCACTGACCGGCCTTTTTTTCATCCGGGTTCTGCGCTTTCAAACCGTCGCCCACGATTTCCACGATGCATGTTAACCAAGCTAAATCGTTTTACACCGCGCAGCTCTTGGCATGGAAAGTGATTACTGACACAGGGAGGATTGTTCAACAATCGTGAGGTAACGATGCCACTCAGCTTGTCCTTAGCCGACCAGATCGCTCTGGAACTGCGTGCCGACATCATCGGTGGGCGACTGTTGCCGGGAATGGCGCTGGTCGAGGCGGAGTTGGTCAAGGCCTATAACGCGTCGCGCAATACGATTCGTGAGGCGTTGCACCGTTTGGGCCAGGAAGGGTTGACGCGCTATGTGCGCAACAAGGGCGTGATGGTGCGTCGGTTGGAGCGCGAAGAGGTGCGGGATTTATTTGTCGTCCGTCGCACCCTTGAATTGCAGGCCATTGCCCAGAGCGGTGCGCTCACCCAATACCAATCCGAGCGTATGCAAAACGCCATCGAGGCCACCGCGCTGGCCCGCGAGCGCGAGGACTGGCGAGCGGTGGCCACCCACAGCCTGGTGTTTCACCAGCAGATTGTCGGGCTGATGTGTAGCCCGCTGTTCGATGAGTTTTTCGCTCAGGTAATCGCCCAATTGCGTCTGGTGTTTTGCGCCGCGCCCGATGAACAGCGCTTTCAGTCGCCCTGGCTGGAGCGTGATCGTGAAATATACGAGTTACTGATCCACGGAAATAAACCGGCGGCAGGCGAGGCGATGAGCCTGTACCTGGATGATTCCGAACGCCTTTCGTTAGCCCTGTTTACGCACCCTTGATCGAGGAACCGCAGCATGTACAAAGACTATCCAGCCGCTTACCAGGTCAGCAAAGGTTCGGCGTTGCAGGTCGACACAGCGTTTTATGAGCGTATTCGTGAGCGCAAGGATCAGCGCACTTTGATCGAGCAGTTCGAGGTGCCCATCCGCACGGGCAGAGCGTGGAAGGTACCGGCCGGGCATGTGTTCCGTGTGACCACGCCGGTCGGTCCGCAGGTCGGCGATTTCAACGTGTGGAACGCAAATGATCCCCGCGAGCGCTTATGGGCCGCGCGCACGCGCCAGTTGCAGGGTGCGCATGTCAGCACCCATGACCGACTGTGGTCGAACCTGCCATTCCTGCGGCCGTTGGTGACCATTACCGACGACAGCCTGGCGAGCTACGGCATTGATGAACACGGCGGGCGCTTGCACGATTTGCTCGGTACCCGCTGCGACCCGTATGTGAACCGCATGCTCACCGGCGAAGATTTCCATCATCACTGCCACTCGAACCTGACGCGTGCGGTATTGCCTCACGGTCTGACGGAATTTGACGTGCATGACGTGCTGAATATTTTCCAGTGCACGGGCCTGAATCACGACGACATGTATTTCATGAAGGCGTGCCCGGCGCAGAAGGGCGATTACCTGGAGTTTTTTGCCGAGATTGATTTGCTATGTGCGCTGTCGACTTGCCCGGGTGGGGATCTGTCGCTGCCGATGTGGGGGCCGGATGCGCAGGACCCGCTGACGGTGTGCCGTCCGCTGGGGGTTGAGATTTATCGATTGGAAGAAGAGTTGCTGGGCGGTTGGAGCCAGCCTGAGCGTGCTGCCTATAAGGGACAGCACGGGTTGCAGATTGCCAAGGCGGATTGGGAGTAATCGGGGGAGGGGGCTGCTTCGCAGCCCAACGGGAGCAAGCTCCCTCGCCACAGGGGCAAGCCAGGTCAGCGGTCCTGCGCGTCCTTGGCATCCGCCTGGGCGTTGCGCTCGGCCACGCGTTTGCGTTGTTCGTCGGTGAGTTCCACCTTGTTGGCGCTGTCACGCAGCATCATCAGCCCTCCGACGATCGACCCGATCGCAACTACCATAATCAACCACGCATACCACGGCATAAGGCTCTCCTTGAGGCAGATTACCGTGGGAGAATTTTCCCACGGCAATAACTACTTTGAGTTACGGGCTTTCTGAGTAGTTCAGTGTAGGCCCGTTCTGCCTCGAAACCTTAGAGCCCGGTCAACATTGCATCTGCCGGTGCATCGGCACGGTCCTGCGCGGTCATCTGGAAGTAGATGAAACCCACCGCCATGAAGCCGAGGAAGATCATCCCGATCAGCGCGTTGAACCACGCCATGGCCACCAGGCACACCACAGCCAGCACCAACGCAATGCCGGGCACGATCGGATAACCCGGCGCGCGGAAGGTACGTTCCAGCAGCGGCTCGGTCTTACGCAGTTTGAACAGGCTGAGCATGCTCATGATGTACATCACGATAGCGCCGAATACCGCCATGGTGATCATCGCCGCAGTCAGGGTCATGCCGCCCAGGTTGATCAGGCCATCGCTATAGATCGCGGCGATGCCGACCACGCCACCGGCAATGATTGCCCGGTGTGGTGTCTGAAAGCGCGACAATTTGGCGAGGAAAGATGGCAGGTAACCGGCGCGGGCCAGGGCGAAGAACTGGCGCGAGTAGCCCAGGATAATGCCGTGGAAGCTCGCCACCAGGCCGAACAGGCCGATCCACACCAGCATGTGCAACCAGCCGGAGCTGTCGCCGACCACGGTTTTCATGGCCTGTGGCAGGGGATCGTTGATGTTCGACAGGGTGCGCCAGTCGCCCACACCGCCGGCAAAGAACATCACGCCCATGGCCAGGATCACCAGGGTCAGGATGCCGCTGATGTAGGCTTTTGGAATGGTGCGCTTCGGATCTTTCGCTTCCTCGGCCGCCATGGCTGCGCCTTCGATGGCCAGGAAGAACCAGATGGCAAATGGAATCGCCGCAAACATCCCGGCAATCGCCGGGGCGCCGAAGGTGTCGGAACCGGCCCAGCCATTCAGGGCAAAGTTGCTGAAGCTGAACGCGGGCGCGACCACGCCCATGAACACCAGCAGCTCAGCGACGGCGAGCACACACACCACCAACTCGAAGGTAGCGGCGAGTTTCACGCCGAGAATATTCAGCCCCATGAACACGATGTAGGCACCGACGGCCGCGTGTTTGGGGTCCAGGGCCGGGAACTGCACATTCAGATACGCGCCGATCGCCAAGGCGATGGCGGGCGGAGCGAAGACAAATTCGATCAGTGTGGCGAGGCCTGCGATCAAGCCGCCTTTCTCACCAAATGCGCGACGACTGTAGGCAAACGGTCCGCCTGCGTGAGGAATGGCGGTAGTCAGCTCGGTGAAACTGAAGATAAAGCAGGTATACATCGCTGCGACCATCAACGAGGTCACCAGGAAGCCCAAGGTCCCGGCCACGCCCCAGCCATAGCTCCAGCCGAAGTATTCCCCGGAAATCACCAGCCCGACGGCAATGCCCCATAAATGCAGAGTGCCCAAGGTGGGTTTAAGTTGTGTGTTCATCGTGCTGCGCTCCCTGAACGGTTTGGAATGATTCAAGGTGTTGCAGCGGCCATGCCAGCCTGGGAATCATTGTCGTAAAGCGGCGCAACTGTCGTGTGGGGGACGGTTTGGCGTTTGAAATTTGCCGGCGTCGCACCAGATAGGTGCGGCGGTGACGGTGCCGACGCTATCGGGAGCAAGCCCCCTCCCACAGGTTGACTGGCGCTCGGCATGACAACTCGGTCAAGTGAGGGAGGGGGCTTGCTCCCGATAGCGCCCGCCCAGACGCTGGAAACCCGCAGTGTAAACCCCGCATAAATCCACTCTTTACGCCATCTTTACGCCCCGCCCACCCCCTCGCTCTCGTTCCTTTACGCCACTCCTGCGGACAATTGCCCCACACGCGGCACTCGCCGCTAAACGGAGAGACTTCCATGAGCGTTCTGGACGGGGTGTCACTGCTATTGGCCGTGGCGCTGTTCATTTATCTGCTGGTTGCGCTGTTACGCGCGGATCGGAACTAGGAGCTGGCCATGCACAGTTATGACTATTGGCTGATCATCGCCTTCTTTGCCGTGGTACTGGTGCCGGCGCCGTTCTTGGGGCGGTTCTACTACAAAGTAATGGAAGGCCAGCGCACGTGGTTGAGCCCGGTGCTGGGGCCTGTCGAAAAAGCCTGTTATCGCCTGTCGCGGGTGGACGAGCATCAGGAACAAAGCTGGCAGAAATACATGCTGGCCTTGCTCGCGTTCAACCTCGCGGGCTTTTTGCTGTTGTTCGCGATCCTGCTGTTCCAGGACTATCTCCCACTGAACCCGCAGAAATTGCCGGGCCAGGAATGGACACAGGCTTTCAATACAGCGGTCAGTTTCATGACCAACACCAACTGGCAGTCCTACAGCGGTGAGGCGTCCCTGAGCTACCTCAGCCAGATGGCTGGCCTGACCGTGCAGAACTTCGTCAGCGCGGCCACCGGCCTGGCCGTCCTGGTCGCGCTGTGCCGTGGGATCGGGCGCAAATCCACCAAGACGCTGGGTAACTTCTGGGTCGACATGACCCGCGCCACGCTCTACGGCCTGTTGCCGTTGTGTCTGGTGCTGGCGCTGTTCCTGGTATGGCAGGGCGTACCGCAAACCTTCGCGCACTACGTTGATGCCGTGACGATGCAAGGCGTGGATCAGGTGATCCCCCTGGGCCCGGCGGCCAGCCAGATTGCGATCAAGCAATTGGGCACCAACGGCGGTGGTTTTTTCGGTGTCAACTCGGCGCATCCCTTTGAAGACCCGACTGCCTGGGCCAACCTGTTTGAGGTGGCGTCCATCATCCTGATCCCGGTGGCGTTGGTATTCACTTTCGGTCATTACGTCAAAGACCTGCGCCAAAGCCGCGCCATTCTTGGCTGCATGCTGGCGCTGTTCCTGATCGGCGGCGCGACTTCACTGTGGTCCGAGTATCAGCCCAATCCGACCCTGAACAACCCGGCCGTAGAGCAAACCGCGCCGCTGGAAGGCAAGGAAGCGCGCTTCGGCACCACTGGCACGGTGCTGTGGTCAGTGACCACCACCGCGGCGTCCAACGGTTCGGTCAACGGCATGCAGGACAGCCTCAGCCCCCTCAGCGGGATGGTGGCGCTGGTCAACATGATGGTCGGTGAAGTGATCTTCGGCGGTGTCGGCGCCGGTATGTACGGCATGTTGCTCAACGTGTTGATCGCGGTGTTCCTGGCTGGCCTGATGATCGGCCGCACCCCGGAATACCTGGGCAAGAAACTCCAGGCCAAGGAAGTGCAGTTGCTGGTCGTGACCCTGCTGGTGATGCCGGTGGGCGTGTTGGTACTGGGTGCCATCGCCGCGAGCCTGCCGGGCCCTGCCGGCGCAATCAGCAACCCCGGCCCTCACGGTTTCAGCCAGTTGCTGTACGCCTACACCTCGGCCAGCGCCAACAACGGCTCGGCGTTCGGCGGTTTCAGTGCCAATACACCGTTCCATAACCTGATGCTGGGCCTGGGCATGTTGATCGGCCGTTTCGGCTACATCCTCCCGGTACTGGCCCTGGCCGGCAGCCTGGCGATGAAGAAGACCGCACCGATTGGCCAGAACAGCTTCCCGACCCATGGTCCGCTGTTCGTGACCCTGTTGACCGTGACCATTTTGCTGGTGGGCGGCCTGACTTTCCTGCCGACGCTGGCATTGGGTCCCATCGCTGAACATCTGAGCATGGCTGCTTCTAAATGAAGAGCCAAGGGGATATGAAAATGAATATGCCTGCAAAAAATGCAGCCCCGGTCAAAACCCAGGAGCCCGCCAAAACCGCCCTCTCTTCCCTGTGGCGCCCGGCGCTGGTCCAGGCGTTCGTCAAGCTGGACCCGCGCCAGCTGCAACGCTCGCCAGTGATGCTGGTGGTCGAGCTGACCGCGATCCTCACCACCGTGCTGTGCTTTGTGCCCGACACCGCTGTACCGACTTATGTGGCTGTGCAAATCGCCGTGTGGCTGTGGTTTACGGTGCTGTTCGCCAACTTCGCTGAAGCCTTGGCCGAAGGACGCGGCAAGGCCCGCGCTGACAGCCTCAAGGCCGGCAGCGAAGGCCTGAGTGCGCGCCGTAAGGAAGCCGATGGCAGCTTCAAGGTCGTGCCCGCCACTAGCCTGCGTAAAGGTGATGTGGTGCGTGTGGCCGCCGGGGAAATGATCCCCGGCGATGGCGAGGTTGTCGAGGGCATCGCAGCGGTCAACGAAGCGGCGATCACCGGTGAATCCGCACCGGTGATCCGCGAGTCCGGCGGCGACCGCTCGGCCGTCACCGGCAATACGCGGCTGGTGTCGGACTGGCTGCTGATCCGCATCACCGCCAACCCCGGCGAGTCCACCCTGGACCGCATGATCGCCCTGGTCGAAGGCGCCAAACGTCAGAAAACCCCCAACGAAGTCGCGCTGGATATTCTGCTGATCGGCCTGACTCTGATCTTCCTGCTGGTGGTCGTGACCTTGCAGCCGTTCGCCCACTTTGCCAATGGCAGCTTGCCCCTGGTGTTTTTGGTCGCACTGCTGGTGACGCTGATTCCTACCACCATCGGCGGCTTGTTGTCGGCCATCGGTATTGCCGGCATGGACCGCCTGGTGCGCCTCAACGTGATCGCCAAGTCCGGCCGTGCCGTGGAGGCGGCCGGTGACGTGCACGTGTTGCTGCTGGACAAGACCGGCACCATCACCTTCGGTAACCGTCGTTGTTCAGCGGTAGTGGCTGCACCGGGTGTCAGCGGCAAGGACCTGGCCGAAGGTGCGCTGCTGGCGTCCCTGGCGGACGACACGGCAGAAGGCAAATCCATCGTCGAATACCTGCGGGCTCTGCACCCGCAGGCCGAGCCAACCCTGGATGAGCTGACCGCCGTACCGTTCAGCGCCGAGACCCGCTTGTCCGGTGTTGACTACCAGGGCCGCGTGTTCCGCAAAGGCGCGGTGGATTCGCTGCTGGCGTTTATCGGTCAGCAACGCGGCGACCTGCAACCGGCTCTGTCACGGGAAATCGACAAGATCGCCCAGAGCGGCGGCACGCCATTGCTGGTGTGTGCCGACGGCAAATTGCTCGGTGCCATCCACCTCAAGGACGTGGTCAAGCCCGGTATCCGCGAACGTTTCGCTGAGCTGCGCAAGCTGGGCATTCGCACCGTGATGGTCACCGGTGACAACCCGCTGACAGCCGCTGCGATTGCTGCCGAAGCCGGTGTGGATGACGTGCTGGCCGAGGCGACCCCGGAGAAAAAACTCGCGCGCATCCGTCACGAGCAAAACGACGGCCGCTTGGTGGCGATGTGCGGCGACGGCGCTAACGACGCCCCGGCACTGGCCCAGGCGGACGTCGGCATGGCGATGAACGACGGCACCCAGGCGGCGCGTGAAGCCGCCAACATGGTCGACCTCGACAGCGACCCCACCAAGCTGCTGGACGTGGTGCAGATCGGTAAAGAGTTGCTGGTGACTCGCGGCGCGTTGACCACCTTTTCCATCGCCAACGACGTGGCCAAGTACTTCGCGATCCTGCCGGCGTTGTTCGCCTCGATCTACCCGCAGTTGGGCGTTCTCAACGTGATGCATTTGCAGAGCCCGCAGAGCGCGATTCTCTCGGCCATTGTGTTCAACGCGCTGATCATCGTCGTGCTGATCCCCTTGGCGCTGCGCGGTGTGCGGGTGCACGCCGCGAGTGCAGCGGCGTTGCTGCGGCGCAACCTGTTGATCTACGGCCTGGGCGGGCTGCTGGTGCCGTTTGTGGGCATCAAGGCGATCGACATGCTGCTGACTGCATTGCACCTGGTTTGACCCGATGCCGGTGGGCACCATCCCGTGCCCACAGGTTGCAAAGACCGAATTGAGGAATTTGAAATGTCCAACATAATCCGTCCAGCCCTGAGCCTGCTGGTGCTCATGACCCTGATCACCGGCGTCGCCTATCCACTGGTGGTCACCGGTGTCGCCCAAGTCGCCTTCCCGGACCAGGCCAACGGCAGCCTGGTGCGTGATGCCAGTGGCAAGGTGCGTGGCTCCAGCCTGATCGCCCAGGATTTTACCGGTGACAGCTGGTTCCATCCGCGTCCTTCGGCGGGTGCCTTTGCGACGGTTTCCAGCAGCGCCAGTAACCTTGGCCCAAGCAACCCGGCCTTGGCCACCCGCGTGTTCGATGACGCGAACAAGCAGTGGGTGCCCAGCCAGGGGCCGGTGCCTTTGGCGTTGTTGACTACCTCCGGCAGCGGTCTTGATCCACACTTGCCACCCCAGGCGATTGCCTATCAACTGGCACGGGTGGCTGCCGCGCGAAATGTGCCGGTCTCCACCCTGCAACGGTTGATGGATGAACATATCGAAAGCCCGCTGGTGGGGCCGCCTGTGGTGAATGTGCTGGCGCTGAACATGGCCCTGGAAAAACTCTGAACCCTGTGGGAGGGGGCTTGCCCCCGATAGCAGAGTGTCAGTCAACACAGGTATCGACTGAACCACCGAAATCGGGGGCAAGCCCCTCCCACATTGGATTTTCTCTGGGTCTGAACAATTGAAGGAAACCCCAGCATGAGCGACTCCGGCCGCGCCGATGCCCTGTTAGCCGATCTGCCCCGGGACGGCCGTGGCCGGCTCAAAGTTTTCCTCGGCGCCGCGCCGGGTGTGGGCAAGACCTACGCCATGCTCCAGGCCGCCCACACCCAACTGCGCCAGGGCGTCAAACTGATCGCCGGCGTGGTTGAAACCCACGGCCGCGCCGAGACCGAAGCGTTGCTCAGCGGCCTGCCGCAACAACCGCTGTTGCGCAGCGAATACCGTGGCGTGATGCTCGAAGAAATGGACCTCGACGGCCTGCTCGCCGCCAAGCCCAAGCTGGTGCTGGTGGACGAACTGGCCCACAGCAACGCCCCCGGCAGCCGCCATGAAAAGCGCTGGCAAGACATCCAGGAACTGCTCGCCGCCGGCATCAACGTGTTTACCACGGTCAACGTCCAGCACTTGGAAAGTCTGAATGACCAGGTCCGCGGCATCACCGGTGTACAGGTGCGCGAAACCTTGCCGGATTGGGTGCTGCAGGAAGCCGACGAACTGCTGCTGATCGACCTGCCGTCCCGCGAACTGCTCGAGCGTCTGCGCGACGGCAAGGTCTATGTGCCGGAGCAGGCCCGCGCTGCCATCGATGCATTCTTTACCCAGACCAACCTGATGGCCCTGCGTGAGCTGGCGATGCAGACTGCCGCCGCCCACGTCGACGACGATTTGGCCCAGGGCTATCGCCAGCTCGGCCAGGCGGCGCCGGCGGTGCGTGGGCGCTTGTTGGTGGGCGTGGATGGCGACGCGCAAGCCGAACGCCTGGTGCGCCATGCCAGTCGCGTCGCCCAGCGTCGGCATTTGCCGTGGAGCCTGGTGCATATCGACAACGGCCGTGCGCGGGATGAACAGGCCCGCCTGCGCCTGCAAAACGCCCAGCAACTGGCCGAGCGTCTTGGCGGCGAAGTGGTGCTGCTGCGGGCGGGGGAGGTGGCCAAGACCTTGATCCAGCATGCTGCCGAACGCCGCGCCAGCCTGCTGTTGGTGGGGCAGTCGCGAATGGGTTGGCGGCGTCGCCTGTTCGGTGGCGGCTTGGCGGCGCGGTTGTTGCGTAATGCCCGGGGTTTGGAAATCAACGTCCTCGACAGCGACGATGTGCCCGCAGTCCCACGCTTGCCGGATGTGCGCGGTCTGGTGTGGTTCGATTACGCCTTGGCCGTGGTGGCGACCATCATCGCCGCCGGCGTGGCCTGGGCAGTGGCAAGCGTGTTGCCACTGCCGAATATCTCGCTGGTGTTTCTCGCCGCCGTGTTGCTGGTGGCCGTGCGCAGCAGCCTGGGGCCGTCCCTGGTGTGTGCGGCGTTGTCATTCCTGGCGTATGACTTTCTGTTCATTCCGCCGAGCTTTTCCTTTGCCATCCAGCGCGAAGAAGACGTGCTGACCCTGTTGTTCTTCCTGCTGATGGCGGCGCTGACCGGCAACCTTGCCGCGCGCCAGCGCCGCCAGTTGCAGGCGTTGCGCGACACCCAGGAAGAAACCAGCGAACTGCTCGACCTGTCGCGCAAACTCACCGCCGCCACCGACCGCCAGGCGGTGATCAGCGCCGCCGCCCACCACCTGGAAGGCTGGAGCGACCTGGATCTGTGCCTGGTCAATCGCGACGGCCAGGGTGGCTGGAAGGTCGAGACCGGCGGCCCGCTGACCTTCACCGAAGCCGAGCGTGCTGCGGCCGATTGGGCCTGGCAGCATGACCAGCCGGCAGGCATGGGCACCGGCACCTTGCCGTTCGGGCGCTGGTGGTGGTGGCCGTTGTCGGGTGAGGAGGGGCCGCTGGGGTTGCTCGGCGTCAGTGCCAAGCCGGGTCTGGAATTGAGTGGCCAGCGGCGTCGTTTGCTGACCGCCTTGAGCCAGCCTCTGGCCCAGGCCCTGGCGCGGGCGCAGTTGGCCCAGGAGTTGGAATCCGCACGTTTGCATGGCGAAACCGAGCAACTGCGCAGCGCCTTGCTTGCGTCGGTGTCCCACGATTTGCGCACACCGTTGACCTCCATGCGCGGCAGTATCGACAGCCTGCTGGCGCTCGGCGAAGCCATCCCCCTGGAGGATCGCCGCGAGTTGCTTGAAGGCACCCGCGATGAAGCCGAACGCCTGGACCGCTATATCCAGAACCTGCTGGACATGACTCGGCTGGGCCATGGGGCGCTGAAGCTGGCGCGGGACTGGGTGTCGCCCGGCGATATTGTCGGCAGTGCGCTCGGGCGTTTGCGCGCGGTGCTGGCGCCGCTGCTGGTGAGCACCGATGTGCCGGCGGAGTTGCCGTTGCTCTATGTACATGCCGCGTTGATCGAACAGGCACTGGTCAATGTATTGGAAAACGCCGCGCGTTTTTCACCGCCCCAAGGTCGATTGCAACTCAGTGCCGGTGTGGCGAATAACCAATTGTTTTTCGCTGTGGCGGATGAGGGGCCGGGTATTCCTGAGGATGAGCGGGCGAAGATTTTCGATATGTTCTACACCGCTGCACGCGGTGATCGAGGCGGGCAGGGCACCGGCCTGGGCCTGGCGATCTGCCAGGGCATGGTCGGCGCCCACGGTGGGCATATCAGCGTGGCCGAGGGCATTGATGGGCGCGGTACCTGTATCACCTTGTTCCTGCCATTGCCGACACAGCCTGGCCTGGAAGGCGAGGCGTGAGCTACCCTGTTTTCTCTACGGATGTTGATTGGACGCCATGAGCCAGACCGCGACGATTTTAGTCATTGATGACGAACCGCAAATCCGCAAATTCCTGCGCATCAGCCTGGCTTCCCAGGGCTACAAAGTGATCGAGGCCGGTACCGGCAACGAAGGCCTGGCCCAGGCGGCGTTGAGCAAGCCCGACTTGCTGGTGCTCGACCTGGGCCTGCCGGACATGGACGGCCAGCAGGTACTGCGCGAGTTTCGTGAGTGGTCGACGGTGCCGGTACTGGTGCTGTCGGTAAGGGCCAGCGAAGGGCAGAAGGTCGAAGCCCTCGACGGTGGCGCCAATGATTATGTCACCAAGCCCTTCGGCATCCAGGAGTTCCTGGCTCGCGTGCGGGCCTTATTGCGTCAGGCACCCGTGGGCGAGCCCCAGGAAGCGGCGTTGCAGTTTGGCCCGTTGATGGTGGACCTGGCCTATCGCCGCGTGCTGCTGGACGGCGCCGAGGTGGCACTTACCCGCAAGGAATACGCCGTGCTGGCACAACTGGCGCGGCATCCGGGACGGGTGATCACCCAGCAGCAACTGCTCAAGGACATCTGGGGGCCGACTCACACCGAAGACAGTCACTACCTGCGGATTGTGGTGGGGCATCTGCGCCAGAAGCTGGCGGATGATCCGACCCAGCCGAGGTTTATCGTGACCGAGGCGGGAGTGGGGTATCGGTTGTTGAGTGCCTGACAGCTGTCAGCGCTGCTCACTCTCATAGCGATCCAGTGTATCGCTGGCAATTTCCCGGCCCAGTGCGATTAACTCCGGGGCCTTGTAGAACTCGAAAAACCGGCACACCCGCTTCGGCACGTTGATCAGCACATCCGGCGGGTAGCCCGCGATCTTGTATTGCGCCAGCGAGGTCTGCATCACCTCGAAACTCTGGTTGATCAGGTCCAGCAGTGACGCCGGCCCGACGTTATCGATGATGAACGACCCGGTAGCCGACTTCGGCGCCCCAGGCTTTTCCGGTGCGGCGGCGGGTTGCTGGGATTCTGGCTCGGCCGACTCCAGCCACGGATTGATCTCGGCCGCCTGGGCCTGCAAGGCTTCCTGCTCGAGTTTCATCAACTGCTCGGCCTGCTTGCGGCGAAACGGCAGGTGCGAACCCAGTGATTTCGCCAGGCTGTTGAAGCGGCTCTTGAACGCCGGCGGGCGCTGGATCACCGGCAAATGGTAGTGTTTCTGGTTGGTGGCGTTGAGGTTGACCGCGATGATCAGGTCACAATGGCTCGACACCACCGGCACGATGGGCAGCGGGTTGAGCAGGCCGCCGTCCACCAGCATGCGGTTGCCTTGCATCACCGGGGTGAACAGGCTTGGAATCGCCGCCGAGGCGCGCATGGCCTGGTGCAGGCAACCTTCCTGGAACCAGATTTCCTGTTGGTTGGTCAGGTCGGTGGCGACGGCGGTGTAGGGGATGCGCAGCTCTTCGATATTGATCTCGCCGACGATCTTGCGGATTTGCCCGAAGACCTTTTCGCCACGAATCGCCCCAAGGCGGAAACTGACGTCCACCAGACGCAGCACGTCGAGGTAGTCGAGGCTTTCAATCCAGTTTCGATACTCGTCCAGTTTGCCCGCGGCGTAGATCCCACCCACCACGGCACCCATGGAGCAACCGGCGATACAGGCGATGTCGTAACCGCGCCGTTCGATTTCCTCGATTACTCCGATATGGGCATAGCCTCTGGCCCCGCCGGACCCCAGCACCAAGGCAACACGTTTCTTCATGGTCGATGTCCTTCATAAGCGGGTGCCCACAATGCACCTATTTTAGGGGCTGCTTCAATCTTCGTTGCGCCTGGCAATATTTTTCAAGAATAGCGCTCAGGCTCGGGTATGCTCTGGCAATAGGTACTACCGATTTCAGGCTAAGGACAAGGCACTTTTTCTTGTAGGCAACGTCTACACCGTACGACTGTTTTTCTTTATTTTGAGGTGTCATCGATGAAAGCCTGGATGTGTGTGCCTGTGATCATGTTGGCCCTGGCGGGTTGCGCCGGGAAAACCGCATACCGCGACAGCTGTGGCTCGCAATTGGATGCCGCCTGGAAAGAGCTCGACCTGGCCAAGGCCGAAGGTTTTGCCGGCACCGTCAGCTACTCCAAGGCCCTGTCTTTGTTAACTGGCGCCAAGACTCAGCAGCAATTCGAAGCGTTTGAAGGCTGCTCAAACAAGGCCGAGAAAGCGCGGTTCTATATTCGTGAGTCGCGCGCCGGGCGTTAACTGGCCGCGCAGAGTGGGATTTTTCATCTGAGAGTGAGGGCAGGATGTCAGCTTTGGTCGATCAGTTAGTCGCTCAGGTCATTGGCCTGGAAGTAGGGTTACTGAGCTGCCAGGCTCGCCTCGCTGCCGTCACCGATGATGAAGCCCTGCATGATCTGCGCACCACCGTGCGCCGCCTGCGCAGCCTGTTGCGCCCTTTGCGCGGGCTGCCGGGTGTGGAACAGCTTGAATTGGCCGCCGGCACGGTCGGCCAGTTGACGACGCCACTGCGCGACCGAGAGGTGCTGGCGGCGTATTTGCATCAGCATGGTTATCACGAGGCCGCTGATCGACGCCTGCGCCTGCAACCCGACGCCTATCGCCAGGTGGCGCAAGGCCCGGAAGTTGCCCATCTGCTGCTGATCCTTGATGCATTCCCGCGCTTTATCCGCGCCTCGGAACACCAGAAATTGCTCAAGGGTTTGCGACCGCGCATTGAGAAGCGCCTGGCCAAGCAATGGCAGAAACTCGATCAAGCACTGAAAGATCCAGACCATGATCGCCACCGTTTGCGCTTGTTGATCAAGCGTGTGCGCTATGCCGCCGAGGCTTACCCCCAGCTGGATAAGTTGCCCTCCAATGCCCTGCCACGCCTGAAAAAAGCCCAAGCGGCACTGGGTGATTGGCATGACTGCTGGCAATGGTTAGCCCAGGCCGAATATCAAGCTGATCTGCAGCCCTGTGTTGCAATATGGCATCGCACCATGGCCAAGGCCGAAGGGCAGGCGGATCGGGTGCTGGACAAACTCAGCGCGGATTGTTTCTAAATCGGTCCGGCTTTTGGCCGGAATAAGCGCTGTACCTTGCCGGCTCCATGGTTAAGATCGACCATCTGTTTCTTTTGATGTGAGGTCGCCATGCGCTTTAGTGATTTGCTCGACGCCGCCCGTAGCAACCCGCTGGAGATCACCATTCCTGCCGAATGGGCCCAGGGCCGAGCGTCCTTTGGTGGCCTGGTCGCGGCGTTGCAACACGAAGCCTTGCGCGCCCAGGTGCCGACGGACCGCCCACTGCGCTCGCTCGCGATCACCTTCGTTGGCCCGGTCGAGCCCGATGTACCCGCCAGCTATCAAGTCGAAGTGTTGCGTGAAGGCAAGGCGGTCAGCCAGTTGCTCGGTCGCGTGGTGCAGAAGGGTGACGTGGCGACGCTGGTCCAGGCGAGTTTTGGTGCGTCCCGCGAGTCGGAAATCGAGGTGGCGAGCGAACCACCGCCAACGTTCAAGCACTGGGATGAATGCCAGGAACTGCCCTATATCAAGGGCGTCACGCCTGAGTTCATGCGCCACCTGGCGATGCGCTGGAGCGTTGGCGGTTTGCCGTTTACCGGTAATAAATCCCGCGAGATGGGCGGGTGGGTTCGCTTGCGCGGGGATGTGAAGGAGGAACCGCTGACCGAAGCGCATATCCTCGCCCTGGTCGATGCCTGGCCACCGGCGCTGCTGCCGCACCTGAAAAAGCCTGCTCCGGGCAGCACCCTGACCTGGACCATCGAGTTCATCCAGCCGTTGCAGAATCTGACGACCCTGGACTGGTGCCAGTACCACGTCAGCATTGAACATGCGCGCGACGGCTACGGCCACGCCGCCGCCGCGCTGTGGAGCCCAACCGGCGCGTTGATCGCCCTCAGCCGCCAGACCGTGGTGGTCTTCGCCTGATGCTCAGTGGCGCTGCCGCCAGGCACGCCACCAGCCACCGCTCAACACAAAGCGCGGGAACGTCACGAACTGCTCGACCACCAGACGCTGCACCGCGTCTTTACGATCACTGAATGGCTCACTGGCCTGGGCTTCCAGGCTATGGCCATGACGCTGCAGCGCCAGGCCCGCGAGGATGCCGACTACGCCAATGGCGAAACTGGCCAGGCTCAGGCTGAACACTCCGGACACAATCAACAGAAACCCGATGATAAACAGCGGTACGGCAATCAGGTGCAACGCCAGGTTGGTCGGGTGCTGATGGTTCTGCGGGTAGTTACGCCATTGCCAGGCGGGGAGATTGGGATGACGTTTGCCCATGATGGTGAACCCTCTGTCCGTTGAAATAATATGGGGAGAGTTTAGGTGGGGGTGGGC